>JBAGRP010000001.1:1875882-2188529 GCA_036924855.1 Nitrobacteraceae bacterium AZCC 2146
GCAGGCCAAGAGCGTCGGCAAGGCCAGCGAGCTTCTCGCCTATCCGCTGATCCATACTTCGACCCGTCGCTTCGCCTGGCCGGACTGGCTGCGTGCCCAGGGCGTGGTGCCATCGGCGGAGAAGAAGAAACTCGAATTCGGACATTTCTTCATGTCGCTGGAAGCGGCATTGCGCGGCCAGGGCATCGCCATCGTCCCGCAAGTGCTGCTGTCGCTGCACAAGGACGCCGATCGGCTGGTCCAGCTGTTCAAGCCGTCGATCTCCAGCGCTGGCGCCTATTACCTGCTGATGCACGAATCCAAGATGAAGTCGCGCGATGTCCAGCTGCTGCGGATGTGGATCCTGGCGGAAGCCAACGCACTGCGCTGATGGCTCCGACCCGGTTCTGAATTATTTTTTAGCCTTTTTGGCCGCGGCCTTTTTCTTCACGGCCTTTTTTGCCGGCTCTTTCACCGCGGTGGACTTCTCCTCAGCCACGGCAGGCTTCAGCTCTTTGGCCACGACGGGCTTCGGCTCTTTAACCGCGGCAGGCTTCGGCTCGGCGGGCTTGACCGATTCCTGCTTCAGACGCCTCTGCTCGGCTTCGAATTTGGCTTCGCGCATCTGACGCAGCGCATCGGCGCGCGGTGTGGGTTGGGCCATGGCGGTCTCTCTATACGCGAATCGTCGAGCCTCCCGTTTAACACCAAAATGCTGATTATTCAGCAAATACAAGGATATCCACAAGGTGGGACATCGGGCAGATCGACCGCGCAGGAACGTTTGCCGCGAGCGGCCATCGCATTGATCTGCCCTCAAGGCCCTGTCAGATGGACGACTGTCCGCGCTCGTTCAGCATTGGAAAGCCGCGCTGATGCCAGACCGGGTACGCAGGTGACACGTCGCTCGAGGTGTCGAGCCTGGCGACCTGCTCCGCGGTCAAACTCCATCCTACCGCGCCGATATTCTCGACGAGCTGCTGCTCGTTGCGGGCGCCGACGATGACGTTCGCCACGGTCGGCCGCTGCAGCAGCCAGTTGAGCGCGACCTGCGGGATGGTCTTTGCGGTCTCCTTGGCAATGATGTCGAGCGCGTCGACAATGCGAAACAACCGCTCTTCCTCGAAACGCGGTCCGGTGCCGGCGATGTCGTATGCGCGGGTACCGGGTTGCGCGGCCTGACCGCGGCGGATCTTGCCGGTGAGTTTCCCCCAGCCGAGCGGGCTCCAGATCATGGCGCCGACGCTCTGATCGAGCCCTAGCGGCATCAGTTCCCATTCGTAGTCACGGTTCAGCAGCGAGTAATACGCCTGATGGCCGACATGGCGCGGGTAACCATAGCGCTCCGACACCGCCAGCGATTTCATCAGGTGCCAGCCGGAAAAATTCGAGCAGCCGATGTAGCGGATCTTGCCGGCACGGACGAGCTGATCGAGCACGGCGAGGGTTTCCTCGACCGGCGTGTTGTAGTCCTGACCATGAAGCTGAAACAGATCGATGTGATCGACACCGAGCCGCTGCAACGCGCCGTCCACCGCGGAAATCAGATGCTGCCGCGACGAACCGAAATCGTTGGGCCCGTCGCCGCGGGGAAAGGTCGCCTTGGTCGAAATCAGCAGACGGTCGCGCTTGCCCTTGATCGCAGCGCCCAGAATGGTTTCGGCCAAACCGTCGGAATAGACGTCGGCGCTGTCGAACATCGAAATCCCGTGATCGAGGCAGACGTCGATCAGGCGCGATGCACCGCCTGCATCGGTCGAGCCCCATGCTTTGAAGAAATCATTGCTGCCGCCGAAGGTAGCGGTGCCGAAACTGAGGACCGGCACGCGCAGGCCGGAATGTCCGAGGCGTCGATATTCCATATTTGAATCCCCCGTAGGTCTCACGTGTCCGTGACGAAGCCGCGCTCTTGCTGCGGCTTCGCGATCATCTGCGAGGATTTCGGTACAATAAGCGGCATCCCTTGAATATACGAGACCGTGCATGGCAATGTTGCGCCATTGAGCCGTGTTGGCACTTTAGGAATGACTGGAGGGCCGGTGCTCAAACGTTTTACGCGCCGTCATTTTGCAAAGGCTGCGGGATCGCTGGCCCTCGGCGCCTCGACCAGCTTGGCTGATATGGACCGGGCGCAATCGGCCCCGGCGAACCCGATAAACGCAGGGGAACGAAGCTTCCCGAAGGACTTCGTCTGGGGCACAGCGACCTCGGCCTATCAGATCGAGGGCGCCGTCGATGAGGACGGCCGCGGTCCGTCGATCTGGGACCGCTACGCGCACACGCCCGGGAAGATCCGCGATCACAGCAACGCCGATCGCACGGCCGATCACTATCACCGCTACAAGGAAGACGTGCAGCTGATGAAGGCGCTGGGCGTCACCGCCTATCGCTTTTCGATCGCGTGGCCGCGGGTCTTTCCGGAAGGCAGCGGCGCCGCGAACCCCAAAGGCCTGGATTTCTACAACCGGCTGATCGACGAACTTCTGGCCAACGGCATCGAGCCTTTCGCCACGCTGTATCACTGGGACCTGCCGCAGGCGCTGCAGGAACGTTTTGGCGGATGGCAATCCCGCGACACATCAAAGGCGTTCGGCGATTATGCCGGCTATGTCGCGCAGCACCTCACCGATCGCGTGAACAGCATGTTCACGATCAACGAATCCGCGACCTTCATCGATTTCGGCTATGGCAGCGGCCCGGTCGAAATGGCGCCGGGCGTCAAGCTGCCGCAGGCCGGCCTGAACCAGGTGCGCCACCATGTAGTGCTCGGCCATGGCCTGGCGGTGCAGGCGATCCGCGCCAGTGGCCGCGCCGGGACCAAAGTCGGCCCGGCCGAAAACATCGTCGCCTGCGTGCCGGCCGTTGAGACGCCGGAGAACATCCGGGCGTCGGAGATCGCGACGCGCGAGATGAACGGCGGCTATCTCACCGTGATGCTGGAGGGAAAATACACCGACGCCTTTCTCGCTTATGCCGGCAAGGACGCTCCGAAGTACACAGCTGAGGACCTGAAGATCATTTCCTCCCCGGTCGATTTCGTCGGCATCAACGTCTACATGCCGCAGCACTACGTGGTGGCAACCGACGATGCACATGGCTTCGCCCTCGTCCCGTTTCCGGCGTCGTTCCCGCACATGGAATCGGACTGGCTGCGGATCGGGCCGGAAGCAATGTACTGGGCACCGCGCAACCTCGCCAAAGTCTGGAACGTTGAGCATATCTACATCAGCGAGAACGGCACGTCGGCGACAGACCGGCCTGCCGCCGACGGCAAAATCCACGACCTCGACCGCATCATGTATCTGCGCAACTACCTGACGCAGTTGCAGCGGGCGACCTCCGAGGGCGTTCCGGTGCGCGGCTATTTCCAATGGAGCCTGATGGACAATTTCGAATGGCCGGACGGCTTCGACAAGCGGTTCGGACTTTATCACGTCAATTTCGACACCCAGCGCCGCACCCCAAAACTCAGCGTGGATTTCTACCGCCAGCTGATCGCGATGAACGCGCTGGTTTAGTCCGCGGCGTCTTCAAAAATTGATCGTGGTGCGGACGCCGAACACCGCGGCATCCTTGATGCGTTGGGTCTGTGTGGCGTCGGTGGGATCGACGGTGCCGCCGCCGGGATGCACGACGTATTGAAGCAACGGCTGGATCGAAACGCCCGTTTTGACTTCCGCGAGATAGGTCATTTCGAGAATCGCTTCGTAGTCGCGCACCGGGCTTGCGATTCCCGTGAATTGCTGGATATCGCGATCGAACTGACGCGCGCCGTCGGAAATCCGGGCATAGGTCATCGCAAAGCCGATCTTGTCGTTCGGCCTGCTCTCGCTGAAACCGGTGAACTGAATTCCGCCGTCGATATACACGCTGACGAGATTGCGGTCGGACGGGCTGACCGAGACGCGTGCGAACAGACCGATGCCCTTGTCGGGATCAAGCGCGCTGCGCGCCAGCCTCTGCTCATAGACCGCGAAGAACCCTTGATTGCGCCGCAACGCCACCGGCTCGCCCGATCCCGCGGGATCCGCGAGCGACAAGCCCTGCGCGGTCAGGCGCTGATCGTCGAAGGTGCCGAGATGATACCACGCCCCGCCGGTGATCGAGCCCGGCAGGGCGGCGGCGCCGAGTTCGAAACCGTATTTGAGCTGGCCTATGAACCATGGCGGGTCGTTGACGCGAAACAACAGCCCGTTCGGATTCTTGATCTGCGGATCTTCGGGACCCTGCGGCGCGGCGTCGCCGTCGAACACCGCAAGGTATGCGGTGATGCGCTCGGACAATTGCGCCTTGATGCGAATGCCGGGCACCGCCAGCGGCGGCGACGGCCCGCCGCTCGGCAGAATGACCCCGGTGATACCCGGCCAGCCCAAAGCGGAATTGGCGAAGACATCGTCGTATTTGCTGTCGATGAATTCGATATCCGACGGCTGCTGGCCGACCTTGATCATCAGCCTGCCGCCGAGCAGCGACTGCTCGATCCACATCTCGTAGAGGCGAGTCGCCGGCAGCGCCTCGATGCCGCTCACCAGCATCAGGTTGCCGACATAATCGCGCGACAGGCCGTCGCCATGGATCTGGAAGATGTTGGCGTGGAAGGTCGCGCCTGGCCATCCAATCGCCTTCTCCAGATCGACATCGGTGCCGAGATCGAGCCGGCCGGTATAGATCGCACCGCGGCGGATGCCGCCAGAGGCATTGCCGAGGGTTTCGCCGATATAGGTTGCCGAAAACGCGATGCCCCAGTCGGCCAGGATTTGCCTGGCGTCCTTGGGCGGAATGTCGGCGGCATCCGCCGGACCGGCATAAGCAAGACCCAACAGCAGACTGACGCCGCCCATCGCGCCGGCGCGTACCCTGCTCCGCAATGGCTTGGCCATGACCGGCTACCTGATCAAGCCGATGCGCTTCATCACCAGGTAGGCAGAAATCGACGACACCACAATCAGCAACGCCGCCCACAGAAAGCCAGACTCGACGTCGGTCAGCGGCAGGCCCTTGGTGTTCATGCCGAAAATGCCGGTCACCAGCGTCGGCGGCAATAGCAGCGCGGTCAGCACCGAGAGCACGCGCAGACTGTCGTTGCCCTGCTCCTCGATCTGCAAATGCAGCTCTTCCTGCAGCAGCCGACTACGCTCGCGCATCTCGACGACCCGGTGGTCCAGCCCATCGAGGCGCTGCGCCAGCTTGCCCGCGCGCAGTTGCAAAGCGGGCTTCAGAGCATCGACGCCCTTCTGCTCAAGCCGGTGAAACACGATGCGCAGCCCGGAGAGCTGGCGATGCAGCCGGACGCAGGTGCGGCGCAGCCGGCCGAGCCTTTGCAGCATGTCCTTCGAATTGCCGGACAGCACCTGCTCCTCGATCTCGTCGAGTGCAACCGCGATGCGATCGGCGACGCCGTCCATGGTATCGGCGACGTTTTCGACGATGGTCTCCAGCAGCGCTGCCATGCTGTCGATGCGGTATCCGCCCTCCAGCGAGCGGCGGGTGGCATCGACCGCGCATAGCGCATGATGCCGGCCGCTGACCAGGATGCGTTCGGTCATGATGAAGCGCAGATAGCCGGTCTCTTCCGTCGCCTCGTCGATATCGCGCAGCAGATCGGAAATCACGCCGTAGATACTGTCGTCCGACGTGTGGAGCTGCTGATAGGTGTCCTTGGAGAGCAGCAGCGCCCGCGCCTGCTCCGGCGCATGAAGCTCGGCCTGCGCCAGCCATTGCAGCGCGCGAGCGTCGGTGAGATTGAAATGCAGCCAGAGCAAATCGCCATGGAGTGTATCGATGGGCCCGTCGATCGGCAGCGGCTCCGGCTTGTCGTCCGGATGAATCCGGAACGCCCAGACCAAGCCAGGAATTGCGGCGCGTCTAGCATTGCCGCCCGCAAGAGTAGAAACGGACGAAAAATCAGACGACATCGGACACCCGAAACTTTCCACGCAATGCAACAGACATGAAGCAGAAAGAAAATGAACGAGGCCGCTGCGTTACCGCAGCGGCCTTGCAGGCATCAGAACAGATGCGAGAACAGCACGTACAATCCGGCGGACAGGATGATCGCCGCCGGCAGGGTCAGCACCCAGGCCGCCAGCATATTGCGGATGGTCGCCATCTGCAGCCCCGAGCCGTTCGCGGCCATCGTGCCGGCAACACCGGACGACAGCACGTGGGTGGTCGAGACCGGCAGACCGAACATGTCGGCGGCACCGATGGTCACCGCGGCGACGAGTTCGGCGGAGGCACCCTGCGCGTAGGTCAGATGCGACTTGCCGATCTTCTCGCCGACGGTCACGACGATGCGCTTCCAGCCGATCATGGTGCCCAGCCCGAGCGCGATGGCGACCGCGATCTTCACCCAGGTCGGGATGAACTTGGTCGCGGAATCCAGCGAGCTCTTGTAGGTGTTCAGCGTGGCAACGTCGTCCTTGCTGAGGTCGTTTTCCTTGTCCTTCATCAGAAAGCGGATGGCTTCTGAAGCGAGATACATGTCGTTACGGGTGTTGCCGACGGCTTCGGCGGGCACCTTGTCGAGGGTGCCGTAGGTGCGGACCTGATTGCCGACATCCGCCACCAGCACCGCAAGCGACGGATAGGTACCCTCGGTGATCTTGTGTTGCGAGACATACTGCGTCACCGCTGGACGGGGGTCGCCGATGATGCTGTGACCGGCACCCTTGGCGGCAACGACCTTGGCAGCCGCGGCAGACGCGGTCTGGAACTGCTCGACCTGCGAGGTCGGCAGCGCGCGGTTCAGCGCGTAGGCGGTCGGCACAGTGCCGATCAGCACCAGCATGATCAGGCCCATGCCCTTCTGGCCGTCATTCGAACCATGCGCGAAGCTGACACCGGTGCAGGTGAGGATCAGCAGACCACGGATCCACAGCGGCGGCGTCTTACCACCTTCGGGAGCCGCGTACAGAGCGGGATTGCGAACGATCAGTTTCAGCAGCAGCAGCAGAACCGCGGCGCAGATGAATCCGACCAGTGGCGACAGCAGCAGCGCGTAGCCGATCTCGGTGGCCTTGCCCCAATCGACGCCGGAGGTACCATCGCGGCCACGCATCATCGCATTGGCGACGCCGACGCCGATGATCGAACCGATCAGCGTGTGCGAGCTGGACGCCGGCAGGCCGAAGTACCAGGTCGCCAGGTTCCACAGGATCGCGGCGATCAGCAGCGCGAATACCATGGCGAAGCCAGCGGAGCTGCCGACCTGCAGGATCAATTCCACCGGCAGCAGCGAGACGATGCCAAAGGCGACGGCGCCGGTCGAAACCAGCACGCCCAGGAAGTTGAAGAAGCCCGACCACATCACGGCGAATTCCGCCGGCAGCGAATGGGTGTAGATCACGGTCGCGACGGCATTGGCCGTGTCGTGGAAGCCGTTGACGAACTCAAAGCCGAGCGCGATCAGCAACGCGACGAACAGCAGCAGATAGGGCAGATAGCTGGTGACCCGGGTGCCGGTCGCCTCGACGTCGACATAAATGCTGTAGGCCACGAACAGCCCGCCGGCGGCGAGAATTCCGAAAAACAGGATCATGGTCAGGGGATTGAAACCCTTGTCGAGATTGGGCCGTGACGCCGGCTCGATCGGCCCGCCCCTGTCCATCGTGTGGTTGATCGTAAAATCGGTCATGTTCACGCCCCCTTACCGGTTAACAGGCGTTAATCTTTGCCCGATTGATTTGAAGGCTGGATGACAGCCGCGACAATTTGGCAATTTCGCTCTGCGCCGCGCCCAAAAAGTCGGGGATTTTCAGGCCGTTGGCTGGACCGCCGCCCGATCAAAAATGCCGCGACAGCACCCGGTTTGCCCTGACATCGGGCCGTGGCGCGATCTGCACCGACCACAGCGCGCGGTCATCAACGTCCTTCAGGGTCACGGTCATGACTTCGGTCGGCCCATCGATATTGACGTGGCCGAAGAACTGCAGCCCGAAACATGGCGCGAGATTTTCGCCCTGCGCTTCACTGCAGCCTTTTTCAAACTTCACCACCGGGCCAAAGGTGTTGTCCAGTTGTCCCGGCGCCCAGGTGCCCGCATGCAGCGGACCGGAGACGAACTCCCAGAACGGCTCGAAATCCTGGAACACGGCGCGGTTCGGGTCATAGTAATGCGCGGCGGTGTAGTGCATGTCGGCGGTGAGCCAGACGGTGTTACTGACACCGGCGTGCTTGATGAAGGACAAGAGATCCGCGATCTCGTGCTCGCGCCGCTGCGGCGGCCCGTCGCCCAGCGCGATGGCGTCGAGGCTGATCAGCCCGATCGGCAGATCCGCGGCAATGACTTTCCACGTCGCATTCGAGGCCATCAGCTCACGCTTCAGCCACGCCAGTTGCACTGGCCCGAGGATGTAAGCTGCGGCCTGATCGTCGCCCTTATTCCACGTGGAGTCGCGATAGCTGCGCATATCAAGCAGGAAGACATCGAGCAGCGGGCCGTAGCTGGCCTTGCGATAGACGCGTCCAGCCTGCTCCGGCCGCTCGCGCATCGGAATGAACTCGTGAAACGCTTGCCGCGCCCGCGATACCAGTCGTGAAGTACCATGTTCGTCGTAGCCGCTTTCATCGACCGAGCCGATCGGCGACCAGTCGTTGGTGACTTCGTGATCGTCCCATTGCGCGAGGATCGGGACCTGCGCGTTGAAGGCACGCATGTTGTCGTCGAGCAGGTTGTATTTGTAGTTACCGCGGAACTGCGCGAGGTCGTGCGCAACGACGGATTTTTCTTCCGTAACGATGTTTCGCCAGATCTCTCCATTCGGCAGTTTCAGCTCGGATTCGATCGGGCAGTCCGCATAGATGTGATCGCCGGAGTGAATGAAGAAGTCCGGGCGGTTGTTGAGCATCGTTCGGTAGCTGCGCAGGCCGCCGCGCGCGGGATCGATGCCCCAGCCCTGCCCCACCGTATCCCCCGACCAGACAAAAGAGATCGACTGCTTCTCGGTCAGCGCGGTCTTGAAATGCCCGACCTGGGTTTCGCCGGCGAAGCGGGCATCCGCGATATCGTCAAAACGCACGCGATAGAAGATGTCCTGCCCGGACGGCAGATTTTCGATCAGCCCCTTTGCGGTGAAGTCGCTGCCCGGCAACGCATCGACCGACTGCGACCCCAGGATATTACGAAAGCTTTCGGTGGTGGCATAGTCGATCTGCATGCGCGCCACCCTGTCCGCCCGCGCCCAGACGATCGCCGAGTCGGTCGAGACATCGCCGGATTGCAGTCCGCAGCTGATGTTCGGCCGATCCGCAGCGCGGCTGAGATAGGGCGCCGCGATGCCGCCGATGCCCGCCAGCGCTAGCGTCGAGGCCGAACGCGTCAGGAACTGGCGTCGTGTCGGCTGCGCATCGCGGATCGTAATCGCCATGGAGGCCCCTCGTCGAATCGACGAGAAGCTTGCCCGCGGCAATTGACCGTTAGCCGAAGGATTTGCGACAGGCCGGTGACGCGACCGAAGCCGTTTGCCGCAATACTGCCGTGCCGAAGTCACCGCGCTGTAATTGACGGCAGCTATAGATCGGATCGAACAGCCAAGGTGAAATGCGACATGAAACCGGCTTATGATACGACCACGCTGGCGCTGCTGCGGCGAGCTCTGGAGGACGTCCTCGTCGATCCGCGTTTTCTGCGGTCGAAGTCGATTTCCGCGCTCGAGGTCGCGGAGCATATTCTCTCACAGGCGGCACGCGGCGAACGCGACATCGAACGGATGAAAGCCTCGGCGTTGGGCATGATGGACGCCCCCCTCCGCGAGGCCGCCTAGGCTGCCCAAGGCGCCGTAGCGGGGCCGCCCGGCGGGGTGGATATTCGTGGCCCCGTCGGTTGACTTTGCCCTGCCGCTTCCCCCATAAACGCGCCAACCGGGAGCCCGAGATTGGGCGCGCGTTTTAACGTCAGCCATGGCCGTCCAGCCACTTCTTGGTGGGCTGAGGTCCGATGACGTGGAGCGGGGGAGTGTCCCGAGTGGCAAAGGGAGCTGACTGTAAATCAGCCGTCTTATGACTTCGAAGGTTCGAGTCCTTCTTCCCCCACCATCCTGTTTTCATTGAAGAATTAGCCCTGCGGGGCGGCGGCTTGTAAGCAATCGCGGTTTCGCGGTTCGTTCTCGTGTGGGGCGGCCAAGAGCGGCGCGCCTACAGCCGCGCCGACTGGCCCCTCGCGACCACCCGCCCGACCACCCGCCGCCGGCTGATGGCCGCCCGCACCCAGAGCGCGGGAACCGGACAATCCCCCGCCGCTCGGCAGCCTGTCAAAAGCCGAATCGCTGAAACACAGGCCAATCCAGGGAGCTGGCACCGCCCGCTTCCTGGCAGGATGGGTCCAGATCCGGACCGCCGGCGGACGCTGGAACAGGCCCGGAATGATGAACTCCGGGTTCAATGCGGCCGCGAGATGATCGCTATCGACGATGCGTTCGCCGATGGCACGACATAGTCACGCAACCAACAATCAAGTAGAGATAGTGCCGTCGAAGTTGGATTGCGCACATGACAAAGCCAACCGAACGCGACCACGGGTTTTTGGGCCTGGTCGAGCGCATCATGAGGAGGCCGGAAGACGTCGCGCCTGCGAAGGCGGATGCCGACGCGGCCGCACAGGAGCGCCTCGATCCGGTCGTGGAGGCAGACGCCGCGCCTGCCCTGCTTGAGCCTCAGTTCTCCGTGGAAGGCCCGCGAACCCGAAGCCCTTCCGAAATGGCGGACATCATCCTTCGTGCGCTCAAAGCCATCGAAGGTTGCCCGCAGCAAGGCTTCGAAGTGACCGTGTACGGCGCACGGCCGTGGAACGCCATGCTGCGCATTACCCCGGCAGTGGGCCAGTTGCCTGATGCTCAGGCGTGGCGCGCACGGGTGCGGGACATGGTCCCGCTGCTTAGAGAACAATACGACGTGGTCGACTAAAACTCAGGCGCCTCGAAAGCTGGGGCTCAACAATCCCAGGCGACCAGCGGCTCCCAGCATCCTGCGAAAACGGGTCACCGAGACCGGTTTGAAACCAGCAGGAGTAAGAACAATGCCCGCTCGGCATTGTATCTCGCAGCCTGACGGGTTCTTTCGCATCCGCGGGCAAGCTGGGTCCCGCTGCGATCGCATACGCACCATTCCCATCTGTTCCGGGCAATATTGACGATCATCAAGTCAAACATTCAGCCAAGGTATCGCCGCTCCGAAGCAATTCGTTGAGGCTGATCAATCGCAGGCGGCTTTCCGCCAGGGTCAAGCAAAGGGCTCAAATTGCCATTATTCGGCTCCCGTGAGACAAGCCGTCCATGAATGATCGAGATCGAAAGCCGCGCTTCCAGCGCGGGCCCGGCAAGGGCCAGGAAAAAGGCCAGGAAAAAGGCCGCGACAGGGGCCGCGACAAAGGCGGCCGGCCGCCGCGGCGCGACCGGGAAGCCGGCGACGGCCCCGCCATCCTCTATGGCTGGCACACTGTGACGGCCGCGCTGGCCAATCCGCAGCGGCAGATCCGGAAACTGTGGCTGACCGAGAACGCCGCCCGGCGGCTCGCCGACGACAAGATCGACACCCGAATTGACCCGGTGATTGTGCCGCCCCGCGAGATCGACCAGATGCTCGGCCCCGACGCGGTACATCAGGGCCTGCTGGCGGAAGCCGATCCGCTGGAGGGCCCTGCCCTCGACGAACTGTCGCAGGACGGCATCGTGCTGGTGCTCGACCAGATCACCGACCCGCACAATGTCGGCGCCATCATGCGTTCCGCCGCGGCCTTCGCGGTGAAGGCGATCGTCACCACGGCACGACACAGCCCCGAGGCCACCGGCGTGCTGGCGAAGTCGGCGTCCGGCGCGCTGGAGCTGGTGCCGGTGGTCATCGTGTCGAACCTGGCGCGGGCGCTGAACGAATTGAACGACCTGGGCTTCATGACCGTCGGCCTCGACAGCGAAGGCAGCGAGACCCTCGACGCGGTGCCGTTGCGGCAGCCGCTGGCGCTGGTGCTGGGCGCCGAAGGCAGCGGCCTGCGCCGGCTGACGCGCGATACCTGCAGCGTGGTGGCGCGGCTCGATATGCCCGGCGAGATCAAGAGCCTCAACGTCTCCAACGCTGCCGTGCTGGCGCTCTATATCGGCGCCAGCAAGCTCGGCCTGATGGGCTGACATCCATTCGAACAAAAACGCCCGCTCGCATCGCTGCGAGCGGGCGTTTCTGTTGGGTGTTAGCCGATCAATACATCCGGCGCAGCGGGCGCTGGTTGTAGTGCGGGTAAGCGTGATGCGGCGCGGCGTAGCGCGGCGCATAGGTCACGCGCGGGCCGGCGAAGCGGCGATGATGATAGCCGTAGCGCGGCGCGTAGCTGCGCTGCGAATAGCCGTAACGGACGCGCGGCTGCATGCTGTAGCCGTAGCGATAGCTCGGCCGGGCACGGTAGTACGAGCGCGGCTGATAGCTGTAGACCACCGGCGCACGATAGGCCGGCTGGGCGTAGGAGTAGTGATTGGTGGCGTTGCCGTAGGAGCCGCCATCGTAATAGCCGTAGTTCGGGCGACCGTAACCGCGCGGAACGCTGATCGCGGTTTCCTGATAGGTCGGGTACGGCGCGAACTGGCCTGGACCGCTGAAGGTCGGGCCCTGATTGGCGTAGTAGTATTGCGAGGTCACAGGGGTCGGATCGGCCAGCCGCTCATAGGCCGCGACGCCGCCGTAACCATAGCTCTGGGCGCAGGGGCTGACATAGGCCTGGCCGCAGGGCGAGCAGCCGCCGCCGAACAGACCACCGCCGCCACCGCATGCCATCGCAGGCGCTGCGCTGGCGGTGACCACGGCAATGGCCGCGACCCATTTCGAAATCGTGTTACGCATTACTCTCTCCTGTTGGTGTGTTTTTTTAGTTGGTAGTGATTTTCGGATTCAGCGCCGCATATTCGGCGGGGCCACGATGACGGCGGGCGGATCGAACGGGACCTGGTTTTGCGGGGCCGGCGGCGGCGATTGCGCCGACCAGCTCTCATGGAAACTTTCGGCCGGCTTCGGCAATCTGCGATTTCTCGGCGGTTCGATCTCGAGACGTCCGTAGCCGGGTTGATGGCCGGCACTCGGATAGTAGTGGCCGACATTGGGCTCCGGATCGATATAGCGCCCGCCATAGATGGTCGGCTCGACGTGGATACCGCGCGCCAGACCCCAGTCGCCTTCGACCACCGCATAGGACGCGTCGATGCCGTTGATGATGATCGGCACGCCGGGCCGGCCGGGAATCACGATGTGGAAGCCATCGCCTGCCAAAGCCGGCAGCGTGGTCCCGATCACAATCAACAGTGCTGAAATGACGCGCATGGCAATGTCCTGCATTCTGGGCAGTACGATAATCGAACGCCGGGCAGGATGGGTTAAAGCCACGGCCTAAACTGCCGGTAAGCCTAACGCGTAAGCATCATCAGTAGTTCAAATGCGCGAATTGGCGGGATCAAATCGTTAACGCACACGACAAAGCCGGGCGGGGTTTGATGGTCAAACCCTGCCCGGCTTTTGCCGGACAGCCTTTGCGCATTGAACAGCCTTTGCGCATTGAATCGAGCAGCGATTACGCCGCGCGGATATTGGTCACGAAGCGATCGACGTCTGTGCGCAGCGATGCTGCCTGCTTGCTGAGTTCTTCCGCCGACAGCAACACCTGGTTCGCTGCAGCGCCGGTCTCGCCCGCCGCCTGATTGACGCCGACGATGTTGCTCGACACCATTCCGGTGCCTTGCGCGGCTTCCTGCACGTTGCGGGAGATCTCCAGCGTCGCAGTGCCCTGCTGTTCGACGGCCGAAGCAATTGCGGTGGCGATCTCGTTGATCGCGCCGATCGTGCCGCCGATATTTTCGATGGCTTGCACGGCTTCGAGTGTCGCGTTCTGCATGGCGGCGACCTGTGCCGAAATGTCGTCGGTCGCCTTCGCCGTCTGCGTCGCCAGCGACTTGACCTCGCTCGCCACCACCGCGAATCCCTTGCCGGCGTCGCCGGCCCGCGCGGCTTCGATGGTCGCATTCAGCGCCAGCAGATTGGTCTGGCTGGCGATATCGCTGATCAGCTTGACCACGTCGCCGATCTTCTGCGCCGCGGCAGACAGCCCCTGCACCGTCACATTGGTGCGGTTCGCTTCATCCACCGCCTGGCCTGCGATTTTCGTGGATTGCGAGACCTGACGGCCAATCTCTGACACCGACGACGACAATTCTTCGGCCGCGGCAGCCACCGTCTGGACGTTGGTCGAAGCCTGTTCGGCCACGGCAGCGACGGTCGTCGCCTGCTGGCTGGCTTCTGCGGCGGTGGCCGACATGCTCTGCGACGTCGCCCGCATTTCGGTGGCGGCGCCGGCCAGCGTATCGAGCGAAAGCCGCACGCCGCTTTCGAACTCGTCGGCCATCCGGTTCAGGAACACCTTCTTCTCGGATTCGGCGTGCAGCTTCACGACGTCCTGCTCGGCGCGAAGCCGATCGGCTTCGATCATGTTGTCCTTGAAAATCTGCACCGATTGCGCCATCGCACCGACCTCATCGCCGCGCTCACGCGCGGGGATCGCGGTTACGGTGTCGCCGCTGGCGAGCTTGCGCATCGCCGCGGTCATCGCCGTGATCGGCTTGACGATGCTGCGGCCGAGCAGCAGCGACATGCCGATGACGAGGAGCAATGCCACGCCGATCAGCGCACCGATGCGCCAAACCTGCGACCAGAAGATCGCATCGACGTCGTCCATATACATGCCGCCGGAGATGGCCCAGTTATAGGGCCTGAAGGCTGCGGCATAGGCGATTTTCGGCAACGGCTGGTCACCACCGACGCGGGGGAATCGAAAGCTGACGAAACCGCCATCGCTATTGGCGACCAGCTCGACCTGCTGCCGCGTGAACGGAACGCCGTCGGAATCCTTGGAGTCCATCAGATTCTTGTTTTCGACTTTCGGGTTCGGGTGCACCACCACCACGCCCTGCTTGTCGAGCGCGTAGAAGTAGTCGTCCTTGCCGAAATGCATGGAGCGCAGCAGCGCCTTGCTCCGCGCCAGGGTCTCCGCGTCGGATAGCCCTGCCTTGCGGGCGGCCTGATAGTCGAGATCGATGGTCTGGCGCGCGACGAGGACCAGTTCCTGCAGCTTGACCTTGCGGTCCTCGGTCAGATTGTCCCTCAGCGTCTGCAGGCCGACAGCGGCGACGCCGACAATGCCGAGCACGGAAAGGCCGACCATGATCAGGAGTTTGGAAGAAATCCGCAAATTGCCGAGCATCGTGATGTACCCTTGTGGCTGTCATGACCGTGGCAGCGCGCCCGGCGTTTCAGCGCTACCTTGAATTGATGAAATAGCTGCTAACGGTATCCGGCTCTGCCGGCTGATTTGCCGCCGTGCCCGGTTGATCGGAACCGGCATCCGCTTATGCTGCTGGGGATCCACACCTCTGGAGAGACGCCGATGAAATTCCTCAGCGCAGCCCTGATCCTGTCGACGTTGATCGCAACGCCGGCCTTCGCACGGCACTGGAAGCATCGATCGCACCTGCAGCACGAATCCTTCGTCTACGCCGCCCCCGGACAGCCCTACCGGTTCGACTACAACCACAATTACGGCCCGGGCCTGCAGCCGGGCACCTTCGCCTATTACGACGGCCCGCTCCGCGTCCGCTGCGACCAGTCGGCCGCGGCCTATCGCGGCCAGAACGGCCGCGCGCATCCGTGCAACTGAGCTGAAAGCCACCGGGGGGCCGGGAAGTGGTGCCGGTTGAGAGGATTGAACTCCCGACCTTCGGTTTACAAAACCGCTGCTCTACCGCTGAGCTAAACCGGCAAAAAGATCAATGGGTTACGATATTAACCCAGAGTTCAGTGGACGCCAGGCCAACGTATTTGCCCGCGTCGCGCCGTCAAATATCAGAGTTGCCCCGCAAGGGCTACTCCTCGCGCTGCTTCACAGCCACGCATACAACAACAGCAGATTGACCGCGCAGGCGGCCAGCAGTGCGACCGTCAGTGCCACCTGCACCCCGTTGCTTCGGATGTTGTCGATCATTCTCATGACCAGAAAAGCATCGGGCGATTCTGGGGAGCGAGTCTCGCACCTTATTTTTCCGGGGATTCAGGACTCGTTTACTTTCGATTCTCACCGAAGGCGTTTGCGTACCTCACGCAGGAATTGGCGCGGGTTTTCAGCAATTCCGGCAACAAAAAGGCCGGCTTGAAGCCGGCCTTTCCGTCGTAAATTTTGACTTTGCCTCAGTACATTTCAGTACTTGGCGACAACCGGGCCGCCCCAGCCGAAGCGGTAATTCAGACCGGCTTTGACGGTGTGCTCGTCGTTGTTGAAACGTGCACCGACGATGTCAGCTGGGCCCGAGGTGAAGGTCGTGTTGCCGAAATTGTAGTACTGATATTCAGCCTTGGCGGACCAATTCGGCGCGAACATGTATTCCAGACCAGCACCGACCGTGTAGCCGTCACGCTTGTTGCCATCGACGGTGTAAGCCGCCGGCAGGCCCGCATTGGTCACGCTGAGGTTGTTGCTATCCTTCCAGGCGTAACCGCCCTTGGCGTAAAGCAGCGCCGGACCCCAAGTGTAACCGAGCCGGCCGGTGACCGAGCCGAGTTGGTCATTATTCCCGGTCACGGACGTGCCGAGCGGGAACACGCGACCGCTGTTGCCGCTATCCATCCAGCTGTACTGGGCTTCGATGCCGATGACCCAGTTCGAAGCGAACTGGTAGTCGGCGCCGCCCTGCACGCCGCCCAGGAAGCGGCCGCCATCGCCCTGAATGCTGCTGCTGTCGCCGAACGCGCCGCCGACATGGCCGCCGATGTAAAAACCGGTCCAGTTGTAGACGACCGCAGGCGCCGTATAGGCTGGAGCTTTGGTGTAGGGCCGCGCCGGCAGATCGGCAGCGAAAGCTGAAGTCGAAAGCGCGGCAGCGGCGACGATGGCCGAGGCGCTGAGCAGAAGTTTCTTCATTTGGTTCCCCTGTACTGCGTTGGTGACCATCGGAAAACAACGTGGCAGCAATTTGGTTGCTTCGCGGCGACGATTACCATGACGATCAAGGCCGACTGTGACAAAGTCACAACACTTTTGGCTTTGTTCAGATTCAGGCGATGGCTGGAGGTGTTTGGTTCAACCCTCACGGAAACTTGATGGCTATAAGTCGACGCTATCGCACCATCTTTTCCATCTCGGGAAACGCCACATAGTTCACGCCAGCGCAGGCCTCGGCCGAGTTCTCGATGACGCGGTCGAGGCGTGCATCGACATAGGATACGGCGCGCTCCTGCGGCGCGGTGTATTTGCCGTCCATATCTTTCGGCGTGTAGCGCAGGCAGCTGACATAACGCAGCCGACCGCCGACGGTACGCTGCACCGGCTCGGCCATCGTCGCGTCGCGTACGCCAACGGGATTATTGAGATAGGTGTGCAGGAACGCCAGCAGATCAGTGCGATAGTTGGTGGGGAATGGCTGATTGGAGACGCCCTGGTCGTCGGTGAAACTGATCCCGCGCTCGCCACCGCCGCCGCAGGCGGCCAACCATAGTGGCAGCAGCACGATCACTGCCGCGCTCTTAGCTGAAATCTTCAAATGCCAACTCATCTTGGAATGCCCAGGTTCCGCCGTGTCCTAGACCCTCCGGAAGCGAAATGGAATTCGCAACCCGGGCTATCCTCGCAGCAGCCTCCAAAACGACGCCGGCCCGCTGCCATTGCATCACAATGGCAGACAGGCCGGTTTATCGATGTCCGCGGTCGCGGTTGGGCAATATGAGACCGCGACCGCAGAGCACCCTCAGCCGCGCTTGGAATGCACGACCGTGGACTTGATGGCGGTATGCTTGAATGTCTTGTGCATGCCCAGCTTCTTGTGGAAGCGATGGTGCGGACGGACATGATGATGGCGCACCGCCTTCGCATTGGCGTTCAGCACGCTGGGCTTGGCCTGCACCTTGCTGTCAGTGGACTTCACTGGCTTGGTGACGGGCGCGGGCGCGGTTTTTTCGATGCCGGCAGCCATCGCGGGTGCGGCAAGCATGGAAGCCACGATCAGCGCGGCAGAGATTTTCTTCAACATGGTCGTCTCCTGTGTTGCTCGATCACGAAGTTGACCGGTCGGTTGGCCGGGCTTGTCATCACGCCATCACCCTAGGAGCCACGCGCTGAACCAGTTCTGAAGCGAAGCGACGGGCTTCGTTCATCTTGGTGACATCTTCGTCATGTTGAGCGAATGGCGGGGGAATGACCGGCCTTGCGCGGTGTTCCCAATCGACGCCTTTCGTGTCAGATTATTCCGACTGGAAAACAGGAGCGCTGCATGACCCAATTTGCGATCAGGCTGACGACGCTGGCAATGTTTTCGGTGGCGCTGATTGCCGCGCCCCTCACATCGGTGTTTGCCGCGGGCGGCGATACGCCCTCCGCGCCGCCCGCCTCCGACAGCAAGGCCACCAAAGAGAAAAAGAAGTCCAGCGCGAAGAGTTCGCGCCTTGAGGATCCCGCCTTCCTCAACGGCTATCGCGCCGCCTACACCACGATCTATGACAAGAACGACTACGCCGCCGCGATCGAGCAACTGAAGGCGCTCGGCCAGGACGACCGCGCCGACGTCGCCAATCTGATCGGCTATTCCTACCGCAAGCTCGGCAATTACCAGGTCTCACAGGTCTGGTACGAGCGCGCGCTGAAGGCCGACCCGGCCCACGTCCGGACCTGGCAGTATTACGGCCTGTGGCAGCTCGAACAGGGCAACCGCGACCAGGCGCAGTACCATCTGAACAAGATCGGCGCACTGACCGGCAAGGAGTCCCCGGAGTACAAGTCGCTGGCGTCCGCGCTGGAAAAGGCGCCGGGCTCCGGGCTGGTTTACTGAGGGCCTTCCGAACCCCGTACAGGCTTTCAAAGCCGGCGCAACCCGATGGCTGCGCCGGCTTTGCTTTGCCCGCGAACCATCCGGCGTCGCCCCGCTCGACAGGCGCCGCAAAAGCTTCCTTAATTACCGGCTCGACAAGTGCCCGCAAGGTCGCTAGACGACGCCCGCGCCATCGTTCCGCTGCCGTACCAAGCTGCCGCAAAGGCCTGCGATTTCATGAACCCGTCCAAGCGCTATGACCGGATCGCCTTTGTCGCCAGCACCAGCGTGGAAGCGCAGGAGGCGCTGGCGCAGCTGACGCAAGCCTATGGCAACACCGACCCCAACGAGGCCGACGTCATCGTCGCGCTCGGCGGCGACGGATTGATGCTGAAGACGCTGCACGACCATATGCGCTCGGGAAAACCGATCTACGGCATGCACCGCGGCACCGTCGGCTTCCTGATGAACGAGTTCAGCGCCCACGATCTGCACGCCCGCCTCGCCGCCGCGCGCGACACCGTGATCCACCCGCTGCTGATGCGCGCCACCGACGTCCACGGCGCCGTGCACGTCCACCACGCCATCAACGAGGTCTACCTGTTTCGCCAGACCCATCAGACGGCGCGGCTGCGGATTCTGATCGACGAACGCGAGCGGATGGCCGAGTTGATCGCCGACGGCATCCTGGTGGCGACGCCCGCCGGCTCCACCGCCTACAACCTGTCGGCGCAGGGACCGATCCTGCCGATCAACGCCGCCCTGCTGGCGCTGACCCCGATCAGCGCGTTCCGGCCGCGGCGCTGGCGCGGCGCGCTGCTGCCCAACACCGCCTTCGTGGTGATCGAGGTGCTGGAGGCCGACAAGCGCCCGGTCGCCGCCGTGGCCGACCACGACGAGGCCCGCGATGTCCGCCGCGTCGAGATTCTTTCCGACAAGACCATCTCGATGCGGATGATGTTCGACCCCGGCCACAGCCTCGAGGAACGCATCCTCAGCGAACAGTTCGGATATTGAGATCCGGCGTCCGGGTGCCCTCAACCCTTCGTTAACGCCCGGCGGGATATAGTTAACGACGGGTAACCCGACCTTCGCTCCCGCCGAGCCGCATCATGTTCCGCATCGATTTCAACAAGCTGCGCTTCCTCGTTTGCGACGACAATCCGCACATGCGGCGGATTTTGCGCACGCTGCTGCATTCGTTTGGCGCGCGCGAAGTCTATGAAGCGGAAGACGGTGCCACCGCGCTGGAAATGTACAGCCACTACGTGCCCGACATCGTCATCGCCGACTGGGCGATGCCGATCTTCGACGGCCTCGAACTGGCGCAGATGATCCGGCAGCCGGATTCCAAGGGCAACCCCTACGCGCCGATCATCATGCTGACCGGCCATTCCGAGAAGCGTCGCATCACCATGGCACGCGACGCCGGCGTCACCGAATTCCTGGCCAAGCCGATCTCGGCCAAGGGACTCTATCTGCGCATCATGAGCGTGGTCGCGCATCCCCGCCCCTTCATCAAGACGAAAAACTATTTCGGGCCGGACCGCCGCCGCAACACTACCGTCGCCTATATCGGACCCGAGCGCCGCAACGGAGGCGAAGCTGAAATCCTGCAGCAACCGTCGCTGATGGATAAAGCCCGCGTCACCAGCTAATGCGCAGCACCTTGGAGAAATTGATGATGTCCCGGGACAAGACGCTGGCGCCGAAGATCGAGGCTTTCGCCGATCACCACGTCATCACGCCGCCGAACACGCTGCGCCGGGCGATCCGCCGCGTCGTGGACCGGGATCTCGACGATCCCGTCGCCCGCGCCGAGCAGGCGCTGGCCGGCCTGTCCGGCGAGTTCAAGACCTGGATGCGCAGCGAGTGCGACCGCCTCGCCGCGGCGCACGACGCCATCGTCGAGCACGGCTTCAACGCGCAGACCCGCGGCGAGTTGTTTCGCGCCGCCCACGATATCAAGGGCGATGCCTCGACCTTCGGCTTTCCCACTGCGGGCGCGGCCGCCGAAAGCCTGTGCCGCATCATCGACCACGCGCCCCATCTCGACCAGGTCCCGCCCGATCTGATCAGGCATCATATCGAAGCCATCCAGGCGATCGTGCGCGAGCATAACACCATCGACAAGGCCGGCGTGGCCAGTGAACTCAGCAGCCGGCTGCGCGGCATCGCCGACGACTATCTGATGCATGTGAACCGCGACCGCCCCGATCATCTCGAAGCCATCGCCGCGCCGAGCATTGTGCCGGCGGATTAGGGCGTTACTCCAACTGCCATGAACTGTCATTCCGGGGCGTGAGCAGCGACAGCTGCGCGCGAACCTCAGCCACTCCAATTGGAGTGGCTGAGAATCCCGAGTTGTTCACCCCATCTCGGGATTCCGGGTCTGCACTCCAGCCGGCTTCGCCGTCTGAAGTCCATCCCGGAATGACAGTGTTGGGGGTGAGCCTGCTAACTTAAGCCGCGATCAGCTCGTAGCCGCGCTGCGCCATGTCCTGCATCGCCAGTTCGTCGCAGAACACGCGGGCTTCCTCGCGCGCCGACTCGGTTGCAAACCTGCGCAGCAGGATCAGCAGTGGTTCGGAAATCGCAGCATCGGTCTCGCAGATCGTCAGCACGCGCTCGACCATGCGACGGCGCAGCCGCACCGCGCCACCGACTGACCCGATGAATCCGATTTCGTTGCGCGCTTCCAGCGCAGCACGGAACGCCGGGAATGTGGATTCCGGCAAGCCCGCGCGGCTGAGCAATGCATTCAGGCTGGCGCCGACGCCGTCATAGACGATCGCGGCGACGCGGCTCTGCGGCAGGCCGGACAATTCCACCAGCGCCTGGTCGAACAATTCGAGATTGCCCGACAACAGCGCACGCAGGATCAGGCCGACGGTGAGCTGCCCCGCTTCGCGCAGATGTTTCACGAGGTCGCGCATCTCGTCGCCGCGCGAACGCGATGCGATGTTCACCGTGGAGCGCGCCATCGCCTCATCTGCGACGCGGCCGGCGCGATCGGCGGAAAGCCAGTTGCGCGCGACCACGAAGCGGGTCAGCGTTTCCGACAGTTTTGCGACCAGCGCCAGGCGCGTGGTCGCCGGCAGGCCATCGAGCACCAGCATCGATTCACGGATCGCGGCGAGATGGCCGTGACGCTCGACGATGCGGTCCCAGGAGAACGGCGCCAACTCAGCGAAGGGATTTTCGATCAGCTCCAGGGCTGCGGCGGCCGAGCCGACTTCGGCAATGGCGGCGCAGACCGACGTCGGCAGCGTGATGCGGCGCGCCACCGCGCACTGCAATTCGCTGTTGCCGGCGGCGACGATGTCGACGAGGTCGGCATCGATCAAAAGCGGAGAATGTTCGAGCACCGGAAGTGCCACGCAGGTCTGATCGACCGACAGCGCCTGCACGATGGCGGCGGGCGCCGACGGCGCGCGGGCGAACACTTGCGCCATCGCCTGGCGAACGAGAGGCGATGGATCATCGAGCAGCATCAGCAGCGCGCCCTCGGCGGCGGCGCGATCGTCCTCCGACAGATCGGAGAAAATCCAGGCCCGCGCCAGCGAACGCGTTGCCTCTGCTCGCTCGCTTGCGGGAGCGGTTCGTACCCAACTAATGAACTGCCGAACGATCATGGCCCTGCCGGCTTACGCAACTTGAAAGACACCGCGAGACGGCGCCACTGTCAGAGAAAATAAACCATGCCGCTTAACAAAGGGTTCACCATAACCGTTTGGGTTTATTGACGTTTCGTTAAGGGTGCGGAGGAGGACCGGGCTCGTGTCCCGGACGCGATGCGGCGCTCAGGCGATGCAAAGCATCGCCGACTTGCGCTGCTTCGCAGATCCGGGACCTATAACTACACTTCGATAGATGGGCCCCGGATCAGCAGCGCACCACGCCCCAACAGGGGCGCGGTGCGCAGCATCCGGGGCACGAGGCCACTGTTAGATGGAAAATAGCTAACTACTGAACGCGCCGCTGCGGTCGCTGAACAGGTCGAGCGGCTTGGGCACGCCGACCTCGGGGGTCTTCGGCAGCGCCACTGATGTCAGTGACGTGTTGTTGCCCCACAATTCCTGCACCGCCGGCGAGATCGGCTGGGCGCGTTCGCCGCCCTGGAACAGCGAACGGAAGATCGGCTGCTCCTGCGCCGAGGTCGAGGAAGTATCCGACGCAAAGCTCGCGACTTGCGCGTTACGCACATCGGGAAAGCTTGAGAGATATGCGGCGTTGTCAACCGGCGCGGCGGCCGCGACAGCGCTGCCCGCGGTCACGCCGGCGGAGGCCAGCGCGGTGCGTGTGGAAGAAGAATTGGCCGCGCTGGCGTAGCGCGTCGACAGCACCGAATAGACCTCGGACACGCTGCGCGCGCTGCCGCTTTGATCGTAGAAGATCGATTTGTTCGCCGCAGCCGCGTTCGGAAACAGCGCCGCGCCGGACGCGCTCGGATTGTTCTCGGCTGACGTGATCAGCTTCGAGGCGCCGCCGACGCCCATGAAGTGCGCCATGTAGAGTTCGCTGTCGGTCGGGCGACGGCCGATCGCACCGGTCAGCTTGAAGCTGTTGGACTGTGTCAGTACGCCGGCCATCGCCGAACTCGCCACCGGATCGTCGCGCAGCTTGAGGATTTCCGCCTTTGCGGTGGGGTCGCTGACGGAATAGCTGCCCGACGCGGACTTGGTGATGGCGTCGGCGTATTTGCCGTAGCCAAGCTGGGTACCGGCTTCCTTGACGGTGCCGAGCCAGGTCTGATCGATGAACTGAAACAGCCCCTTGGCCGACGAGGTCGAAGCCGTTGCCGTCGGGTTGAGATTGGATTCCATCTTGGCGGTGGCGAGCAGATATTCGAAGCTGGTGCCCGTGGTGCCGGCAGCATTCTTGATCGCGCCCGTCACCTGACTGCGCGATGAAGTGACTGCTGTAGCTACGCTGGTCGCATCGACCGCCATTTTGGTGCCCCGCTCCCCGCGAAACGACCGTTCGGCCTCCAGCGCTGTCAGCAGCGCCCATGCCTCGGACACCTTGGGCAATCGTGGTTAACCGCAGGTTAACGAGCGCCGACACCCCTGCTTTGCTGCCTTAGGTTGAGTTATTATCAAAGCCTTAGCGTTTGATTGTTTCCGTACGTGTCTGAGAGGGAGCAGCGATACCTCCTCTCGCAGGTGAGGAGCCCGACATGGTTGCTGTCGCCACCCAAACGACGTTGCCCGCGACCGCGCTGACCGGCTGGCCTGACGGCGCCGTCAGCAGCCCTAGCGATAGACCTCGGCGGGATCGAACACCTTGTCGGCATCGACGAACGATACTTTTGCCACGCCGTCCTGGCCCGTGGTGATAGCGCGGTAGAAGCACGAGCGGCGGCCGGTGTGGCAGGCGGCACCGCCGGCCTGCTCGACCCTGATCCAGATCGCATCCTGGTCGCAATCCATCCGCATCTCGACCACACGCTGCACGTTGCCGGAGCTTTCGCCCTTGCGCCACAGCGCCTTGCGGGAGCGGCTGTAGTACCAGGCCTCGCCGGTGGCGATGGTCTTCTGCAACGCTTCGTCGTTCATGTGGGCGACCATCAGCACGTCGCCGTTGCCGGCGTCGGTGGTGACGCAGGTGACGAGACCGGCGGAATCGAATTTCGGGCGCAGCACGAGGTCTTCTTCGATCTCATGACTGTGAGCTTGCGATGAATCGGACACGGGAAACTCTTTCAAGAAATTCGGGCGCAAAATGCGCCCGAGAAATCGACAGCCCTCGGATCGCGAAGAGCGTCTAGCGCGACGGCGTGTTGACCATGGACAGGAAGCGCGCCTGCTCGGCCGGGTTGTCGCGGAACATGCCGGTGAAGCGCGTGGTGAAGGTCCGCGAACCTTCCTTGCGGATGCCGCGGGCCGACATGCAGGTATGCTCCGCCTCGACCATGATGGCGACGCCACGCGGCTTCAGCACTTCGTCCACCGCGGCAGCGAGCTGCGCGGTCAGGTGTTCCTGGGTCTGCAGGCGGTGGCCGAAGATATCGACCAGCCGCGCCAGCTTCGACAGGCCGACGACACGCTCGATCGGGGTATAGGCGATGTGGGCCTTGCCGTAGAACGGCATCATGTGATGCTCGCAATGCGAGGTGAAACCCATGTCGCGGATCAGCACGAAGTCGTCATAGCCCGCGGTCTCGCCAAAGGTGCGGTTCAGCACCTCGGCCGGGCACTGGTAGTAGCCCTGGAACAGTTCGTCATAGGCTTCGACGACGCGGCGCGGCGTATCCAGCAGGCCTTCGCGCTGCGGATTTTCGCCGATATAGGCCAGCAGCGTCTGCACCGCCCGCTCGGCCTCGATACGCGACGGCCGCGGCTGGTCGGGATGCACGGCGGCGTCGAGAAATTCCGCAGGATCGAGTTCCGCCGGGTGAAACTCGGGTCTGACGTCGGAAGATTTGGCGTCGAGGGATTTGCCGCGCAGCGGTTTGATGATTGCGTCCATCTTTACTCCGTTCGACCGGTCTCACAGGAGACCGGAGTGTCACCGGGCAGACGGGGCGGCTAACGCCACCGGACGCCTGAGTCCGTCAAGAATAACACCAGCGCGCCCGAACTGAATTCTCAAATTCCGGCGATCTGGAGAACGCCCGGCATTCTCATGGCGGGCCTCTCACCCTATATAGGGCTCAGTTCCACGGCCGCCAAGGGCGTTGCCCCGGGCTCCGGTGGCAGAGTTAAGGTTCAAATCGGATGCTGAACGACATCTATAACAAGCGCATCATCGAACTCGCCGGCAATATTCCGCGGCTGGGCCGCCTGCCCGCGCCCGACGCCAGCGCCACCGCGCATTCCAAACTGTGCGGCTCCACCGTCAAGATCGACCTCACCATGGATGGCCCCGTCGTCACCGACTTCGCCCATGACGTCAAAGCCTGCGCCCTCGGCCAGGCCTCCTCCTCGATCATGGCGAGCCATGTGGTCGGCTCCACCGCCGAGGAATTGCGCGAACTGCGCGAGACCGTGCGAAAAATGCTCAAGGAAAACGGCGCGCCGCCCAACGGCAAGTGGGCCGACATCGCCTTGCTCGAACCGGTGCGCGACTACAAGGCCCGCCACGCCTCGACGCTCTTGACGTTCGATGCGGTGGTCGATGCGATCGGCCAGATCGAGGCGAAAGCCGGCCAGCTGACCCCGGCGCAGGGCTGAGTGCTACTTCACCGCCGGTGTCGCGATCGTGACACCGCCGGGCGGCAGCGCGATTTCGGCGGTCTTGGTCGATTTCGGCGCCAGCGCGACCGGAACCTTCTCGTCCTCAGCACCGCTGACGAAACGATCCTGCACCGACTTCGGCGTTAGCGACGCCACTGCAGGGTCTGTTGTCTTGCTCTCCGGCAGCACATCGGTCCCGACCGTGGTGGTGACGAGATTAGTCAGCTGCAATTCCGGCGCCGACAGTTCATGCAGATCTTCCCATGGCGGCACGTTGAGCGACAGCGACAGCAGGTCGCCGGTGCCCCCCATCTCGAAAGTGTATTTGGCGAGCCGGCCGATATCGCGCTCGACGATCATCAAGTCCTGCGCAGTATAGGTCGCAGCCTTGGGATCGTCGGCGCGGTCGCCCATCCAGATCTGGTGCACCCGGACATGAGCTTCTTCGGGCACGTAGCGCGTCTTGCCGGACAGCAGCAGGAACACGCACATGGATTCACAATAGGCCTGCGGCGCCACCGCCGGCGTGAGGCCGGCCTTGGTTTGCAGCTCGATGGTGGTGCCGACCGTCGTCAGCAGTCCCAATTTGCGCCAGCGCCGGCCCATGGTGATGGCATCGTTGACCGAGCCGCCGCTGGAATCCAGCACGACCGTCGCGCCGATCAGGTCGCGGCTCCTGGCAAATTCATCGAAATCCTTGACGGTATCGCCGGTCACCACGCCGACCGCGCCGATCCAGCCGCGGCAATTCGGCTCGCAGGCGATCCAGGTAAAGCGCATCGGCAGTTTGCGTTCTTCGAGGAAGCTGGCAGCGTGAACGGGAACGCCAAACGCGGCCATCAAAGCTGGCAGGGCCAGGCAAAAGACAACCGCACGAAACAATGCCGAACTACCGGATCGAAGCGACCTTACGAGTCTCAAATCGGTTCCTTCCCGCGCTCAACGAGCAATGGTACTGACCCCCAAATCAACGCTCATGATTCTGTCATACGCGTGTAGCTGAAAACCTAGCGTGCGATTTCGCAGCATCCAACTAAATTGCTGCGCTGCGTGCGAAAATCTAGCAGGTGTGTCCTGCTTGCATAACTCTTTGAGTTCCCTGCTAGAAAACAGTGCAAATGTCAGTCGATCTGATAGCAAAGCGCTTATGAAACACTCATCGCCCTGCCCAGACTGTGCCGGTACTATTCAACGCCTGCCGCGCAACGCCGGCCGCGGCGCGATCTGGCTCTACCGACATACCCTCTCGCCATTGGTTGGTTACAACTGCCGGCATCTGCCGACTTGTTCCGTCTACGGCGACGAGGCGATCGCGCGCTACGGGCTGTGGGCCGGCGGCTGGATGACGCTGGCGCGGCTGCTGCGTTGCCAGCCCTGGGGTACGTCGGGCATCGACAACGTGCCGAAGACGGCTCCACCCGATGCGCGCTGGTATCTTCCGTGGCGCTTTGGACGCTGGCGCGGCGTCAATGACGCCAGCTAGAAGCTGACGCAGGAGCTGCGCACCGACGTCAACACCGATTGCTGCCTGAACGCCTTCTTATAGGCATCGACGATTGCCACCAGCCCGGTGCGCTTTGACGCCTCGTCGGGGAATGTGATCAGCACTACCTTGCTCGGTTCGCGTACCAGGATTCCACGTGTGCTGTCGCGCCATTGCCCCTTGGCATCGATCACCGTGAGCCCATCGGGAAACCGCGGCGTGATTTCGTTGGCCACGAAGCTGGCGAAGGCGGCGTCGCTGACGCCGAGGCGATCGCCGATGTAGCGGCCAAATATCAGTTCCGCACTTGCCATTATCTGCGCTGGCGGCAGGCATGGCTGCAGCAGCGATGCGCAGCCAGATAGCATCACGGCGGCGGCCAAGAGAACTAAACGAAGCATTGCGCGCACGATCTGGTCCATCCACCGCTGCAAATCAGCGCATGCCAAAATTATCTTGATGATAGTTGTGCTAATTCAAACATCCGGGATTGTTCGCCGACAACTGGTATCATAGGGTGCGCCATCATCCATCATGATTGCCGGGGACGCGAAGGTGCAAGAAGGCCTGTATGAGGTTCATTTCCACACCGTCCACGGCGCCGGCACCGGCATCATCTACGCCACCGGCGGCAAGCTGCGCGGCGGGAACTCCGCCTTCACGTTCGTCGGCAACTATCACAACAAGGGCGACACCATCTCCGTGAAGGTTTCGACCCGGCGCTACAATCCCGATCCCAGCCACAAGTCGCTGTTCGGCCTCGAAGGCGTCACCCTGGCCCTGAACGGCCACGTTCATGGCGACCTGGTCTACTTCGAGGGCAGCGCGCTGCAGCTGCCGGGCGTGAACTTCAAGGCGTCGCTGACCCGCGTCAGCGACTAAGGCTGCGGCGTCGCCGATATCCCGCGGCTCAGAATTATCGCCAACAAGGCTGACGCGACAAAACCCATCGCGACGAAACCCGAGGCATGAAACTGCCCGCCGGCGAACAGCAGCCCGCCAATTCCCGATCCGATCGCCTGGCCGACATACAGAACCGACGTGTTCAGCGACACCGAGGCCGGGGCCAATGCAGGAGCGGCGCCGACCAGCCGCACCTGCTGCATTGAATTGATCGCACCGAAGCCCAGCCCCCAGATCGCGACCCCGATCGCCATCACCGGCAATGTGCCGGCGCCGGTTGCCCACACCGTCATTCCGGACAGGACCAGCGACGTCGCCAGCAGCGAGGTGTTGAGCGCGCCCCAGCCATCGACGATCCGGGTCGCGGTCGTGATGCCGACCAGACCGCACAGGCCATAGGCGGCGAAGATCAAGCCGCCGGCGTCGGGGCCGGCGCCGCTCAATTGCGTCAGCAATGGCGCCAAGAAGGTGAAGATCACGAATTGGCCGGAGATCTGCAGCGTCGTGATCAAGAGCAGCATGACCACCAGACGGTTGCGCGCGAGGTCGGTCCAGGTTTTCAGATCAACCGGCACGCCGAACAGGCCGCGCGGCAGCCGCCACACCAGCAGCGCGTAGCTGAAACAGCTCATCACGCCGATGCTGCCATAGACGGCGCGCCAGCCATAGCGGCTGGCGATGAAGGTCACCAGCGGCAGGCCCACCGCCACCGCCAGCGTCCAGCCCAGAAAGACATAGGCGATGCTGCTGCCGCGCTTTTCCAGCGGCACGATCAGCGCCACCGTCCCGGCCGCCTGCGGGGTATAGAGTGCGGCGATGGCCGCCATCAGCAGGCGGATGAACAGCAGCGTTGCGTAGTTTGGCGCGAAGGCCGAGATGAAATTTGCCGCTGCAACCACGGCGACCGCGGATGCCAGCAGATTGCGGCGCTCAATCCGGCTGGTCAGCCATGCCAAAAGCGGCGAGCCCACGCACAGTACCAGCGCGCCGAAGGTGATCAGCAGCCCGGCCTCGCGAATCGTGACGCCGAGCCCGACCGACAGCTCGCCGAGCATCGCCGTCGGCGCCAGCAAGGCGATGCCGGTGACGAAATTGCCGACCATCAATGCAGTGGGAGCGTAGGGGCTGGAAACGGTCAAGATGCAGTATTGTATGGATGCAACTGCATTCAAGTCAAACGCCACACGTCAACCCCTGTTGCAACGCCCGAATCCACTGCTATACCGCTGTCCCGCTTACCTGCGCCCGTGTGCAGGAGTGAGCCACAGGAGAGCATCATGCCAGACAGCAACAAGCCCGCATCAGGATTCCAGTTCGGGCTCGCCAACCTCACCCCCGCCAATCAGATCACCGTCACCTTCCCCGATGGCGCCGCGCGTGAGTTCGCCAAGGGCACCACCGGCTTCGAGATCGCCAAGGGCATCTCGCCGTCGCTGGCCAAGCGCACCGTGGCGATGGCGCTCGACGGGATCGTGACCGACCTGTCCGACGCGATCGAACAGAACGTCAAAATCGACTTTATCAACCGCGACGATCCCCGCGCGCTGGAGCTGATCCGGCATGACGCCGCCCATGTGCTGGCGGAAGCCGTGCAGGCGCTGTGGCCGGGCACCCAGGTGACCATCGGCCCGGTGATCGAGAACGGCTTCTATTACGATTTCTTCCGCAACGAGCCGTTCACGCCGGAAGACTTTGCCGCGATCGAGAAGAAGATGCGCGAGATCATCCAGCGCGACAAACCCTTCACCAAGGAAATCTGGACCCGCGACGACATCAAGCAGGTGTTTTCCGACAACGGCGAGATGTTCAAGGTCGAACTGGTCGACGCGATTCCGGCCGACCAGACCATCAAGGTCTACAAGCAGGGCGACTGGTTCGACCTCTGCCGTGGCCCGCATATGACGTCGGTCGGCAAAGTCGGCAATGCGTTCAAGCTGATGAAGGTGGCGGGCGCCTATTGGCGTGGCGACAGCAACAATCCGATGCTGACGCGCATCTACGGCACCGCTTTCGCCAAGCAGGAAGACCTCGACGCGTACCTCAAGCAGATCGAGGAAGCCGAGAAACGCGACCACCGCAAGCTCGGCCGCGAACTCGACCTGTTCCACTTCCAGGAAGAAGGTCCCGGCGTCGTGTTCTGGCACGCCAAGGGCTGGACCGTATTCCAGGCCCTGATCGCCTACATGCGCCGCCGTCTCGCCGGCGACTACAGCGAGGTCAACGCGCCGCAGATTCTCGACAAGTCACTATGGGAAACCTCCGGCCACTGGGAATGGTATCGCGAGAACATGTTCGCCGCGCAATCCGCCGGCGACGAGGCCGAGGACAAGCGCTGGTTCGCGCTGAAGCCGATGAATTGCCCCGGTCATGTGCAAATCTTCAAGCACGGGCTGAAGAGCTACCGCGACCTGCCGCTGCGCCTTGCCGAATTCGGCGTGGTGCATCGCTATGAGCCGTCCGGCGCCATGCACGGCCTGATGCGCGTCCGCGGTTTCACCCAGGACGACGCCCATGTGTTCTGCACCGAGCAGCAGCTCGCCGACGAGTGCCTGAAGATCAACGATCTGATCCTGTCGACCTATTCCGACTTCGGCTTTGGCGACATCGTCGTCAAGCTGTCGACGCGCCCGGAGAAGCGCGTCGGCACCGACGAGATGTGGGATCACGCCGAGCGCGTGATGGCCACCGTGTTGTCGGTGATCGAGACTCAGTCCGAAGGACGCATCAAGACCGAGATCAGCCCCGGTGAAGGCGCATTCTACGGACCGAAGTTCGAATACGTGCTGCGCGACGCCATCGGCCGCGACTGGCAGTGCGGCACCACGCAGGTCGACTTCAACCTGCCGGAACGCTTCGGTGCGTTCTATATCGACGCCGATGGATCGAAGAAGGCGCCGGTGATGGTGCATCGCGCGATCTGCGGCTCGATGGAGCGCTTCATCGGCATCCTGATCGAACATTTTGCGGGCAATTTCCCGCTGTGGCTGTCGCCGACCCAGATCGTTGTCACCACCATCACCTCCGATGGCGATGAATATGCCAAGGTTGTCGCTGCCGCCGCGCGGCGCGCGGGATTGCGCGTCGAGATCGATCTTCGCAACGAGAAGATCAACTACAAGGTCCGCGAGCACTCGCTGGCAAAAATCCCGGCGCTGCTGGTGGTCGGCAAGAAGGAAGCCGAAAGCCAGTCGGTCTCGATCCGCCGCCTCGGCAGCGAGAACCAGACCGTGATGAAGCTGACCGACGCCCTCGCCGCGCTGGTCGAGGAAGCGACGCCGCCGGATGTGAAGCGGGCGCTGGCGGAAACCTGATGACCGACGAACAGGAGCTGCCCGCTTATCCGATCCGGGCGTACCAGTTGATCCCGGATCCGAACCGGCCGCATGTGGTGGCGCTGGCGTTCGAGACCGAGCGTGGCCACAGCCTGTATCTGGCCACGCGGGAGATTCTCGAAGACCTCGGAAAGGATCTTCTCGATCGCGCCGCGAAGATGCCATTCAAGAAAGAACCAAAATAGCCTCGTTCGGCACGGTTGGCTTGCCGGTCGCGCGCAGGCCCTGGTCGGCGCATTGCGCGAGAAAGAGAAATATCATTGCGAACAGTATTTCGAGCCCATCGCGCGCACGCGGCAAAATCGAGAAGGCGGCCCCCGTTACCGCGCGGACCGGCCGGTTCGCCCATGGCCCGGAAGCCATAGTTCTCATCCTTCACAATCGCTCTAAATCAGGAAAAGCGTCTCGTTGACCAACGGCGAGCGTGCTAAGCGATCGGGCAGTATCCCCGACGAGAGATATCTTCGTGATCGACACCATCGAATTCCTGAAGACCCGCCGCTCCGTCAAGCCGCGCGAGATGAGCGGCCCCGGCCCCTCGCCGGCCGAGCTGGAGACCATCCTGACCATCGGCGCCCGGGTGCCGGATCACGGCAAGCTGGCGCCGTGGCGCTTCATCGTGTTCGAGGGCGACGCGCGTTCGCGCGCCGGTGACGTCATCGCCGCCGTGTTCGCGCGCAAGAATCCGGATGCGCCGGTTGACGATATCGAGGCCGAGAGGCGCCGGCTGATGGAAGCCCCACTGGTGATCGCGGTGGTCAGCGTGACCAAGCCGCATCCGAAGATACCGCCGTGGGAGCAGGAACTATCAGCGGGCGCCAGCGCCATGAATATCCTCACCTCGGCGACCGCACTGGGCTACGGCGCCAACTGGCTGACCGGCTGGTACGCGTTCGATCGCGACGTCCTCGACGGGCTTGGCCTGCTGCCGAACGAGAAGCTCGCCGGCTTCATCCATATCGGCAAATCATCGAAGCCGAACGAAGACCGGCCGCGGCCGGTGCTTGCCGATCTCATCACGCGGTTCTAGGCCGCCTGCGAGGCGCGATTGCCGAATTTGCGCAACAACTCCTCGACCTCCGACGCCGGCCTGGCAGCGCTGAACAGAAAGCCCTGCACCTCATTGCAGCCTTCGGCCCGCAGCCAGTCGAGCTGATCGACGGTTTCGACGCCTTCCGCCGTGGTGGTGATGTTGAGGCTGCGGCCGAGGCCGGAGATCGCGCGCACGATTGCGACGCAATCCGGCCGGCCAACGAGGTCCTTTACAAAGGAACGGTCGATCTTGATCTTGTCGAACGGAAAGCTGCGCAGATAGCTCAGGCTGGAATAGCCGGTACCGAAATCGTCCATCGAGATGCGGACGCCGAGCGCGCGGAGCTGATGCAGGATCGCCAGATTGGCTTCGGTCTCGGCAAGAAACAGCGACTCCGTGATTTCCAGTTCGAGCCTCAGCGGCGACAGGCCGGAATAGGCCAGCGCGGCGATCACGATCTGCACGATGTTGCGGCTGCGGAACTGGACCGGCGACAGGTTGACCGCGATCTTGATATCCGACGGCCACTTCGCCGCCTCGGCGCAGGCCTTGCGCAATACCCATTCGCCGAGCGTGACGATCAGGCCGATGTCCTCGGCGACCGGGATGAAATCCGCCGGCGAGATCATGCCCTTTTCCGGATGCCGCCAGCGCAGCAGCGCCTCGAAGCCGGTGATGCGGTCGGCGGCAAGATCGACCAGCGGCTGATAATGTAGTTCGAATTCGCCGTTGGCGAAGGCGCTGCGCAGATCCAGCTCCATGTCGCGTCGCTTCTGCGCCTGGCGGTCCATCTCGCGTTCGAAGAAGCGGTGCCCGCCGCCGCCTTCCGACTTGGCGCGGTACAGCGCCATGTCGGCATTGCGCATCAGCTCCTCGCTGGATTCGCCGTCGCCGGGCGACAGTGCAATGCCAATGCTGGCGCCGATCACCACTTCGACGCCATCCATGTCATAGGGCACGCTGAGGATCTCGATCAGCCGCGCCGCGAAATCGTTGGCCTCGTTGGGCGAGACGTCCGACGCCAGCACGACGGCGAATTCGTCGCCGCCAAGCCGCGCCACCAGATTATTGCCACGCACCTCCGTGCGCATCCGGCCGGCTACCATCTTCAGCAGCCGGTCACCCATGGGATGGCCGAAGGAGTCGTTGACGTTCTTGAACAGGTCGAGATCGACGCACAGCACCGCGACGTGCTTGGTCGCGTCGTTGAGGTCGAGCGCCTGACTCAGGCGCTCCTGGTAGAAGACGCGGTTCGGCAATTCGGTGAGGCTGTCGTGATGCGCCATATGCGCCACCCGTGCCTCGGCCTTGCGGCGCTCGGTGATATCGACGATGGCGACCAGAAAGCCGTCGCGGCCTTCGAACGTCACGCGGCGCCCATAAGTCAGCACCTGGATCTCGCTGCCGTCGGCCTTCAGATGGCGCCAGTTGCGATCCGACTGATAGGCGTCGCCGAGCTGCTTCAGCGCCTTGGAATGAATATCCCATTCGTCCCGCGGCCAGATCTGCTTGAGCTGCATGCGCAGAAAGCTGGCGCGGTCGTAGCCGTAATGTTGGACCGCGGCGTCGTTGACGCTGAGGAAGTCCATGGTGTCGGCGTCGAACACCCACATTGGCATCGGATTGCTGTCGAACAGCAGCCGGAACGAATCTTCGCGGCGCTTGATATCGGTGACGTCGGAGACCGTCAGCGAGACGAGATCGCCGAACGCGGTGGCGCTGAGCCGCAGGTTGCGGTCCTCGCTGTCGATCTCGAACTGGTCGTGGGAGCCGCTGGCGATCATCGACAGCAGCCATTGCCTGACGCCGGGCAAACACAAGGCATGTCCGCCGGCGCTGAGCCGGCGCCACTGTAGCTCGGTCGATGCCACCTTCAGCAGCCGCGATGCGCCCTGGTTGAGATGCACGATCTGGAAATCGAACGCCTTGCTGGCAGAATCGCGGATTGCCGCCAGCGACACGATGCCTTCGTCGGTGGAGGAAAAGATCGCATCGACCAGATTGTAGCGGGCGCCCTGCTCGTTGACATAGGCTCCGATCAGCCGGCCGCCCCAGCGCGACGAGGTCGGCAGCGCGAGGATGTCATAGGTGTGGACATGGCCGTCGCGGACGCAATGCGCCACCGACGTGTGCGGCCGGTTGGTCTGCAGCGCGCAGCTTGCGGCTTCTGCCAGCGCCACCGCACAATCCGGCGTCAGGGAATCGAGCGGAATATCCCAGCGTTCATCGCCCAGCCATTGCTGAACGTAACGGCCACTGCGCGACACTTCGAGCGACGCACCGTCGCCTTTCAGGAGAACGATGTGATCGGCCATCCGGCCGAGGCTGCCGAGCATCACCTCTTCGTAGCTGGGCAGCACTTGCCCGGGACGGAGCGCAGCGTGCCACTTGCGTTGCAAAGCGGGCATGTCGCCGAACAGCTTTGTGTCCAGTTGCCCGGATAATTTTCTGGCCGCGGTCACGACGTCCCTTTCCGAATACTTGCGCTCACACACGGTATTCGGGTCATGGGGCTTAACGCGATGTAAACGTTCCGCCGATCTGGCGCGAAACGACGCATTATGAATTTTTAAAGTCGCGTGATGGTTAGGGCGGATTCACAACCATGACAGTTGCGTGACGGTTGCCTCGTGATTAACGCTTGTTGTCAGCTTGTCAGCGCTAACGCGCGACGACTTCGATCTCGCCGTCGACGCCGTTGACGACGTTGAACGGGCGCTCGAACACCTTGCCTTCGTTCTTGGCAATGGCGCGGTACTCGCCTTCCGACAGCACCACGCGCGGGAATGCGCCGATCGATTCCTTGATGACGTCGCCGGCCGGCGTGATCACCGACCATGCGGTGTTGGCGAGCGCCTCGCCGCCCTTGTCGCTGACCAGCTTCAGCGTGATCACCGCGGCACGATGGGTGATGATCACGTCGGTGAGTTTGCTGGCCTGGACGCGGATGTCGGAGCGCACCACCGAATTGGCGTCGCCGTAATTCGAGATGATGTAGTAGGTGCCTTCCTGCAGCAGCACGACGTCGCCGGCGGCGACGCTCGGCAGCAGCGGCGAACGCTCGCCGGCTTCGAACTGGCTGCCCTTGTAGATGCTGAACGAAATCTGGTTCTGCGGAATTTTCGAGGTGCCGACGCGGCCTTCGATCCGCAAGCCGCCGGCCGGCAGCACGAAGGATTCGCGATCGGTGTCGGACTTGATGGTCACCGGCCTGACAGCGCTGACCAGGCCCATCGCGACGTGAACCACATAGGTGCCCGGCGGCAGCACGATGTTCGGCGTCGCGCCGCGGTCCTCGCGGATCAGCTTGAACGCGCCGGTCTCATCGGGCCGATCGGAATACACCCGCCACACCAGCCCGCTGTTGATCACTGGCATGTCCTTGCCGTAGCGCGCCGTCAGCGCCAGCACGCCCTGCCCGGAGGCCGAAGGGCTGACGGGCAGCGGCGACGGCACCGGCGGCGCTACCACGGCGACCGGCGGCTGCGTCAGCGGCGCCGGCAACAGAGGCGCGGATGCCGGACCCGAGGGCGGTGCGAGACTGATGGCCGGGCCGGATGGAACATCCGGGATCGACCCCGGCGGAACCGGTGCCGGACGATCGCTAAAGAACTGCGCGAAGGCGGCGTTCGGCGCGGCCAAGGCCGACAGCAGGGCCAGCGCCAAGGCGCACGCCAAGCGTGCGCCCCGACCGATTTTTGGCAAGTCATGGCCCCATGCAATCATCGTCATGCTTTTCACCGAAAACGCGGCAAATTCAAGCCTCAGGACGATCCCTTACACAATCCCGCGAGCCGGCCCGAAAAGCCCCCCTCTGCTCGGCGCAGCGTCGCCATGCAGTCATAATTGCTGCCTACCCCGGACAAACGCGGGATAAATCGGGAATATGATACGATCTGGCGGGATCGGGCCGCAGCGAATAAGTTGGGCCAAGGCCGTTTGAGGAGTGTGTGGGTGCTGGACAGTTTGCTGGGGCGCAGCCAGAACGGGGCGAATGGCCGCGACAAGCCGGGTCTCGGCAGCGTCCGCCGCCCGGTGATCGGGCTGGCGCTGGGCGGCGGCGCGGCGCGCGGCTTTGCTCACATCGGCGTGCTCCGAACCCTGCTGGCCCACGGCATCGTGCCCAATGTGGTAGTGGGAACCTCGATCGGCGCGGTAGTCGGCGGCTCCTACGCCGCAGGCCATCTCGACACGCTGGAGGAATGGGCGCGCAGCCTGCAGCCGCGCAACATCCTCAGCTATCTCGATATTCGCCTCAACGGCTCCGGCCTGATCGGCGGCAACAAGCTCGCCGCACAACTCGAGGCCTCCCTCGGGCAGACCATCATCGAAGAGCTGCCGCTGAAATTCGCCAGCGTCGCGACAGAGGTTCGCACCGGGCACGAGATCTGGCTGACCCACGGCCGGCTGGTCGATGCGATGCGGGCATCCTACGCGCTGCCCGGCATCTTTTCGCCGGTGCTGGTGGGTGATCGCTGGCTGGTCGATGGCGCGCTGGTCAATCCGGTGCCGGTGTCGGCAGCGCGCGCACTTGGCGCGGAGATCGTGATCGCCGCCAATCTCAGCAACGATGTATTCGGCCACAGCACCACTATCTTCCACCATGGCACCGGCCCGGAGTTGGTCGAACCCATCATCGAAGTTGAGCAGCCGCCGAAGCGCGGTTTCGGCAAGTTCTTCTCGGCCGAACGCACCGTGAAGCGGGAATTCTTCGGCGGCGCCGGCCGCCCCGGCATCTCCTCAGTGATGGTCGATGCCTTCAACATCATGCAGGACCGCATCACCCGGGCGCGGCTGGCCGGCGATCCGCCGGATCTGCTGATCGCGCCGCGCGTCGGCCAGGTCGGCTGGTTCGATTTCCACCGCGCCGACGAGGTCATCGCCCATGGCGCGCGCGCCGCCGAGCGCGCCATCGAATCAATTCAGGAAGCGATCGAAATCCTGGCACCGGAAGCCAGCAAATCGCCCGCGCCCATCATCGAACAGAAGCCGGTCACACCGTAAGGCGTACAGCCTTCAGGCCGTCGCGATGTAATCGCGCAACGCTTCCTGCTCGGCCTCGAATTCCTTGACGCGCCATTTGACGACGTCGCCGATCGAGATCAGGCCAACGATCCTGTCGCCATCGAGCACCGGCAGATGCCGGAATTTTCCCGACGTCATTTTTTCCATGATGGCCGCGACGGTGTCCGACGGTTTGCAGTTGATCACCTTGTGCGTCATCACGTTGTGAACGGACTCATCCAGCGCCGCCGCGCCACGTTCGCCGATCACGCGTACAATGTCGCGTTCGGACAGGATGCCATCGATATGCTGGTCGGCGATCACCAGCACTGCGCCAATCCGCCGTTCCGACAGGAGCTTTACGGCCGCGGATAATTTTACGTCGGGTGTGACGCTGATGATCTGATGGCCTTTGGTATCGAGAATTGCACGTACCGTCATTGTCGCCTCCTAGAGTCGGCCACGCCCTTGAGCAGGCGCGGTCTTTCGTTCTTGGGTCGAGACACAGTGCAGCCGCAGGCAAGAGTCGCCTGTCGAACTTATAAAGATGGATGAATTCGGCCCGCCCCGCAAGGCGGCGCTACCCGCTCAGTGCAGATCGGACACGTCGGGAGCCGATGCCCCGGCGGCGGGATGGCCGGCGCGCGGGATCGGATCGAACACCGAGAACAGCAGCAGACCGGCGAAAAAGCCGCCAATGTGGGCCTGCCAGGCGACGCTGGCGCCATCGGCGCCGATCGCGATCGAGCCGACGCCGAAGATGATGTTGACGCCGAACCAGACGGCGAGGAAGCCAAGCACGCGCGGATCGCGCAACGCACGCAGCAGCGGCAGCGCCGGCACCCGGGCGGCCTCGTCGGCATCGCCGCGGTTGAACGACAGGAAACTGCCGCGCACGAAGGCGAAGCGGATCGCCGCCGCCATCGCGCCGGACACCGAGGCCGAGGCGCCGATCATCGGCGCCAGCGCATGCTCATGGGTGACCAGGTGCGCCGCAGCACCGCCGATCGCCGTCACCGCCATGAACAGAAAAAACCGGGCGGTGCCGAAGCGGCGCGCCAGCGCGCTGCCGAACGGCAGCAGCCACAGCACATTGAAGCCGATATGGCTGAGATTGGCGTGCAACAGCGAATAAGTGACAAAACTCCAGATCTTGGCCCCGGTGCCGCCGGGAAACGGCATCGTCAGCAGGGTCTGGTCGTAACGCTTCGGAATGAAGCCGAACATCGCAATGACCAGGTCATCCAGATCCGGCGGCAGCAACATCCGTCCGAGATGAATGACCGCCAGCAGCGCGACATAGGCCGTCAGGGCGCCCGGCAGGGTCAGAATCGGTTCGCGCGGGGGAACGGAGGAATCCAAGGGGTCAAAGGCCTGGTCAGCGGGCTCAAGCGAGCGATGGCCCCAAATAGGCGGCTTTGCCCGGGCGGCGCAAGCTCAGGATCGCCGCAGAGCGGCGAAAAGCAGCGTCACCGCCGCAAAGAAAAAGGGAGGCCTGAGAAGCCTCCCTTTGCCTGGACCGATCTTTCCGCGCCGGGTGGATTTTCCGAAATCCGATATCCCCACCCCTCCCCGCGCGACGACCAAACCTTGTTTGCAGCCACCCTGGTATCAAACGTCCGCGTCGCGGGCCCCCTGGAGAAAAGCCCGCAGCGCCATGGAGTAAGGCGACAGTACCGATTATCCACCGCCCGCCAACAACATGCTTAATTTAACGTTAACATCGGGAACATGCGTCAACCGGTGGAAAACGCGCCTTCGGCATGGACGGTGCAATGCCTGATCTGCACAAGATGTAGCGGGCACGCGGTGCCTGGATTCGGGACAGAGATGTCCCCCGGAAGGCCGCGAGCGGGTCAGGGTTGACGTTAATGAAGCATCCATCGAGCCGTCAGTTCTTTGCCTATTGGGACGACAAGCGCGGTTTCGCGCGCGCGCCGGAGCGCAGCGACATCGAGCCCGGCCCGGTGCGCGAGTTGCTCGGCGATATTTTCGTGCTCTCCTGCGACAAGCCCGCGGGCTTCCCGTTCCGCGTCGCCGGCACCAGAGTTTGTGCCCTGCTCGCCCGCGACCTGAAGGGGCACGCCTTCCCGATGCTGTTTGCGCCGGACAGCCGCAGTGAGATCGAGGACATCATCACCGTCGTCTCCGAGGAATTGATGGTCGCCGTCGCCGGCGTCACCGCGACAACCGAATACGGCAAGAAGGCGCATCTGGAATTGCTGCTGCTGCCGTTCAACCTGCGCGCCCACACCCCGATCAGCCTCACCGGGTTGCTGGCGCCACTCGGCGAAAGCCGCGGCAAGCTCGGTCCTTTCAACCTGACCTCGTTCCGCTATCTCGCCCATCCGCCGCAGCGCTTCGCGCCACGCACGCTGCGCAAGCTGCAGGTCGCGCGCGGCTTGATGGTCTATGAAGGGCTGCGCTGATTGATCGGTCTGGGTGCCGCACGTCCGTGGCACGCCAGTTGGTTGCCGGCCGTCGGCATTTGCTAACGCCGCATTAACCCTGAAGGCGGTAGGGTCGGCTTGACCTCGACCCGCTTGACCGGCACGGCATTGATGGCGTTAGCGCAAACACGATCGATTCTTCCCTCCGCGGAAGAACGCCGACGCTTCCAGCGGGTGAAGGTTCATCTGCTTGGCCGCTATATGCTGCCGGACCGCCGCGAGTTTCCCTGCCAAGTCATCAATATGTCGCCGGGCGGCCTCGCGCTGCTGGGCCCCGGCATTGGCAATGTCGGTGACCGCGTCATTGCCTATCTCGACCATATCGGCCGCGTGGAAGGCAAAGTCACCCGCATCATCGACAATGGCTTTGCCATGAGCGTCGGCGCCACGCCGCGCAAGCGCGACAAATTGGCCGCGCAGCTGACCTGGCTCGCCAACCGCGACATCCTCAACCTGCCGGAAGACCGCCGCCACGACCGTATCGTGCCGCGCAACCCGATCTCGCTGCTCACCCTCGAGGATGGCAGCCAGATGACCTGCCGTATCATCGACCTGTCGCTGTCGGGCGCCGCCATCGCGGCGGAGAAACGCCCGCCGCTGAACACCCATGTGTCGCTCGGCCGGGTGAAGTCCCGCGTGGTCCGTCACCTCGAAGACGGCTTCGCGCTGGAGTTCATCCACCAGCAGCCTGCAGAGACGCTCGAAGATAGCGTCAACGCGCGGTAAACAGCCGCGCGACCCAAATCCCTATTTTCCTGCTTTGCGAAGGCGATATCCGCGTTGGCGAATACCGCCACGCGGTATTCGGTCGGTGCGGTTCGCAGTTAACCGCCGCGCCGTTTTCACGCACAAGTTCCCAATTGGCAGCATTTCGGCGCTTAACGATTAAAATTTGAATCAATTGCAATTGCTTCAAATTTTAATCGAAATTGGCTCAAGTATAGTTCGAATACACCGCGTGTTTTACGCGTATTCGCTTCAATTGTAGTTCTGTGATTTAGCGGCGACGAAAATCCTTTCTGCAAAACATGGTCCCAACAAGAAACGGGGGCCACAATGTTTGGTAGCAAGGGGCACTTCACGGGACTGGCATTCGCAGCCGTCCTGTTCGGATTTTCGGCGACGGCGCAGGCCGGTGACGAAAGACTCTATGCAAGTCTCGGCGACAGCACGCGGTCGCCGATCGGCTGGATCGAATTCTGCGCGGACAATCCCGGCGATTGCCGCGGCGGCGCGACCCAGGCGCGAGACATCGTCATCACGCAGACGGCGTGGAAGGACCTGCTGCGGGTCAACCGCTGGGTCAACGAAACCATCAAGCCGATGACCGACATGGATCATTGGGGCGTGATCGAGAAGTGGTCGCTGCCGACGGACGGTTACGGCGACTGCGAAGACTACGTGCTGCTGAAGCGCAAGATGCTGATCGACGCTGGCTGGCCACGCGAGGCACTGCTGATCACCGTGGTGCGCGACAAGAAGGGCGAAGGCCACGCTGTGCTGACGGTAAAGACCGACAAGGGCGAGTTCGTTCTCGACAACCAGAACGAAAACGTCGTGGCCTGGACCGAGACTGGCTATCGGTTCGTCAAGCGGCAGTCGCAGAGCGATCCGAATGTCTGGGTCTCTCTCGGCGACACCCGTCCTGCGGTGGCCACGGCCAGCGCAAGAGAACGCTAGCTCGAGCGCTAACGCCAACAACATTTTGGAGACACGCGACCCGGTCACATCCCCACCCCTCCCCGTCCCAGACCGGATCGCGCGCGGCCAGCTCTCCCCCAAGAGCTGGCCGCAACTTTTTGAGGGATGTGGCTGGAAGCAAATGCAGGCCTGGCTGACAGCGTCACAAAATCAGGCCGCACGAGAAATCTGCGGCCCGATCTTGAATCGGTGAAAATATCATGATGCTGGCGCGATGGCGTCAGTCGCGCCCATTCGGTTCGCGGTCGCGGCGGCCATCGGGCCGGTAGCCAAATCGTGCCAGCGCCGTCGGCGCGCGCCGCTTGCCGATGTGGCGTTCGAACTCGCAGAACAGCCAGACAAAGGCCGCGGCCAGACCGAACACGGTGACGAGAAACAGCAAGGTGAGGTGGGGCGCATCGAGCGTCATCAGCATGGACCCAATTTAGCAAGTGCTGTACCAGACCGGTGGCTCGCTTATAAAAATGGCCCCAGCGACGGTACGCTGAGGCCGATTTCTCAATCACATCGCCGTGTATTCAACGCAGTGGTCAGTTGCAGACTTCGACGCGGCGATACCGTATTCCGTAGGGCGTCCGGACACGGCGGCGAACGATGTAACAGCCGCCATCATCCTCGTCATAATAGCCGGCATAGGGATAGCCGGCATAGGCGTACGGGCCGTAGCCATAGTAGCCACCATAAAGTCCGGCACCGGCGAGACCCAGTCCAAGCCCGATGCCTATCCCGCGGCCGCCCCAACCTCCGCCGCGGAAGCCACCGCCATGAAATCCGCCGCCATGGAAGCCACCGCCGTGGAAACCTCCGCCCCCATGAAAGCCGCCGCCACCGAATCCGCCACGGGCCGAAGCCGCCGTTGGCGCAGCCAGCGCGATCGCTGCCACTGCCATCAATCCAAACACCATTTTCCGCAACATCGACTATCCTCCGTCAGAGATCGCACCCAGTGCTAACTACTCCAGACAGTTAAGTTCGTTGCGAAGAATAGCTATAAATTCAGCCAGTTGGTCTCTCAATTATTCGCGACTTGCGGGCACCAACCAGCGGCTGACCATGTTGTTTCCGGACGTTGCTAGAACTCCTGGCTAGCAGCCCTTGCAGATGCTCTTGACCTGCGATCGACCGCGCGGTCCTGCGCATCGACCGCAGCGTCGCCGGTCTTCGGGGCCCTATCCAGCGAGGCGCCGGAACCTGTCGCCGCAGCGCCGGTTGTCACGCCGCTCCGGCCACCACTTGAATTCGCAATGCCGGCGCTATTGGTGCCGGATGAACCGCCGGCGAGGCGCCGGCCGATGACAGGTGCCGCAAAGCAATCCAGCCCTTTAGGCCAGAACAGGATTGCTTCGTCGCAAGCGCTCCCCGCGATAACGAGACCGTTGGCGTGCGTGATGTCGTTACCCGATCTTCTTAAGTCCCTTTTTGAAGCGTGGGCCATTCGCGGCGTAGAACCTTGCCGCGCCGCCCATGGCCGCGATCTGCGCCGGCTCCAGCGTGCGGATCACGCGCGCGGGCGCGCCGATGATCAGCGAGTTTTCCGGAAACTGCTTGCCTTCGGTGATCACCGAACCCGCGCCGACCACGCTGTTGCGGCCGATCCGCGCGCCGTTCATGACGATCGAGCCCATTCCGATCAGCGCACCATCCTCGATGGTGCAGCCGTGCAGGATGACGTTGTGGCCGATGGTGCAGTTCTTGCCGATGGTGAGCGGGAATCCCTTGTCGGTGTGGCAGGTGCTGTTGTCCTGCACGTTGGAATGTTCGCCGATCTCAATCCATTCATTGTCGCCGCGCAGCACTGCGCCGAACCAGACGCTCGCCTGTTCCAGCAAGCGGATCTTGCCGATCACCTGGGCGGTGTCGGCGATGAAATAGTTACCATCGGTGGGAAGTTCGGGGCCCTGCCCGTCGAGTTCGTAAATCGCCATGGTTCTTTTGTTCTCCCTGAACGGGAGACATTGCCATGGATGACGAGGCTTAGGCCAGTACGCCCACGGCCTGCAGCGTCATCACGATGAAGGTGCCGGACATCAGGCTCCAGAAGCCGGCGAGCACGGTGGCCATCATCACGAACTGGAAACGGCGCTGCTGTTCGATGCGGCGGCCAACCAGCGTGTTGCGCATGATGATGAAGGGAGCGGCAAACACCAGGAATGGCACGGCGGCAAAAGCCTGCGGCACCGCGCCCTGCTTCAGCAAGGCAAAACCGGCGGGGCGCTGCACCAGCGCCTGATAACCGCTGGCCAGCGCGCCAGCCAGGGCAAAACCAATGCACAGCTCAAACAGGGAATTCAACGCATCTGGCGACATCGACGATCTTTCGTACACACGACAACACCCGCCATGCATCGCAAAATCCCGCGCCACCCGCCATCACATCCTTAACAAAGGGTTAATACGCGGCCCACTTCGCGCGCATGGCTCGGCGCCGCGCCCGGCGCACAAAATCGTCAGGGCGTTAACCACCCGATGGCATATTCGCGGTTGATTCGACCCGCTTTTACACCGCCCTCCCTGTCCCCCAAGTTCGCGTGCGCATGTCCCTGCTTTTTCCGACCCAGACCACGATGCGGCGGCGTCGCCGCAAACGGCGCAGCCACCTCGTGCCGATCGTGCTCGGCGGCCTGTTTGCGGCCACGGCGATCACGCTCGTCGCCTATCTGCTGTGGCCCACCTGGCAAAGCGCCAAGGTGGGCGATCCCGACCGGATTCCCGTCAGCGTCGGGGCCACCTTGTTCAACGTTCCCACCCATGCCTTCCGCCGCAAGGTGCAGAAACATTCCGGCCCGCAGGAGCGCGTCGACCTCAGTTACAACTACCCGTCGCTGGAGGCGACCGACGCGCCAAAACATGTCAGCGTCGAGAATTTCGATGAGAACCAGCAGCCGATCGACCGGATCTTTCTCTCGATCTCGGCGCATCACGACGCGCTGTCGCCGGACACGCGCTTGCGCACGATCTATCCGCGCTATGTCGAGCAGGCTTCAACGGCAGAGGACGGCCTGACCACCCGGCCGTTCCGCGACAACTCGCCCTACAGTCATGAAGATCTGTTTCTTGGCGATACGCCGGTGCTGGTGGCGCGCTGCACCCGCGACGCCGCCACGCCCGGCATGTGCCTGAGCGAACGCCGCATCGACGGCGCCGACCTCACCTTTCGCTTCCCGCGCGCCTGGCTGGAGCAGTGGCGCGAGGTGGGGAATGCGATGGACCGGCTGACGACGCAGCTCAGCGGCCCGCGAGGATAGCAATTATTCCGCAGTCTCGTGCCCCGGATGCTGCGCAACGCGCCGCCTTGGCGGCGTGGTGCGCTGCTGATTCCGGGGCCCATACAGCAAGTGCAGCTTTGTGAGTCCCGGATCTGCGGAGCGGCATAGCGGCGATGCTTCGCATCGCCTGAGAATGCCGCACCGCGTCCGGGACACGAGGCATTGTCGTTAGCCGTTATCGACGAGGTCTTCTTCCAGGATCGCCATCTGGAACTGGAACGAGCGATCGTCATCCTCGTCATCGACGAACAGCACGCCGATGAATTCCTCGCCGATATAGACCTCGGCTGAATCATCCTTCTTCGGCCGCGGCACCACGCGGAGCTTCTGGTTGCCGAATACGCGCTTGAGATAGGCGTCGAGCTTTCTGACTTCCTGAACGTCCACAGGTGTCTCCAATGCAATTGTTGTGATCGGTGTGATGGCCAAGCTTTAGAGCGAGATGGCGCCCACGGCTAGGCCGTTTGTCGAGAAATCACGCACACAGATTAAAACACCTGCAAAACGTCCGAAAAATCAAAGGCCGGTCGCATTCAGCATCTGGTTCATGGTGCGCGATGGTTCGGCACAGCCAGCCTCGCCGACGATTTTCGCGGGCACGCCGGCGACGGTGACGTTATGCGGCACCGGCTTGACCACCACCGAGCCCGCAGCGATCCGCGCGCAATGGCCGACTTCGATATTGCCGAGAATTTTCGCGCCGGCGCCGATCAGCACACCGTGCCTGATCTTCGGGTGACGGTCCTCGTTCTCCTTGCCAGTGCCACCGAGCGTCACACCGTGCAGGATCGAGACGTCGTCCTCGATGACTGCGGTCTCGCCGACGACAAAGCCGGTAGCATGGTCGAGGAAGATGCCACGGCCAATCTTCGCGGCCGGATTGATGTCGGTCTGGAATACCGCGGAGGACCTGCTCTGCAGGTACCAGGCAAAATCCTTGCGGCCCTTGTTATGCAGCCAGTGCGCAAGGCGATGAGTCTGGATCGCGTGAAAGCCCTTGAAGTACAGCAGCGGGTCGATGAAGCGCGTGGTGGCGGGATCGCGGTCGAACACCGCGACCAGATCGGCGCGGAACGCGTTGCCGAGATCGGGCTCGTCGCGCAGCGCTTCGTCAAAGGTCTGGCGGATCAGGTCGCCCGAAAGCGCCGAATGATCGAGCCGTTCGGCCACGCGATGCACCACCGATTCTTCCAGCCGGTTGTGATGCAGCACGGTCGAGTAGATGAACGATGCCAACTCCGGCTCGCGGTGGACGATGTCCTCCGCCTCGGTGCGAATGCGATCCCAGATCGGATCGAGCGTTGCCAGTTTCGCGTTCTGCGGAATGAGGTTCTGTACGGCCATGCTGGACTCGCAAATTCTCGATGTTCGGTCGTGCACTATAGCACGACGCGGGGTTCTGTCGCGACACGCCTTGCTCCGTCATGAACACCCGCTTACCCGAGAATCCCGCTAAGACATTGAATAAGCAGTAATTCTCGGACGATCCGCGAGTTGCCCCGGCGCGAGGCGTGCATCAGAAATGGGCGGCCGTTTGGTCAAAACAAGGTGTAGGCCGGCACCATCATGCCAGTGACTGACATCACGCCCGGCGCGACAGGAAATCCAGCACACCTTCCTTGTAGACACGGTCGCCGACCGCGCGCATGTGGTCGCGGTTTGGAATGTCCAGCACCTCGGAGCCGGCGATCACCTGCTGCAATGCCTGTGCGGAGCCGGCGATCTCATCGGTGGTGCCGACCGCGATCAGCGTGGGCACCTTGATGCTGGCGGCTTCATCCTGGGTCATCAGGCGCCGCGAGCCGCGCAAGCACGCCGCGAGCGCGCGGCGATCGGAACGGGTCTGGTCGGCGAAGGCGCGAAAGGTGCGGCCGACCGGATCGGTGACATCCTCCAGCGACGGCGCTTCCAGAGCGGTGGCGACGTTCTCGCCGGGTCCGCCGCCCTTGATCAGCCCCATGCCGAGGCCGCCGAAAATCGCGCTGCGGATCAGCGCCGCATGACTCTGCGCGAGATAGGCGGTAATGCGCGCGCCCATTGAATAGCCCATCATGTCCGTGCGCGTGATGCCGAGATGCGCCATCAGCGCGCGGACATCGCCGGCCATGGTGCCAATGTGATACTCCTCGGAATCATACAGCTTGCTGGACTCGCCGTGGCCGCGATTATCGAGCGCGATGACGCGGCGGTTGTACTTCTTCAGCTCCGACACCCAGGTCGGATACACCCAGTTGACGTTCTTGCTGGAGGCGAAGCCGTGCACGAGCACGATCGGATCGCCCTCGCCTTCATCGAGATAGGCAATTTCAACAGCGCCGTTGTGGAAGCTCGGCATCAAGAATTCCGTTTGTAATAGGGAATGGGTAATCGGCGGGAAGGTGGCAGTTTAGCCGTGCACGGCGACTGCCGCCAGTGTGGGACGTAAGGCCATTTCGTGGCGGAGCCGCAGCTCATGGCGCAGCCGCCGCGCCTTGGAGCGCTGCAGCCACGACCAGGTGAGGCGTTCGGTAGTGGCCTTGATGGACGAGAGGAAGCCGAACAGCGCCAGCAGCGCCCAGAACACCCACATGCTCAGGTTGAACGCGCCGGCCGCCAGCAACAGCGCGCCGCGGCCGAACATTTTTATAATGGCGCGGGTCTGGCCGCCCCTGGATTCCGCGAGCTTCGCCGCGCGGGCAACATCCCTCGGTCCCTCGGCGATGCGCAGCGTATCCAGCGCACCGCGGGCGCCGGCCTTCTCGCCGACGCGACCGACATCCTTGGCGAGGCGAACGAGCCCGCCGGCCTTTTCGGCGCGGAACGCGGCCTTCACCGCGTCGATGGTTTTGCCCGGCCGCAGGATCGAGGCATCGGCCATCGCCGTCTGCAGCAGGGGCGTATCGACCACACTGCGCGCCGACCGCCCGGCCCAGGCGGTAAGCCCCTCGCCAAGCCGGCCGACCTTGCGGGCGTCCTTCACCAGCGTCAGCCCGGCCCGCACCGGCGTGACGCCACCGACGGTGACATAGGTCGCTGCTGTCACTGCGAGGCCAGCGGCGGCGAGCCCCAAAATCAGATGATCGGTATCCTCGCCCATGGCGAGATGCTTGCCTTCGCGGACCACGTCGCGGATGTCGCCGAACACGAACAGATCGCCGGCCACCGTACCCGACATGCTGCCGACATCGTCGGCATTGCCGGTGACGAAGCCGGACGCGAATTTACCGGCGAAATGCGAGGCGGAATTCTCTTCGGCCACGGCCTCGCTGACTCGGTTCGTCAGCTCGTCCGGCAGCACAACATTCTTCGCCACGGCGACATCGACAAAGCTTTTGGCGAGATCGGCGTCCTTGGCCGCCAGCGCATCCTCGATGTTGCGCCTCAGCACCGCCGGATCATTCTTCAGTGCGGAATTGACCTGAGCGTCGGCCAGGGCGACCGGATCGTCCTGCGCCGCCAGCACCGCGCCGGCGTCATGGGCATGCGGCCACAACAGCAGGCCAGCGGTCGCGCAGACCGCTATCCCCGTCAGTGCTGTGTCGATCCGGAACCACATCGCGAGCAAAACCCCTATCTCTGCACCTCTTGGACAGGTGGTGTGCCGTTTTTGCGACACAACTGCCCCGACGAAAGAAGGGCTTCTCGAACACACCAGGATTGTGTCGAATTTGCTCCAATCGATGAACCATTCGTGGCCTAGGAATCACCACCAGCGGCCAGTATGGTGCGCCGCACTGAATGGCGCGAGACCCGTTAAGTCCGCAGCCGTTGCGAGCAAAGGTAGAGAAGATGTCCGACCACGTCGTTCCGCACTTTCACAATGATGCCGGCGTTCCGATCATCGAGATCGGCTCGAAGGAGTTCATGTGTGTGGGCGCCAATCCGCCGTTCGATCATCCGCACGTCTTCCTCGACCTCGGCAACGACAACGAGATCATCTGCCCGTATTGCTCGACGCTGTATCGCTTCGCCGCCGATCTTGCCCCCGGTGCGGCCCGCCCGCCGGAATGCGTGGTGCACGACAAGGTCGCCTGATTCCACACGATGGCTCTGTCCCGTACCATCGTCATCGCTGGTGCGGGCATCGGCGGATTGACGGCAGCGCTGGCGCTCGCCGCCAAGGGATTTCGCATCCTCATCCTTGAGAAGGCCGAACGGCTGGAGGAAGCCGGCGCTGGATTGCAGCTGTCGCCCAATGCCAGCCGGGTGCTGATCGATCTCGGCCTGCAGCCTCGCCTCGTCCCGCATCTCATGACGCCCGATGCCGTCAGCATCATGAGCGCGCGCAGCGGCGGTGAAGTGATCCGCCTGCCGCTCGGCGACGCCGGCGAATTTGGCGCCGATGCGCCGTACTGGCTGATCCACCGCGCCGATCTGCAGTCTGCCTTGCTGGCTGAAGTGAACGACCATCCCGGCATCGAATTGCGGCTCGGCTGCCCGTTCGAGGATTTTGGCGTGCATTCCACCGGCGTCGTGATCGGCCAGCGCAAGGGCATGGCGTGCGAGCACGAACCGGTACTGGCGCTGATCGGGGCCGACGGCGTCTGGTCGGCGGTACGGAACCAGCTGTTTCCCGACGCCCAGCCGCAATTCACCGGGCTGATCGCCTGGCGCGGCACCATCGATGCCCGACAATTGCCAAAAGAACTGACGCCGCACCGTGTGCAGCTGTGGATGGGTCCGAAGGCGCATCTGGTGGCTTATCCGATGTCATCGGGCAAACAGATCAACGTGGTGGCGATCATGCCCGGCGCCTGGAACAGGCCGGGCTGGAGCGCGCCGGGCGACGCCGCCGAGATCAGGAACCATTTTGCGGTGTCGCGCTGGCCGGGCAACGCCCGGATGATGATCGGTGCCGTTGACGATTGGCGGCGCTGGGCGCTGTACACCATGCGAGACGGCGGCGTCTGGCACAAAGGCCCGGTGGCGCTGCTCGGCGACGCCGCGCACGCCATGCTGCCCTTCGCAGCCCAAGGCGCCGGCATGGCGATCGAAGACGCCGCGGTGCTGGCAAAATGCTGCGGCGAATTCATCGACGATCCCGCCAACATGGCGGTGGCGCTGCAACGCTATGCAGCGATGCGCCGCTCTCGTGTCGGAAGGGTTCAGCGCACGGCTCGGCAATCCGGAAAAATCTATCACCTGCGCGGCCCGATGGCGCTGGCGCGCGACCTGACCATGCAGGTATTGGGCGCGCAGCGACTGCAGGCGCGGCAGGACTGGATCTACGACTGGAAGCTGTGAGGATAGCGCACGACGATTGGCACTGCGCCGTCTAGCGCTTGCGGGCAACCTTGGGCGGAGGCGTCGGCGCGGCGGGTACCGCCGCCGGTGCGCTCGCCACGCATTTGCTGCGCTGCCAGTTCTCTTCCGCGAGCTTCGCCGAGGCCCGCGCCGAGATGTAATCGTTGCGATAGGCGAGTTCGCCGACCACCGAGCCGGCGGCGCCGGTCTCGGCCTTGTCGATCAGCCCCTGCAATTCCGCGGTGCGCGACTTCAGCGCGTTGCGCTCGGCCTCCAGCTGCTTGCAGTCATACAGGTCGTATTTCGCGGGATCGACAAAGGCGCCGGAAGCAAAACTGTCGCCGAGACCGGCGCAGCCGCCGAGATTGACGGCGAGCGTCAGCAGCGACGCCACAACGGCGGCGCGGGCCAACGATGGAATATGGTAACGGCGATCGATCATATGGTTTGGTAACCCGACAACATTGAAGTTGCGTAAAGCAGCGGGAGGTGACCGGATTGAGGCCGGCCGGACCTTAAATCCGGATCCGGCGATAGGCGTCGTCATACCCGCCGATCCCGACGCCCAAGGCCGGTCGGGTCGCCTCCGACGAGAGGCCGCGGCCAGTCCATCTGCGGGCTTTGGCGATCAACGGCCCGCGACCTTCGCGCCAGGAAGTCCCGGCTCAAACGCCCTCATAGACCAGCCGGGTAAAGAAGCCCGGATCGATCACGAACTGCCCCACTTGGCATCGAATGCGGCAGTCGGCCTGGCCGCGACCGTCGCCGACGTGAACGACGTTCGCTTCGGCAAACGTCACCGAGATGTCGCTGTCGGTATGCGCAGACCCGTAGTGCTTCAGGTGGATCGAGACGCCGTTGAGCTTGAGGCTGTGCTCCGTCGCAAAGACCTCGCTGGGGATTGCAACTGGCGCGGAGGGAAGAAAGTTATAATCCCAGTCTTCAACGCGTTGGATGCCGGACAAATGCTTGCGGGTGTTGTTCTGGGCAATAATCTTCGCGCCGGCCGCATGCAGCCAAGCATTGCCGTCGGCATGGTCGAAGTGCCAGTGGGTATTGACAAGGCGCGTCACCGGATCGGCGCCGAGATCGGCGAGAGCCTTGGTGAGCTGCGGGCGCGATACGCCGATGCCGGCATCGACAAGCAGTTTGCCGTCGTGCGACACCCGAAGTATGAGCTCAACAAAATTCCGGCGGGCCCGTGATTTCCATCGGGTTTGGTACGCCGGCGCCGGTCGAGCTTTGGCTCAGAGTTTAGCCTAATGTGTGGAAGCGGCAGTGGATGTCTTCACCGTCCGATCACAGCCGAGCCGTTGGATTTCGAGATTTTGCCTGCGCCTGTCGATTTTTAAGCCAGGTTTCCTCACGTACAATCGCGCACTCATTGCTTGCTAACCTGACGGAGGTGGGAATGAATAACTACAGGTCCAGATGGCATGGATTCTATGCCGAATATGTCGAACAGTCCGTGCAAGCCGTCTTTGGCCACGTCGAGAGAATCATCGTCGGCACTTTGATTGTATCGGCCGGCACGCACGTCTCGACGAATGAGCCGGCCATCATGCTGTTCGGCTATTTGCGCCATGGTCTGGTGGGCCGAGGCGTCGAATTGTTCGGCGTCATTCTCCTGTTGCTCAATTTTCTCGACGGTCTGTACCGGCTCTCCAAGTCGGAGTGGCATACGGCGCTCCAGATCATCATGTCGGTCTGCTATATCGCGTTGTCCGTACGCCTCGTGCAGCTCATCCTCGCATTCCGCGGCGAATAGCCGCCGCGCAGAACTGCTGCACACGCAACAGTTCTGCGAACTGCGATCAAACCGCCTGAGGTGAGCGGACTATCGGGCTGGTTCTACCAGCACCTGCGGACATACACGCAGCCATTCGGACCGCATGTGCGCACGCGCCGGCAACCGCCATAGCGATTACCGCGATAGACGCTGCGACGATAAACATATGCCTGCTCGATAAGCGAGTTGGCCGATGCGGCGTTTGCGATCGCGGCACCGTTCACTGGGGCCGCGACGGATCCTGTCGCGCCGACACAAGCAAGACAAGCGAAGGCCAGGAGTCCAAGCGCAATTCGCTTCACAGGCGTTCTCCCCCTCTTTGTATCGCTTCCTAGCGACGGGTCTTGTTATGAAGACGGCTCTTGTTATGAAATTGCGAACGTCAGTCCAAATAACTAAACAATCTCAGCGCAATCCGAGCATTGCACTTTGGCAAGTCGGGGAAAGCGACGCTGCGTTTGCCCGCAAGCATTCAACAGCCCGTCCGCCGCCTAGCTGGACGTTGCTGCAATAGGCTCGGAAATCCCCACCACAAGCCGACCGGACAAGCATGATTTCCCGGCGCGGAGAAATGGCTCGCATCGGAACGACCGGCGCTGCACCGACAGTCGTTGTCGCGGGGGTGGCCGTGCTTGCGGCAGATCCCGCCGCCGCCGGAGCACCGCCCACAGCACTGACGGCCTGCTGACAAGGCTGCGAAAGTTTTGCTGAGTTGGTTTGCAGGCAGCTCAACGCTGCGGCTCCCCCTGGCGGAATACTCGCGCAACTCGCTTCATAGTCCGAGCGGCAGGCCTGACGTATCGCGTCGGTCTGCGCCTGGCTGGGCTGTTGCTTGGGCGCAGCAGCAGCCGCAGCCTTTGGCGCCGCGGCTGCGGGAGCTGCCGCGGCCTTGGGCGTGGAAGCCGGCGGTGCAGCAGCAGGCGTTGCGGCCGATGACTTGTCGATCGCGCTGACGGCCGTCTGACACGGGGCCGACAGACTCGCCTTGTTCTTCTGCAAGCACATCAGTGCCGGTTTGCCTCCCGTCGGGACACTCGCACAATGCGCCTCGTAATCAGAGCGGCATGCCTCGCGGATCGCATCGCGTTGCGCTGATGTCGGCTGCTGCGATGCAGCAGGGGTCGCTAGGACAACTAAACTTGTCGAGATAACAGCAAACAGCACCGCCAGGTGGCGTTCAATATCTTTGGTCATTTAGATCTCCAATGCTTTGCCTGGTTCAGGACGTGTCAGCAGCGAATTAAATCAAGCGGCGACGAGCAGAGACCACAATCGCCAAAGACTGCCCGCTTTTGGATTTTCCGGCAAGGAGAATGTGCTATTGATGGAGTGAGCGGGCCTGCTTGCCGAGACATGTCGACAGGGAGGAAGGGGAATGGGGTCCTGTCATTTGCTGCCCGACGTTGAGCCTCGGAGTTCTGCGAGGTCTTCAAGATATTTCGGACCACGCATCGTTCTCGCTCTGGCTGCGCTCGGCCTACTCACGGCATGCGAACAAAACAGTTTCGTTCCGCCGCCTCCGCCAACCGTCGAGGTTGCCCAGCCCATTCAGAAAGCAATCACGCGCTATCTCGAAGCAACCGGTAACACCGCGCCCATCAAGATGGCCGATCTCGTGGCACGCGTGCAAGGCGTCTTACAGTCCATCAACTACAAGGACGGAACGCTCGTAAAGGAAGGCACAACGCTCTTCACGATTGAACCCGAGACCTACAAACTGAAGCTGGATCAGGCCCAGGCATCCGAAGCAGGCCTTCAGGCCTTGCTGAAACAAACCGAAGCCGAATTCAAGCGCCAGTCGGATCTCGTCGCCAAGCAATTTGCGTCGCAGGCCACATTCGAGCAGGCAACTGCCGCACGCGACAGCGCTCAGGCAAATCTGCAGCAGGCTCAGGTCAGCACCAAGATCGCAGCCGTCAATTACGGCTACACCAATGTAACGGCGCCGTTCGACGGCATCGTGACCGCGCATCTGGTTTCGGTTGGCGAACTCGTGGGCGTCGCGTCGCCGACCCAACTCGCGACAATTGTGCAGCTCGATCCGATTTATGTGAACTTCAATGTCAGCGAGCAGGACGTTCTGCGCATCCGTGCGGAAGCCGCGAGAAAAGGGCTAAAGCCGACCGATCTTCTGAACACTCCCATCGAGGTTGGCCTGCAAACGGAAACGGGCTACCCGCACGTCGGCAAGCTCGACTACGCCGCTCCGACACTTAATCAATCGACCGGAACGCTCGCGGTTCGCGGCGTCCTGCCGAATGAGAATCGCGTTTTGCTGCCGGGCTATTTCGTCCGCGTCCGTGTTCCCATCGATGAGTCGGCGAAAGCATTGCTGATCCCCGACGTTGCATTGGGCAGCGACCAGGGCGGCCGATACGTTCTGGTCGTCAACAGCGACGGTGTCGTCGAACAGCGCAAGGTGGAGGTTGGTCCGCTCGATGGCAATCTGCGCGTCATCGATAAGGGACTGGCTCCTGAAGACCGCGTGGTGATTGCCGGCATTCTGCGAGCCATTCCCGGCCAGAAGGTGAATCCAAAGGTCCAGACGATCGAGCATCCCCGCGCGTCAGCCAACTAGGATCGCGCATGATTTCGAAATACTTTATTGAACGCCCGGTCCTCGCCAACGTCATCGCGATCCTGATGGTTCTCATCGGCGCGGTGGCGCTGTTCAATCTGCCCGTTGCGCAATATCCCGACGTTGTTCCGCCGACCGTTCAGGTGACAACGCGCTATCCCGGCGCAAGCGCGCAGATCGTCGTCGATACCGTTGCGCTCCCGATCGAGCAGCAGGTCAACGGCGTCGAGGACATGCTCTACATGCAGTCCTACAGCGGCGCGGACGGCAGCTATACGCTCACCGTGACGTTCAAGATCGGGACCGACCTCAACTTCGCGCAGGTGCTGGTCCAGAACCGGGTGTCAAGCGCCTTGTCGGCGTTGCCACAAGCGGTGCAGACACAAGGCGTGAACGTCCAGAAACGTTCGACAGCCATCCTGCTGTTCGTCACCCTCACGTCGTCCGATTCCGTCCACGACAGTCTTTACCTAAGCAACTATGCCACCATCAACCTCAAGGATGAACTGGCGCGCCTGCCCGGCGTCGGCAACGTGACCGTGTTCGGCGCCGGCCAGTATTCCATGCGGCTATGGCTCGATCCGAGCAAGCTTCAGTCGCGGGGATTGATGCCGCAGGACGTCATTCAGTCGGTGCAGCAACAGAGCCAGCAGGTGACCGCCGGTCAGGTCGGCATGCCGCCGACGCCGGCCGGACAGGCCTTTCAATACACGCTGAACGTCAATGGCCGGTTCGACGACGTCGATCAGTTTGCCAACGTCATCGTCAAGACCGGCAGCGCTGGTGATGTCACCCGTCTGCGCGACGTCGGCAGAGTCGAGTTGGGCGCCCAGACATACAGCCAGGTGTTTTCGCTCGACAAGCGTCCCGCCACGGGCATCGGCGTGTTTCAGTCGCCCGGCGCCAATGCGCTCGACGTCGCCGGCGAGGTCAAGAAAAAGATGACCGAGCTTGCCAAAGGATTCCCGCAAGGAATCACATTCGACATCCCGTTCGACACCACCAAGTTCGTCCAGGCATCCATCGACGAGGTCTACAAGACACTGATCGAAGCAGCCGTGCTGGTGCTGATTGTGATCCTCGTGTTCCTGCAGGACTGGCGCGCCATGCTGGTGCCGGCAACCACGGTGCCCGTGACGATCATCGGCGCTTTTGCCGCGATGGCGGCCTTGGGATTCACGGTGAACCTCTCGACCCTGTTCGCCATCATCCTCGCCATCGGCATCGTGGTCGACGATGCCATCGTCGTCGTGGAAGGCGCCGCGCATAATATCGAGCAGGGAATGTCGGGACCGCAGGCGGCGATCAAGGCGATGGACCAGTTGTTCGGCCCGATCATCGGCATCACGCTGGTGCTGATATCGGTATTCCTGCCGGCCGCATTTCTGCCAGGCCTGACCGGGCGCATCTATGCGCAGTTCGCACTGGTGATCGCCGCCACGGCCCTCATCAGCGCGATCAACGCGGCGACGTTGAAGCCAACGCAATGCGCCCTGTGGCTGCGCCCTGCGGTGCCGCCTGATCAGCGCAACTGGTTCTACCGCGGGTTCAACGCGGTCTATGGGCGGGTGGAGCGCTGGTACGGAAACCTGATTGGTCGTCTCGTCGCACACAGCGGTGTATCGGTGATAGTGGCGCTGATCCTGATCGGCATCGGCGGCTATGGCCTGTCGCGCGTGCCGACCGGCTTTCTCCCGATCGAGGATCAGGGCTACCTGCTTGCGGCCGTTCAATTGCCAGACGGAGCGTCGCTCGATCGTACCCAGCAGGTGATGGATCGAGTCAGCGAGATATCGGGCAAGACGCCTGGCGTGGCGCACGTCCTCGGCATTTCCGGCATTTCCGCGCTCGACAACAGCGCGAGCCTTGCCAATGCCGGTGTCGCCTATCTCGTTCTCAAGGACTGGAGCGAACGCAGAGCCGGCGAGGATTTGCGATCGCTGGTGGTCGGACTCAATCAATCGCTCGCGGCCATTGCCGAAGCGCGGATCATCGTGCTGCCGCCGCCGCCGATCCAGGGCATCGGCAACGCTGCCGGCTTCGCCATGCAGGTTGAACTGCGCGACGGCAGCTCCGATTACAACAAACTGCAAGCCATCACCAATGCGGTTGTTGCCAACGCCCAGACGCAAAGTTCGTTGCAGCGGGTCAACTCTCCGTTCCGCTCGATGGTGCCGCAGTTCAACGTCGAAGTGGACAGGATCAAGATCCAGACACTGCATGTGTCCACCGATCAGGTATTCTCGGCGCTGGCCTCATATCTCGGATCGAGCTACGTCAGCCAGTTCAACAAGTTCGGCCGGACCTTTCAGATCTACGCCCAGGCGGATGCTCCGTACCGGCTGAGCACGCGGGACATCGAGAACATGATGGTGCGCAACCAGCAGGGCGACATGATCCCGCTCGGCACGGTTGCGAAGATCACGCCGGCGATCGGCCCCTCGCTTATCAGCCTGTATAATCTTTATCCATCCTCGACGATCATCGGCTTGCCTGCGCAGGGCTTCAGTTCCGGCCAATCCATCGCGCTGATGGAGCAGATCGCGGCCAGGACGCTGCCGCCCGGCACCGGGTACGAATGGACCGCGATGTCCTATCAGGAGAAAATCGTCGGCAACCAGATCTACTACACGTTCGGTCTGGCGATGCTGCTGGTCTATCTGGTATTGGCCGGACAATATGAAAGCTGGTACGCGCCGATCTCCGTCATTCTCGCCGTGCCGCTTTCCCTGCTCGGGCCAATGTCGGTGCTGACCGGGCTGCGGATCGAAAACAACCTTTACGTCCAGATCGGACTGATCCTGCTGATCGCCCTTTCCGCCAAGAATGCCATCCTGATTGTCGAGGTGGCGCGCGAACTGCGCGTGCGCGATGGCAAGCCGTTGCTTGAATCCGCTGTCGAAGCCGCGCGCGCCCGATTCCGGCCGATCATCATGACCTCATTTGCCTTCATTCTCGGTGTCGCGCCGCTGGTACTGGCAACCGGTGCGGGAGCCAGTGCCCGCAAATCGATTGGCATCACGGTCTTCAGCGGCATGATCGCTTCGACCTGCCTGGCTGTGCTGTTCGTGCCGGCATTCTTCGTCATCGTTCAACGGTTCGAGGAGTGGCGCGCGAGCCGAAAGAAGCAGGTGAAGCCTGTCACCGTGTGACACCGATCCAGGGCTGGAGCCCTGCTCAGGTTCATTCAAGTTCGGTTTTATGTTGGTGCGGGCGGAGCGCACGCAACCACCCGGCATCAGACAATCGAAACCGGCTTGTTGCGTGAATCGACATCAAGCTAATCGAGTTCTTCGCTGGGTGTTTCTCGAATGTCCCGCACGATGCAGGCGAGCAACAGAAGTGAAGGCGACCACGCGAGCATCGCTCCGAGTAGCATCGCTTGTAGTGTCGTCATGATCGCTCCTCGAGTATCTCATACACGCTACTACTATCGACATTCGTTAATGCAACCAGCTCGATTTCCTGAAACGCCGGATTCGCTGCAAGGTGCACCGCGATTTTGACGCGCCAAGGGCATTTCCTGTTTTGGCACTGTTAAAAAAAGCGCCCCCGCAGGGGCAAGGTATCCAGTGTGGGGGAGCAGCAACACTGGATTATTTCTGGTCTGCGACAGACGGGTCAGGACATTTGTAGAGCCATCTCCAATAAGTCTTGTTGCGTTCCCACAAGAGTTTGTAACTCTCGCGGCACCTGGTCGAGCAAAACTGCTCGAAGTGCCAGCCGCATCGGACCAACCCAAAGGGACGGTTGCAGTCCGGATTGCCGCAACGATTTGTCATGACGCAGCCTCCGCTTCCGCTCGCCGTATCCAGCGAATGAAGTTCTCCTGACCTTCGTCAAGGCAAGACCGTCCGCAGTAATGTTCACGCGCAGGATTTCGCAGAGAGATTATTTTAGGGTCTTCACTGTCGCACTCAGAACAACGTGGGCCTCTACGCATGGCGATCTCCTCCTGGGGAATTGCCATTTTCCGATCATCATGTGCTGCTTTATCTCGCCTTCGTTCTCTCGAAGGGCGGCGATGTTTCCAGTCTCATTCCCTCCCGCACCATTATCAACTCGTCTCTATGTTTGGTGCGCTCATCCTTACGTATAACCCGCTCGCAGCACGTTCATGCGCTCGTAGAGCACCTCTATACCGTGGCGTTTATCCGCTGCCGCAGGACCGATCGACACTCGCGACGTACGGGAGGCCACGCCAGCCTGATTGCGTCATTTGCGCTCTCTCTCGCCGTGCCCTTCCAGGGCTGCGTCAAGGCACTTGATCAAAGATTCTCCACCGAAAGGCTTGGTCAGGAAACACGTCGCTCCTGCCTTCAGCGCTCGCGCGCGCGCGCTTTCAACGGGGAAAGCCGTGATGAAAATGAACGGCACGCGATTTCCCTGAGCCAGCAAACTGGCTTGCAGTTCGACACCGCTCATTGTCGGCATTTGAACGTCCGCTATCACACACGACGTGTCATTCAGCTGGGGTGACCGCAAGAACTCATCGGCCGACGCAAATGTATGGACGATGTACCCAACCGACCTCACGAGATTGTGGATCGCGGCGCGAACGGATCCATCATCGTCAATGATTGAAATGACTGCTGGTTTGGGCAAAGCGGTCTTTCCTGGAGGCGCCAACAGAGTGCTTCTTGCTGCACAGCCGCTTGACGGCAGAGTGCATCGCAAACCAGGATCGGAAAATCATACTTAGGTTTGTAGTGCGCCAACAAATTTCGACCTAAAGCAATTCCATTCTACGACGCTGCGCGCCGTATCCCGAGCGCCTCCGCCATCCTCACCAAATCGGCCAACGACTTCGCAGCCATTTTCCTCATAATATGCCCGCGGTGTATCTTCACGGTGATCTCGGCAAGTCCGATTTTGGCCGCGATCTGTTTGTTCATCATTCCAGCGGCAACCAGAGCCATCACTTCCCGCTCCCGAGGGGTCAGCGTCGCGAAAAGAGCATGCAAGTCCGAGTGGATCTTTGCATCAGCGCGACTCTTTCGGTCGCGCTCGATTGCCGTTGTCACGGCATCCAGCATGTCCTGATCGCGGAATGGCTTGGTCAGAAAATCGATGGCTCCGGCTTTCATCGCCCTGACCGACATCGGGATATCGCCGTGCCCCGTCATGAAGATGATCGGAATGTGAACGCCGGCATTGGCGAGATCGGCCTGAAAGTCGAGGCCGCTCAGTCGAGGCAACCTGATGTCGAGAATCAGGCAACTGGCAACATCCGGAAGCTTGCTCTGCAGAAACTCGGAAGCCGAACCGAACACCTCGACCCGCAAGCCCACCGACCGGAACAGACTCCTGAGCGCTTCGCGCATTGAGACGTCGTCGTCGATGACGACGACGATCGGTTCCTCGGTGCTTGTGGGGTTGCGAGGCGATATTGGGCGCCCGGTCACGGCGTATTTTCCTCTTGATGCAACGGCAAGGTAAATTGAAACGTCGCGCCCGGCCCGACATTGCTGGAGGCTGACAATCGCCCTCCGTGAGCGTCGACGATCGAGCGGCAGATCGACAGGCCCATGCCCATACCGTTGGATTTGGTGGTGAAGAAGGCGTTGAACAGCCGATCTGCATTCTCGGCGTCTATTCCAACACCGCCGTCCTTCACCGTGACCAGAATTTTGAGGGCTTCGTCCTGGTGCGTTCGGATCATCAGTTCGCGCGGCCGGTCCGTGACCGATTGCATCGCTTCAACGCCGTTGATCACCAGATTGAGGATCACTTGCTGCAGCTGGATCCGATCGGCGATGACCACGGGCAGTGCTGGCGCGAGCTCCATCCGCAGCGACACCCGGTGGCTGAGCAGCTCATGCTGCACCAGGATGATAACCTCGTTAACGACTTCATTGATGTGGAGCGGCACTTTCTGATCTGAGGTCTTGTTCACCAGCGCACGGACGCGCTGGATCACTTCGCCCGCCCGATTGCCGTCATTGATGATCGACTTCACCGTGCTGCGCGCTTCATCCAGGTTTGGCGTTTCGTGGTCGAGCCAACGCAGGCAGGCTGCGGCGTTGGTGACGACGGCGGCGAGCGGCTGGTTCACTTCATGGGCAATCGACGCGGTCAGTTCCCCGAGCGCCGTCACGCGGGTGACGTGCGCGAGGTCCGCCTGCGCTTCATGCAGTTCCTCCTCGGCTCGCTTGCGTGCAGTGACATCCGTCACCGCCCCAACAAACGCGATGCTGCCCGATGCATCCTTTACAGCACGCGCCACGGCATGGACGTATTTCACTGAACTGTCGGGCATCAGCAATCGATATCCGTGATCGAAATCCTTCCCGTCGCTGGACGCACGGTCGATCGTCTGTTGCGCCAGAGCACGATCGTCCGGATGAATGCGTTGAATGACCATGTCGATGTTGACGGAAGGGGCCTTGTCGTATCCAAAAATTCTAAAAGTTTCCTCCGACCAAATGATCTCGCCGGTGGCGGTACGCCAGCCGAAGCTACCAGTGTGGCTCAACCGCTGTGCTTCGGCCAAATAGGTTTCGCTCTGCCGCAGGGCATTCTCAGTCTCCCTGCGCTCGGTAATGTCCTCGCACGCGATCAGGACGATCAACCGGTTATCCGACCGCCGCACGGCTTTGGCGTTTTCGCGAACCCAAAGCGCTGAACCGTCCTTGCGGACCTTTCGGATTTCCCAACTGTGCGTTTGGCCGATATTTTCCAGGCAGACGGCAACATGTTTCTGAACCAAGTCTCGGTCTTCCTCAAAGAAGACTTTCAGCACGGATTGCCCAAGCAATTCGCTGACTGAATGGCCGAGTTGCGCAGCACCAAGAGTGTTGACCGACAGGACGGTGCCGGCCGCGTCGACCATGAAGTACATGACCGGGTTGTGCTCGAAGACTTCCCTCCATTGCGCCTCGCTATCGCGCATCGCTTCTAGGGCGCACTGCTCGGCCTTCGCTCGGTCCTGAAGCGCGGATTCCATTTTCCTGCGGGCACTCTCCACCAGGTGCATCATGATCAACGAGGCCAGAAGCAAGGCGATGAGCAGCACGATGGCAATCAAATCGGCAAGGGCCATTGGTGCGGGACCAAGCACGAGCCAAATGCCAGCCATGGTGACCAACGCCAGCACCATGCTGCCGAGCAACCATCGCTCAGCCGAGCGCCAGAGTTTCACTGTCTGGTTGCGCGTCATCGGCAACACTACGCATTCAGCTAGCTTGGGTCCGCGCTAGCGTCGCTAGGTGATCGTTATCATCAGCGGCGACAACCCCGCCGGTCTCCAAGACAACCTCGCCGTCTCCAAACAGACTACATATTAGCATCTTTTCAACGTCCGGGGACATAATGCAGCATGCCGTTGCGCCGCCGTGCCGCAATTGTCCGGCCATCGGAATGATGGAAGCTGCCGCCGGTCCGCACCGGCTTCCCGTCATGCCTGAAATCATACTCGGTCCGCGCTCCGAACCCGAGCAGCAGATCGCCGACCGCCGACATTTAAGGAGCGAGTTCGCCTGGAGACCGATCTATCAGCATTCATTAACCGCCCGCTGATAATTTCAGCCTGCATGCGTTCAACGCACCGCAGGGCATCGGAGAAGCCGTGCAGATCGTCGAGACGACGGATGAAGTAGAGGCCCGACGTGCGCGGCGCGCGCAGTTCAGCGGTCAAATATCGACGCTTCAACTCGGCGGTCAAACTGTCAGCGGATTGGTCCAATCCGTAATGCGAGACGCGGCGCGTAGTTCCCCTAGCTGGATCGTGAAAGTCATTCTGAAGACCGAGCGACAATGTTCACCTGCCCTTCGCTATAACCCGCACACGCAGGCGTATACCGGTTAGATCCGGCAGCGACGTCTTACGTTGCTTTCAGAATGCCGCGGACAAGCTCCGAAGGACATGTCGGCACACGCTCAAGCCACCAACAAGGCGTCAAGCATGCAAAGGCTGACCATCGACGGCGAGAGTTCGATCCCGGTTTCAGCCATCCTGATGAAACCGGAGCAAGCACACGCGTGCTTCGTCTTCGCCCATGGCGCCGGCGCCGGTATGTCCCACATCTTTATGGAGCAAGTCACGGCCGGTCTCTACGACCGTGGCATCGCGACTCTGCGCTACCAGTTTCCATACATGGAGAGAGGCAGCAAGCGGCCAGACGCGCCGGCAATCGCGCACGCCACGGTTCGCGCTGCCGTCGCAGAGGCGGGTAAGCGCTGCCCGGGGCTTCCGCTCATAGCAGGCGGCAAATCCTTCGGAGGGCGCATGACCTCGCAGGCACAGGCTGCGGCACCTCTGAAAGGGGTCCATGGGCTCGCCTTCCTCGGATTTCCGTTGCACCCGGCAGGCAAACCTTCAACCATGAGGGCCGAGCATCTGGCGCAGATATTAATCCCTACGTTCTTCATCCAAGGGACGCGAGACAGGCTTGCGGAGCTTTCGCTTCTCAAACCCGTCGTCGAAAGCCTCAGCCCGAAAGCCTCGCTTCATTTCGTCCAAGATGCCGATCACTCGTTCCACGTTCTGGCACGCACTGGTCGAAATGACCGCGACGTCATGGCCGAATTTCTCGATGCCTTTGTGACGTGGGTTTCCGCCATCGCTCCGCGAAAACAGCTGTGAGGATGGGACGGCGATCATTGCGGCAAGACTGCCAAACGTTCCTGATCGTATGCCAGCACGAAAATTGCTCTGCTGACTCTTGTCGATCTCGGCGACGAGATCCGACAGAACGAGGCAGTCCGCTCGACGTCAGTCGTCGCAGGCTGTATCGTTCTGATCCGCACCAGTGGCAGTGTTGTCGATGAAGAATGGGCTTTATTCTGTTCACATCCATATGCTCGACGGCGTAAAGGGCCGCGATAGCGGCGTACTCATCCTCCGAAATGGCTTCATTCTCGGTGGGGGTCCCTACTTCTGGTCGCGCGGGTCCTATAGCGCCGGCGAAGGCACATGGAACGGCGATCTAGTGACCAATCAGCATACTACCTTTCGTGACCCGTTCATTCGCCCGCTATTTGCCGGGCAGGAGGTCACCAGCGGATTTTCAGGGACTTTTGCCGACAACCGGGCCGAGGTGTTCGGCACCACTCTGGTCGGAAACCGCAGCCTGATGTTTCGTGCGACATTGAAGAAGCTTGCGGATTGTTGATGCGTGCACCTGCAAATTTGTCTTCCCGATAGAGCCAGAAGAGCTTCTGATGGTGGTCGATGGCACGCTGGACGATTGCATCCGGCAATTCATGGCCAAGCCCGAGAGCGCCCGCCAAAAGTCGCCTGTCGGATAGAGCCGCATAGGCTTCGTCTATGGTTGAGGATTGGATTTCAGCTTCGTGGAAGCTGGTTTCCTCTTTGGTCTTCGTCTCGCTGCAAACCATCCCGGCAGTAAATGGATGCCAGCGCCAGCCACAGTCCGGATCGCCCGTCGATCCTTATGATACCGCCTGTGATCCAGCAAAAACCTCCCTTTAGTTGGTTTCGGCCCAATCTGTGAAAGTGACAAATGTTCCTGCCCGCATAGAGGCTTGTGCCCTTGTGGAACGAACCGCCCTCCGGCCATTTGAATCTTGGTTCTGTTGCGTGTGGCAGCGATGAACTAGGAGGCAAGAATGTTCCAGATCGGAGTTGGCGCGCTGCTCGTTCTTGGCGGATTCCTGTACATGGCACGCAATGCTATCTGGCGGGGATCGCTTAGCGGCCCGGAATCTTCCGGGCTCGTTCGCAACACTCTGGAGCCGCCACGACGCGGCTTGGGATTCCTGGGGCTCGGAACGAACTGGCCGGGCATCCTTCTTATGACAATCGGCGCAGTTCTGTTGGTTTCGGGAGCCGGTTTCTAGGTCGGCCGCCACGCGCATCTAAGCAATGATTTTCAGCAAGGATGCGCATCCGAAACCAGCTCAGTCACCCTCGCTGAAGACACTGGTGAGTGAAGCGACAGACGTCGGGTGCGCTTCGGTCCAGTTTTCGCTTTCTGCAAGGTGGGCATAGAGATCCGCCATCCGCCTGCTGTCTAAGTGCACCCGCCTGGCGGACGAGATCGGAACGGTCGGCCATATCGAACCTCGCGAGTTCACGCCAAGACGGTAAAAATCCGGAAGTCCGGTTTCGTTCCCGCGAGGTCACCGAAGAACGCGTGCTCGCGCGCGCTGGTCGTAGCCGATCCAGGTCGCGTGCATTGCGAAGTCGCGTGCATTGCGAATCTTCCGTAGTCTGTCTGGGCAACGCGCGAGCGTCCGACGAAGCGTCACTTTCACCCATGCTCCGCTATTAACGGCGTCAATCGTATGCACGCGATCCCCCGTGACGTTGCCCCTCCGGCTTAATCCAGGTTGAAGTTCGTTCTGGCCCATGACGAGGACCAGAGCATGAAGCGCAGTCGCTTTTCGGAAGAGCAGATCATCGGGATTTTGAAGGAGCATGAGGCCGGCGTTTCGGTCGCCGATCTTTGCCGCAAACACGGCGTCAGCGACGCCAGCATCTACAAGTGGAAGGCGAAGTTCGGCGGGATGGATGTCTCGGAGGCCAAGCGGCTGAAGACGCTTGAGGACGAGAACACCCGGCTGAAGCGGTTGCTGGCCGACGCCATGCTGGACAATGCGGCGTTGAAGGATCTCTTGGGAAAGAAATGGTGACGCCCGCGGGGAAGCGGAAAGCTGTCGCGCATCTGCGAACTGCATTCGAGATGAGCGAACGGCGGGCGTGTAAAGCCATCGGCAGCTGCCGCATGACCATGAGGTACAAGACCACCCGGGCCGACGATGCCGGCCTTCGCCAGCGTATGAAGGCGATCGCCCATGAGCGCCGCCGCTTCGGCTATCGGCGCCTGCACGTGCTGCTCAAGCGGGAGGGCTATGTGATCAACCACAAGAAGCTGTTCCGGCTGTATCGGGAGGAGAAGCTTGCGGTGCGCCGCCGCGGTGGTCGCAAGCGGGCGATCGGGACCAGGGCGCCGATGCTGGTTCCGGCAGCATCCAACGACCGCTGGTCGCTCGACTTCGTGTCGGATCAGCTGACCGACGGTCGTCGCTTCCGCATCCTGACTGTCGTCGATGACTGTACCCGCGAGTGCCTGACGCTGGTGGCCGATACCTCGCTTTCCGGCGTCCGGGTGGCGCGGGAACTGGACCGGCTGACGATCGAGCGCGGCAAGCCGACGATGGTGGTCAGCGACAACGGCAGCGAACTAACCAGCAACGCCATCCTGACATGGGCCGATCACGCCGGCATCGACTGGCACTACATCGCTCCGGGCAAGCCGACGCAGAACGCCTTCATCGAGAGCTTCAATGGCCGGCTGCGCGATGAATTGTTGAACGAGACGTTGTTCACGTCACTGGCCCAGGCTCGCGTTGCCCTCCGATGGTGGCGCGCCGACTACAACGACGCCCGACCACACTCCCGACTCGGGTGGCGGACGCCGTCCGAATTTGCCTTCACCCATCCGCGGCGGGAGCTGGCGCTGCGCTATGCCGACGGCTCCGCCCCAGCTCCCGTCGCTCCACCCGCCCACCAGGGCAATCCAACCGCCAGGAACGAACTCACCGTTGGATAAAACTTGGGGGCAACGTCACCCGGGACAGTAAAGCCTACATCGCCACGCATCCCTTCGACACGTGTGGTCGACGCACGCGGGCAATGATTGCGATCAGCCAGGAGCGCGCGAGTACGGTTGGCGCTCCGGCCGGTACAGCGCCTAAGACTGGTAGTAGATCCGCCGCTTCTAACTAGGGCTCGTCCTGAGTGACCGTCGGAGCCTCAGCCTCGGGGTCGTCCGGCGTGACTGTGGGTGTTTCGAGTCGCCTTGCACGTTCTCGCAACATCGGAACGAGCGAGATTGCGGCCGGCGGGGCGTCGGTACGGTCGACGTAAGCCCGCTCAATCTCGTCAGCTGCCTGATACAGAAGCTCGGCTATGCTGGGTATCGGTCCTGTCATAAGGCTCTCCTTCGCGGACCATCTTAAACGAAAAGCCCGGCCGGAACCGGGCTCGTCTTAGCTATTTCTGGCCCCTTTTTCGGCCTGGTTCACTGGCCCTTGCGGGATCATCCGCGAGGACCGCGCGCCTGCGCTTGGTGGTTGAATTTGCGGCGATCAAATCGGTGTCAATTTCCTGCTGCAAACAGGAAAGAAAAAAGCGCGGTCTATTGAAACAGGGGCCGAAGGATGAACCGCTCCTAGGAAATTCGCAAATGCCGTGAAGCCTTCGCGAGGCTGGGGATCGATTTGACGGATCAAATCGATCCCCAGCCTACGAGGTAGCCCAGGTTATGGACGGTGGCGACTGAGCTTTTCTACTTGCTCCGAAATCCTGAGACCCACCGAAAAGCAACATGGCGACAGCAGACTGGACGTGCCCTGCGACCACACACTTTCGACCTCGTGCGCGCTGCCAGTCTACGATGGCGTCTCTACGTATGCATGCACATGCGCGCTGGCTGCTTTACGAAGCGACGTGGCAAACGGTAGCGAACAGCCGCCGTCTCGCGAGGCCGGTCCGCCTCACAACGCACGAAAGCCATCTGCTCTGAAGCCGATCAATGATGAGATTCAAGCACGATGACGACGCCCGTCGGTTCGGGTTCGTGTGGCTTTAGACTCGTGAGAGTCGCATCACTCCAGTTGGCAAGACTTACAACTTCGCCGGTTTGTGCCTTCGATTCCCGCGTTTCGGCGGGCTCCAGGACCTTAAGGCCGCCGCCATCGAGAAAGAATGTATGGTCCCCAAACAAGTCATTCAGCTGGGGAACCGCCGGATGGTTATCAGGAAGAACCGCGGCATCGTATTGACTCAAAGTTTGGCTTACCTGCGCCGAATTTAGCTTCATGGCCTGCTCCTTCTTCACACGTCGCGCGAGCCTCACTCGTCAGCTTTGCGACGGCCATACGCTCCGAATGATTCCGCCGGCGTAAGGTTCCTTACATTCTCGAAAATCGCTAGAATGCCTTTTTTTCAAGGCCAATGCCTCTTCGTAAAAGAACTGCGAGAATGGAGCTGATCGCGAAGCTATGGCCGTTGAGCGGCATTTGCGTGTCTGGGATAACGCAGCTTGATTCCGTGTCGGCCATGGCTCCTGCCCCTAAGAAGGGTGGAACGCCCCACGGGATGCAGCGTTGCCTTAGCATGAGGCGCTTATTCGAGGCGCGGCCATGAAACCGAATCCAACTCAACGGCCAAACATCTATGTCGTCGAGAGTGATACTCGCGCAATTGTGGCATACGAGGCGGGATCATCTTCCGAAGCGCGAGAACTCACACGGGAATTGTGGTTTCTGCTCGAACTCGCCAACCGCAAGAGCAAAGGTCTTCCACTATGGGACGGGAATTCCAGGCTACGGGTTCGACTGGCCACAGGGGCGGAGGCCGACGTTTTGAGCAAGGCACTAGGCGACAGGCCAGCACTGCCGGACGACGTCGTGCTGGTTTATCTCGTTGACGTAGACGACAGGCGGTCGGACAGCAAACTGGTCGCGCGGGGCGACTTCCCTCTCAGCCGTTGATATCATTGCTGGATTTAAAGCCGGAACAAATGCCCCCTTTTTCACACGAACCCTTGATCTGCCGCGGTTGTCTCGCGGCGATTGCGAGTCTGTCCTAGCCCGAATTCGGCGGCCGTCGCAGCGGGAACTTTCCTGTAATCCTGGGCATCGTGGCATGGGCTAAGGCTCAGGTTTGATCACTACCGTTACTAAATCAAATCCTGACCTAAATACCACTTGGGCAAGCCGGCGAAGATCACACGCCAAATGACGTTCAAGGGAACAGAACGCCTGAGAATACGTTTTTAAATTGCAGAAATGTTGCGATGCGCATGTCTGCTCCGAAGACGGAGGATGTCATGAACGAATGGTCGAATGCGAAATTCTGCGACGTAGCAAATCTTATCCTTGGTGCAGCCCTGTTTTTCTCTCCATGGATTTTTGGGTTCGCGGCTGGACCGCAATCTCAGAACGCCTGGATTAGCGGTATCGTAATCGCAGCCCTCTCCATCGCCGCGCTTGCTGCATTCGCGGTATGGGAGGAGTGGTTAAACCTTATCGCAGGGCTTTGGGCCATCGTGTCGCCCTGGATGCTCGAATTCCAAGGGACAACCGCGATGACTGTCCACGTGATAATCGGCATCATCGTTGCGGCACTGGCAGCCATCGAACTGTGGCTTCTGTACCAGAATCCGCCACGGCTGACAGCTGGGCACTGAACCCAACGATCGACGCCGTCGCGTACACATTGAGTTCCCATGACGATCATGCATGATCCCATGGGGATGAACGCAGAAAACATACCGATCGCAAGGGAGGCGATAACGGTGGGGTTATGCAATGAAGCCCTTGAATCGCGATGACATCACAGCCGAACTCGGAGAGGTCGATGACCTCACCGTCATTGAGATCTTGCGCACCGGCGCCACCATGGAGGAATTCACCGAGGCTCTGGCGTGGTTCACAAACAACGAGCCACTCATGAACATCGGCAAGCCGCTGGCAACCGGCCGCGTTGGCCGTCTGGTCGATATCCTCGAGAGTGTAGATGGTGAGCAACCCGGACCTTTGGGATACCCGCTCGAAGGTTGATTTCATGGGGGCCGTCAAAGGCTGGAAACTGAGTCTTTCTGCTTGATCGCGCACCTTGCTGTGGGACAACGGCCACTAAGCAGCGACAAGCTTCACAATCTCAGAGACCGGATGCGACGTCATCTCCTTAGGAATCTCGGCGGCGATGCGCTCGACGACCTCCGCGTGAAGGACCTTGCGAAGATTTCCCAATACCTTGGGAGGAGCAATGATGATGAGCTTCTCGAAGAGATTGGCGTGAGCATGGCGATAGAGTGCTTCCGCAAGCTCGTTGGCAAACCGTTCCTTGGCAATGTAATGCCAATCGACCTCTTCCATGGCGCTTCGCGCAGCGCCAGGGCTTGCAGTGGATCGCCCGGGGCGATCCGTGCCCTGCTCGCGCGTTGCCGGGTTATCCTGTTCGAAAATCCGCTCGACGATGAGTTCGACGTGTTGTGCGTTGCCCCTATTGCGTAAGAAAAGAGCCTTTTGACCGTCGCCGACGAGAATGAGAGTGTTGTGGGAAACAGGTCTGAGTTCCGTGGTCATTTTGAGGATGCTCCTACGTCCACTGTTTCGACGCCCCGTATGTCTCCATTACCGCGTGAGGGAACTCCGCTGCCAGAGGAGTTCATGTCAAAACATAACGCGAAAGCCGTCGCGTGGTTGCCTCCATCCTGAGACGATTGCGGCCGTTAGATCAGATTGGGCTTGTTCAGCGGAACCGCCGATGAATCGGCCCGCTCTTCAACGAGTTTCAGCGCATCGCGGGCGGATCCAATGTGAGATTTTTTTCATAAGCGGCTTCATCCGGAACTCATCTCCTGGCCTTCAGGTCATCTCTATCGGAGCCGCTGCCGGATCCAATATCGTCCGCCTTCGCCATCTCCCTGATTTATGCAGCCGCCTTTCACGAACGAGCGCGCCGCATCTGAAGTCGCCATAGCGTGCCTTGTTGCTTGCCGGCGAGTTGAGGTCTTTGCCTCGCGCAGCCTGTGATCCACGTGGCGCGCGCTTGTCTGCGTTTGAAGGCACGCAACCAAACATCAAGGAGCAGGACTGGACGGAATCACAGTGGAAGTTCGCGCGAATTAAATTGTTACTTGACCCTCCTCGATTTTAGTTAATATTTATTATTTAATGTTGTTTAATTTTTCTGCGTCCTGCCACGTATCTTTCCTGGGAGGGATAAATGTCGGATCCAATCGGACAAAAATCAGCTCTAGTTGAGGATAGGCGGAAATTTTTGGCTGCTTGCGGAAAATTCGCTGTAGTCACACCCCCCGCAATTACGCTGTTGTTGTCGACCTCACTTAATTCCACCGCGATTGCGCACTCGGGGGGAAAGGGCAACAACGGCTGGGGAAACGGCGGTAGCGATGGAAGCCCCAATGGCAAGGACGACAACGGTCGCTAGAAGCTGTCAAACCCGTGCCGCGGTGTTGATGCCGATGATGCTTTCGATATCCGGTTCAGGCACGTACGGCCATGTTCAGCTTATGCCGCGATCAGTTTTCTCCAGGGCGAACCAAGCTAGGAGCGCCCATAGAAAAGTCGGTCGGCCCGATCCTCAACTTACTCCCTGAGTTCAGCCCGAGACGCGCTCGATCTTTCCAAAGCGGCATTCACACGCACCCCAGCAACCGGACGCGGGTTACCGCATCCCAGTATTCTATGCATCTACCCGCGGTGACTCGCATGAACTCGCATGAAAACGTGAAAACGGCGGCGCGAACTCTAGCAGTACGGCCTGTGGCGAGGGCGTCTGCCATCGTTCGAAAGAACTCAAGTTCTGACTCATAATCATGATGACCCAGTATCATGATGACCCAGTCGCGATGTTGGGCGTGTATCTGATCAGTGTAGAGGAGATGGCAATGAAGGAGTTGTTAGTCTGTCGCGCGATGGAGAGCAGGTGCCGACAGCGCGCGGCGCTGTATCCTAGCGAGAGCGGAAGGTGGCTCGCCGAGGCTGAGATGTGGCAACGCAAGGCGATGGACTCGATCTCCGACCACTTCGACGATTGCAACACAAATCCCGCAACCATTCCCTCGAAAGGAGTGAATTATAAATACCCGGGACTCTAATTTCGTACCAACTTTGCAGCTTTCACATGTGCGGACGGATGTGAATAGCTGGCGGTATCTGTCACGCTGGAAAAGGAACGGAAGAAAATGCCACCCATTACCTAAGGACTGTCTGATCAATTACAGACAGTGATGAATTTCTTCGCCTCACCGTTTTTGGCTGGCCGGAGGTTCGTTATGGCAATTCAGTCCGTACTCCTTTCAAAAGAAACCGCTTCCCTAGGGGAGCTACTCGACGTGTGCAATGTCGCACTTGCTCTCATTCACGAGAGAGGTCAGCTTTTTAAGTTGCTGAAGGAAACTCCCGTCGGAGAGGAACGGAACGACACTGTCAATACGGCCCTCAAAAGATTGCAGCACTTGGAGCGGGTTTCGAACCAGATAGAGTTCGTCCTTTGTGATGTGATGAGCATTAAGGATGGCGCGGGCAGAATTGGAACCACGGCGAAGAGCCGCGCGGGTCTCTCTTTCTCCACAGGCACCTTTTCTGCGCGCCTCGATCGTGGATGCAGATGGCAAGCGACCGCGCCTGGTGTCACGAAGTGCTACAGGCACTGATGGCTGTCCAACGGCGGCCTCGCAGTTTTACAAAGAAAAAACGACATGCCGTCGACGACTATTGCAGCGCGCCGGGATAGCAGATGATTGCCGCGCGGTCCTTGACGTCGGCTAAATCCGCGAAATCCCGAAATCCATGGAGGTCCCCGGGTAAACCATAGCGAGGTGGCTTTGGGAACTTATCCAGCCGCTCTGGCGCCTCCCCTCCGATGCAGTATCGAAGATCGCCTGGCGCCCCTTTGCCGATAATCCTGAGCCCGGATTGCCAAGTACGCCCGAACTAACGACTAAGATCAACAGTCGGCGTTGGCATAAGCATGCGCCAGCTCGCGTGTTTGCGACAAGAACATAAAGAGAACAATCCGAACCGAACGGCGCGCGCGTCTGATCCTTGCTGCACGCGGCAGTGCGGGCGCCATCGCCTGCCCCGGAGATGGGATGGGTGGCATCGACCGTGAGCGACGTATTAGAACGGCCGATTTCCGTACCCACAGATTGCGTTTTTTAACTTGGAGGCCTGCCAACTTACAACCACACAGGACGATGCCGCTGTCTGCACGCCACCAAAATAAATGAAATTTTTCCCACCGCGCAGCATGGAACTCAAGGAGCTTTCTTTAGTTCCCTTATTAGTGAACCGGAGAGGCGCTGCCATGTACAACGATCCTCTGTTCAACTCTTTCGTTCGGTCTTACGGGGCTCGAAGCGAAACGGATATGTCAGTGGCGGAATATCTCGAATCGTGCCGAAGCGATCCGATGCTATACGCCAATGCTGCGGAACGGCTGTTGGCTGCGATCGGTGAGCCTCAGATGATTGACACGGCCAAGGATCCCCGCCTTAGCCGTATTTTCCTAAACCGCACAATGCGTGTCTATCCGGCCTTCGCCGGATTCCATGGCATGGAAGAAACAATTGAGCGTATTGTCGGATTCTTTCGGCACGCGGCTCAAGGTCTGGAGGAGCGCAAGCAAATCCTCTATTTGCTCGGTCCCGTGGGCGGCGGAAAATCGTCACTTGCAGAGCGGCTGAAGTTGTTGATGGAAGTCCATCCAATCTACGTGTTGAAGGCCGGCGAAGAACTCAGTCCCGTCTACGAGAATCCGCTCAATCTGTTCGATCCGGAATTGCTCGGGCCGATGATTGAGGAAAAGTACGGAATTCCGCCTCGTCGCCTTAGTGGACTGATGAGCCCTTGGTGCTACAAACGGCTCGACGCCTTCGGTGGCGATATTTCCCGATTCCGCGTTGCCAAGATTCAGCCCTCGCGCTTGCGACAGATCGCGATTGCGAAAACGGAGCCTGGCGATGAGAACAATCAAGATATCTCCTCGCTTGTCGGTAAGGTCGATATACGCAAGCTGGAAACCTTTGCCCAAAATGACCCCGATGCCTATAGCTATTCCGGCGGCTTGAATCGGTCGAACCAAGGCATTCTCGAATTCGTCGAGATGTTCAAGGCGCCGATCAAGATGCTGCACCCTCTGCTGACCGCGACGCAGGAAGGGAACTACATCGGCACCGAAAATATCGGTGCTATCCCCTTTAATGGTATCGTTCTGGCGCATTCGAACGAATCCGAATGGCGAAACTTCAAAGCCAATAAAAACAACGAAGCCTTCATCGATAGGATCTGTGTCATCAAGGTGCCCTACTGTCTCCGGGTGACCGAGGAGCAAAAGATCTATGAGAAACTAATCCAGGGATCCGAACTCGCTTCCGCGCCGTGTGCACCGGCAACCCTGGAGACGCTCGCGCGCTTCTCGGTGATGTCACGCCTGCGCAAGCACGACAATTCCACCCTGTTCGCAAAAATGCGGGTCTATGACGGGGAGAGCCTCAAGGAAACGGACCCCAAGGCCCGAAGCGTTCAGGAATACAAGGATGCCGCCGGCGTCGACGAAGGCATGGACGGTGCCTCCACGCGCTTTGCATTCAAGATTCTAGCCGCAACGTACAATCACGACCCCGCGGAGCTTGGCGCAGATCCTGTCCATCTGATGTATGCGCTTGAGCAGTCGATTCGCCGCGAGCAGCTTCCCGAGGAACTCGAAAAGCGTTACCTCGAATTTATCATGGCCGAGCTCGTTCCAAGATATGCAGAATTCATTGGCCACGAGATCCAAAAAGCCTATCTCGAGTCCTATTCGGATTATGGTCAAAACCTGTTCGATCGGTACGTGGACTACGCCGACGCCTGGATCGAGGATCAGGACTTCAAGGATCCCGACACCGGCCAGTTGCTCGATCGCGAACTTCTCAACTTGGAGCTAACCAAGATCGAGAAGCCCGCGGGTATCGCCAATCCAAAGGACTTCCGCAACGAAGTCGTAAAGTTCTCGCTCCGGTCGCGAGCCCGGCACGGAGGGAAAAACCCGAGCTGGACGAGCTACGAGAAAATTCGGGAGGTCATTGAGAAACGAATCTTTTCGCAGGTGGAAGACCTTCTTCCAGTTATTTCATTTGGTTCAAAGAAGGACGGCGATACCGAAAAGAAACACGGCGAATTTGTCGCGCGGATGGTGGAGCGCGGCTATACCGAGCGTCAGGTTCGCCGTCTCGTCGAATGGTATATGCGAGTGAAGCAAGCTGGCTGAAGCGGATGCAACAGTGGCCATGTATATCATTGATAGACGTCTGAATCCGGGAAGTAAAAGCCTTGAGAATCGTCAGCGTTTTTTGCGCCGGGCCAAGACGCTGGTTCAAGCCGCCGTCAAGAAATCCTCACAGGACCGGGACATCAGGGATATCCTGGAAGGCGGCGAAGTTAGCCTCCCGCTGGACGGAATGAATGAGCCGCACCTTCGCCGCGAAGGCGGCACGCGCGACGTGGCGGTTCCCGGAAACAAAAAGTTCGTCGAAGGCGACATGCTTCCGCGCTCGAATGAAGACCGCCGCGGAAAGGCGTCCGAGCCGGGTGAAGGCGACGACGAAGATGCCTTCCGGTTCGTTCTGAGCCGTGACGAATTTGTCGACCTGTTTCTCGACGATCTCGAATTGCCGGACCTCGCCAAACGGAAACTTGCTGAAGTGGAAAACGAGGGGTTTCAGCGGGCCGGCTATACGACCGTCGGCTCACCCACGAGTATTTCGGTGCCTCGCACGGTGCGGCTCGCAATGGCACGGCGGATCGCCTTGCGACGACCGCGGCCCGAAACGATCGCACAACTTGAGGCCGAGTTCGCGATCTGCGACAAAGCGCGTCGTATCGAACTGAAGGCCGAGATCGAAACGTTAAAGGCAAAGGTTCGTCGGATACCGTTCATCGATCCGATCGACATTCGATACCGCCGCTTCGAAACCATGCCGAAGCCGGTCGCGCAAGCTGTTATGTTTTGCCTAATGGATGTGTCTGGCTCGATGTCGGAACATATGAAGGATCTCGCGAAGCGCTTTTACATGTTGCTCTATTTGTTTCTGAAGCGCCGCTATCGGCATGTCGAGATCGTGTTTATCCGTCATACCGACCGCGCTGAGGAGGTTGACGAAGATACTTTCTTTCACGGATTGGCATCAGGCGGCACGCTGGTGTCGAGTGCGCTAATGGCAATGCACGAGATCGTCACATCGCGGTTTCGCCCGGCGGACTGGAACATTTACGCAGCCCAGGCTTCCGACGGCGATAACTCCCATTTGGACGGAGAGGTCGCGAGCCGATTACTTACGCAGATGATCCTGCCGGTCAGCCAGTTCTTTGCGTATCTGGAGGTCAGCGAGATCGGCGGCCGGTCAGATAGGTCCGAATCATCGCTGTGGTCGCTCTATGAACGCTTGCGCGCCGATGGAGCGCGACTGTCGATGCGCAAGGTCAGTGAGCGCCGGGAGATCTTTCCGGTGTTTCACGATCTCTTTCAACGCCGACAACGGGATAAGTCTGCCCCATGACCGCGACGACCAAACGCCTATTTGAAGGAGCGGACTGGAATTTCCAGACGCTGCAGCGCATCTATGACGCTTGCGAAGAGACTGCTCTATCTGAACTGGGGCTAGACATCTACCCTAACCAGATCGAGGTCATTACCGCCGAGCAGATGCTGGATGCATATTCCGCGGTCGGCATGCCGCTGTTCTACAAGCATTGGTCGTTCGGCAAGCATTTCGCCCATCAGGAGGCATTTTACCGCAAGGGGCTTGTCGGCCTTTCATATGAGATCGTGATCAACAGCTCACCATGCATTTCATATTTGATGGAGGAAAATACCGCGACCATGCAGACGCTGGTCATCGCCCACGCAGCGTTCGGTCACAACCATTTCTTCAAAAATAACTATCTCTTCAAACAATGGACGGACGCCGAGGGAATTCTCGATTATCTCGATTTCGCGAAGGGCTACGTGGCGCAATGCGAGGAGCGTCATGGCCACCTCGCGGTCGAGCGCACGCTCGATGCCGCTCACGCCCTGATGTCGCATGGAATCGATCGCTATTCCGGCAAGAAGAAGCTCGATCTTCGCACGGAGGAAAAGCGCGCGAGAGAGCGCCGCTTGCACGCCGAGAGCGCATTCAATGACCTTTGGCGAACCGTTCCTACCGGACAGCTCAAGAGCGCGGAATCGCTCAACATCGAGCGGCGCCGCCAGTTGCTAGGGCTGCCGCAGGAAAATCTGTTGTATTTTCTTGAAAAGGCCGCGCCCCGACTGCAGCCTTGGCAACGCGAGCTTCTGCGGATCGTGCGGCACATCGCGCAGTATTTTTATCCCCAGCGTCAGACCAAGGTCATGAACGAGGGCACCGCTACCTACGTGCATTACCGCGTTATGACCCGGTTGCACGAACAGGGCCGGATTTCCGACGGCAACTTTCTTGAATTCCTGCAGTCGCACACCAATGTGGTGTTTCAGCCTGACTTCGACGACCCCCGATTTTCGGGCTTTAATCCCTATGCACTCGGCTTCGCGATCATGCAGGACATCGAACGTATCGTCTCCAATCCTACCGACGAGGATCGTGACTGGTTTTCGGACATCGCTGGGACCGGCGACGCGATGGCTGTATTGCGCGACGTCTGGGCCAATTACCGCGATGAAAGTTTCATCAGTCAGTTCCTCAGCCCGCGGCTCATGCGGCGATTGCGAATGTTTCATCTGCATGACGATCCGAAGGAAAGCGCGATTAGAGTGGCTGCTATCCATGATGAACGCGGCTATCATCGTGTGCGTCGTGAATTGGCGCGGCAATATGATGTTGGGTTCATCGATGCCAACATCGAAGTGGTCGACGTCGATCTGGCAGGAGATCGCCGGCTTCTCCTCCGCCACACCGTGGCGAATGGTGCAATGCTGGAAGAGGCCGATGCGAGGCGGGTGCTCCAGCATCTTGCCGATCTGTGGAGCTATGACGTGCTACTGCATGAGGTCAATTCGTCCGGGAAGACCCTGACGGAACACTTAACGAGCCCCAGCGCTTCGAGAGTGGCCGCTTGACGGATTTTTCCTTTACCACGGTACACCTCTCAAGGAGGCTGCGGAGCCCCAGCATTCGCCCATCTGGCTAATGTGAGGGGCGGTATTCATGCCCACACTCCATAGTTCGATGATGGGGAGTATAGGCATTCCCTGGAACGAACTACGAACGAAGAAGATCCGCAGATGACGCGGTCCCTGTGGCGACCAACTACGCCGCTGCAACGACCGACACGGGTGGCTCAAGGTCTCGGCGAAAGCCTGAGCGCAGCGTACGGCTGCTCCGCCGCACACGCGGTTATCCTATATCGGCGCGTGCAGGGACGAACACCGCCAATCACTGGCGCGAGTTTCTTCCTCATACTCACTAGCCATGGTTTCGAGAGATTTCCTTTCCGGCCCAAGTGGCAACTTCTGTGCCTGCTGTAGGATCTGCTCAGCAAGCCTTCGGCATTCCGAAGCGTCGGGCATGGATTTCATGACGGACCTCCTGAATCATTTGCTATAAATAATTCCTTCAAAGAACTTCGGTTCCTTCACTCCCGCAGTGGTTACTTGTGTCACACACCGGACAAACCGTGCGGAATAGCGGACATCTATCTCTGCCAATCTCGCGAAGAGAGAGTATCAAGCAAAGCATCCCCAGCTTTCCGGCTCGATTCGGCTTGCCACGCACCTTTCGCTTCCTAGACTTCCAGTTTATCTCCCCCCTTCAGGTCGAGAATTTCGCGGGCTTCGTCGGGCGTCGCAATTTCGAGGCCGAGGCCTTCGACAATCTTCCGGGCGAGAGTCACCTGCTCGGCGTTAGACGCCGCCATCCGACCGGGCGCCGCCCACAGCGAATCCTCGAGACCAACGCGGATGTTGCCACCCATCGCCGCGGCCATCGCCGCGATCGGCAACTGGTTGCGGCCGGCACCCAGTACCGACCAGACGAATTTGTCGCCGAACAGCCGGTCGGCCGTGCGCTTCATGTGCAGTACGTCTTCGGGGTGTGCGCCGGTGCCCCCCTGCAGGCCGAACACCGTCTGTACGAACAACGGCGGCTTCACGAGGCCCTGCTCGAGGAAGTAATTCAGATTGTAGAGATGCGCAGTGTCGTAACACTCGAACTCAAAACGCGTGCCTGTCTCTGACAACGTCTTCAGCACATACTCGATGTCCTGGAAGGTGTTGCGGAACACGATGTCCTTGTTCTGCAGATGCTTGAGCTCCCAGTCGTGTTCGAATTTCTTGAAGCGGTTGAGCATCCCGAAAAAGGCGAAGTTCATGGAGCCCATGTTGAGCGAGGCGACCTCGGGCTTGTAGACCGCGGCCGGACGTACGCGCTCGTCCACCGTCATGGTCGGCGCGCCGCCGGTGGTCAAGTTGATCACGGCGTTCGAGCGCTGCTTGATGATTTTCAGGAACGGCGCGAACGCCTCGGGACTCTGGTCGGGCTGGCCGGTTTTCGGATTGCGCGCATGCAGATGCACGATAGCGGCGCCGGCCTCGGCGGCATCGACGGCCGCATCGGCGATTTCCTGCGGCGTGACCGGCAGCGCCTTCGACATGGAGGGTGTGTGGATGGCACCGGTAACGGCGCAGGTGATGATGACTTTGCGGCTCATGCTGTGCTCTCTTTCTTGCTTGCGGTTCGATATTCGTCAGGATTTCACGACTTGCTTGGCCTTGTGCGCGGCGAGCGCAGCCAGCCGTTCGTTGCGCTGGATCGTCAGCTTTGCGATGCGCTCGGGCGTCGGCTGGTGCGGCCATGCCGCGATCACGCGGTCCACATTTGGGCTTTGATAGACTTCGGGGCCGGCGGCCGCAGCCGCCAGTTCCTTGTAGAATCCCGTGTAGCGCGCGCAGTAATCCGGAATGCCGCCGGGGGCATTGAGCTCGATGGTCTCGAACGGGCCGAGGAACGACCAGCGCAGGCCAAGCCCGTCCTTGACGGTGTGATCGAGATCCTTCGCCGATACAAAACCCTCGCCGACCAACCGGAATGCTTCGGCCAGCAGCGCGCCTTGCAGGCGATTGAGAATGAATCCGTTGATCTCTTTGTTCACGGTCACCGGCACCTGCCCGATTTCGCGATAGATGTTGCGCGCACGGTCAATGGCTTGAGCCGAAGTCCACGGCGCGCCGCACAGCTCGACCAAAGGCACCAGATGCGGCGGGTTCACCGGATGTCCGATAAGACAGCGCACCCGACCTGGCAGATTTTCAGTGAAGCGCGACGCGACGATCGCGGAGGTCGAGGACACCAATAGCGCGTCGGGCGGAGCCAACCTGTCGAGTTCGGCAAAGATCGCGATCTTCTGCTCGACATTCTCCGGGCCATTTTCCTGAACGAAGATGACGTTCTTCACCGCATCGGCGAGATCAGTAGCAATCGAGACCCGCGCCGCCGCGCCATCCGGATCAGCGGCGAGGCCATGCCGGGCCAGCGCGCGCAATTCGTCGCGGATCAAGCCGGGCGCAGCAGCCAGCGTTGGACCGTGCGGATCGGTGAGCCGCACATTCCAGCCGGCGCGGGCGAAGATCGCGGCCCAGGCCCGGCCAATCAGACCTGCGCCGACGATGGCGACGTTGCGTTCGGTGCTTGCCATTTTATTTTCTCAAGCCTTTTTCATAACCAAAGCACCTTGCGGCGCAGATCGAGATCGTGCCGCAACGCGCTGGACGGTCCCTGGTGAATCACCCGGCCCCGTTCCAATGCCACGGTGGTGTCGGACAAGGCCAGCGCCAGATCGAGATTGTGATCGACGATAACGATGGCGACTTCTTTGCGCAGGCGATCGAAGGTTTCGAACAATTGTTCCACCACGGTCGGCGCCAGTCCTTCGAACGGTTCATCCAGCAACAGCACCCGCACGTCGCCGGACAGCGCCCGTGCCACCGCGACCATCTGCTGCTCGCCTCCCGAGAGATAGTCCGCCGGACTGTCGAGCCGTTCGCGAATCCGCGGGAAATATTCGTAGATGCGCTCCCGCGTCCAGTGCACACCATTGCCGGTCTGGCGCTTCAACCCTCCGAGTTCGAGATTCTGCTCGACGGTCATTCCCGCAAACAATCCGCGGCCCTGCGGCACGTAGCCGATGCCGAGCCGCGCGCTTTCCGCCGAGGACAGGCCGATCAACTCGTGACCAGCGAGCTTGATCGAGCCGTTCGAGGCCGGTGCAATCCCGATCAGGGTTTTCAGCAGCGTCGACTTGCCGGCGCCATTGCGGCCGAGCAGCGCAATGATCTCGTTGTCATGCAGCGTGAGGTTGACTTCGTTGAGGATGTGGCTCTTGCCATAGAAGGTATCGATGTGAGCAACGGTCAACAGCGGCGTCGGAGTGGCTGCGGTCTCGCGCGGCCGGGCCGCAATCTCGGTGTTGCCGGAGCCGATATAGACTTCCTGGACCCTCGGGCTTGCACGGGCGTCCTCGACCGAGCCGTCGAGCAAGACGCGGCCTTCATTCATGACCGTGACATGATCGGCAAGCTGGAATACACGGTCGATATCGTGCTCGACCAGCAGCACCGGCAGATCTGTTGATATTCGCTTGATGATGGCGCCGATGCGCTCGCGCTCGGCAGCGGCAAGGCCCGCGAGCGGCTCGTCGAGCAGCAGCACGCGCGGCGCTGTGGCAAGCGCCACCCCCATGTCGAGCAACCGCTGCCCGCCATAGGATAGCAGACCGGCCTCTGCCTTCTCGATGCCGGCGAGGCCGAGATAGCGGATCACAGCATCGGTCTCGGTATTGATGGCCTCGATCGACAGCGCGTTGGTCAGTGGATCGAAGCGATGCGGATGCCGCGCCTGCACCGCGAGGCGAATGTTCTCGCCGACGCTCAGTGCCGGAAACAGATTGGTGATCTGGAACGAGCGGCCGATGCCGGCGCGCGCGATCTGCTCCGGTGTCTCACCGGCGATCGGCTGCCCCAGCAGCGTGACCGTGCCCTGATCCGGCGTATACATGCCGGACAGTAGGTTGAATGCGGTGGTCTTGCCGGCCCCATTGGGGCCGATCAACGCATGCAGCGTGCGGTCGGCAATGCTGATATCGACGCCCTGCACCGCCTTGATGCCACCGAAGCTCTTGACGATGTGTTGGGCGGCGAGCACCGCCCCATCAATGGTCGTTTTCGGTCGCAAAAATTCCGGCAGCGGCAGCACCTCGATTCGGCGCGCCGACATCGCGGCGTCTTCGACCACCTTTTTGCGGAACGGCGCGATCAACCGCTCGCCAATCCCGACCAGGCCCGTCGGCGAAAAGATGATGAAAGCGACGAAGACAAGGCCGAACCAGAACAACCAGTTCTCGGTATAGATGCCGAGGAATTCGCGAAACAGGATGAAAAACAACGCGCCAATCGCAGGACCGAGAAAGCTGCGCATGCCGCCGATCACCACCATCGCCAAGAGATCGCCGGAGAACGCCACCGAAATCGGATCCGCCGAGGTCATGCGGTTCTTGTAGAGCAGCAATATACCGGCGAGGCCGGTGATGGTGGCAGAAAGGACAAATGCCAGCAGCTTGTAGCGGTTGGTCGGATAGCCGAGGAAGCGCCCGCGCTGCTCGTTCTCGCGGATCGCCACCAGCACACTGCCGACCGACGAGCGATGGAATTTCCACAACAGCACCAGCACGGCCAAGGCGATGAGCGCCACGAACCAGTAATAGGTGGTTGCGGATTCCAGGTCGAAGCCCAACAACGCAGGCCGGGTGATGCCGCCGAGCCCGTTCTCGCCGCCGGTGACATCGGTCCAGCGAAACGACACGCTGTAAAGCATTGCCGCGAGCGCCAGCGTCAGCAGCGAGAAATAGACCCCGCGTCGACGCAGGATCAGATAGCCGAAGACCGCGGCGACAAGAGCCACGATGACGAGGCCGAGCAGCGTGGGGCCGAAGAACGACCCCGGCATCAGATCGCGCTGCAGTAAGGCCGCCGCATAGGCGGCCAACCCAAACCACGCGCCATGGCCGAACGAGACCAGTCCGGTATGCCCGACCAGAATATTCAGCGCCATACAGGCCAGCGCGTAAACAACGACTTCGGTCGCCGAGGTCATGGTGAGGCCGAGCGCGAGCAGCACCGGCGGCAACACCAGCAGCCCAAGTGCCGCCAGCAACAGCGGAATTGGCAAACGCTTCCACATCATCGGCGCCTCACTCGAACCGCATGATGCGCTCGCCGAACAGGCCGCGCGGCCGGAACAGCAGCACCAGAAGCATCAGCAGATAGATCGCAGCGGTCGAGGCCGCGGAATAGCCGACACCAACCATCACGCCTTTGACCAGACCGACCAGCAGCGCGGCAATCACCACCCCCCAGAACGATCCGAGCCCACCGATCACCACCACGACAAACGCGGGGGTGATGATCTCCTGCCCCATCGCTGGATGGATCGAATAGATCGGCGCCAGCAGTACGCCGGCCAACCCGGCGAGCCCGATACCCAGCGCCGCGACAGCCGACATGTAAGGCTGCAGTGAAATCCCGAGTGCGCCGACCATGTCAGGGTTCTGCACACCGGCGCGCACCACGCGGCCAAATGAGGTCTTTTGCAGCAGTAGCCACAGCCCTGCGATGCACGCCGCGGCGACGCCGAGCAGCACCACACGATAGAACGAATAGATGAAGCCGCCGACGGCAACCTGGCCGCGTAATGCCGGCGGAATCGAATAGGACAGCGGCGGCGCGCCAAAAATCATTCGCAGCACCTGCTCCGCCACCATGGCGAGACCGAAGGTCAGCAGCAGCGACAGGATCGGGTCGGCGCGATAGAAGCGGCGGAACAGCACGCGCTCGATCACGACGCCGAGCAGCGCCACCACAACAGGTGCTGCGACAAACGCGCCGCCGAAACCGAGATAGGGCGAGATCACCAGCGTGAGATAGGCGCCGATCGCATAGAACGCGCCGTGCGCCAGATTGACGATGCCGCCAAGCGAGAAGATCAGCGACAGGCCAAGCGCGATCAGCAGGTAATAGACGCCGTCAAGCAGTCCGTTGAGGATTTGCTGCGCTAACAGGATGGAAGACATGGCTTTAACCCTCCGCCAGGACGATGCTCGTCACGGCCGAATGGAAAAATGAAAGCACCGAGCGTCGGCATTCCTCCGCACAAGCAGAGGAACGTCGACGTCACACGGTTACGACGGGAAGGTGCAGCTGTTCTCTTCCTTGGTTGCGGCGATCACTTCCAGCGGCTCATCGGGGCCCGGCACTGCCGGGCTCGATGAGAAGATGTCCCACTGGTTCTTGATCTTGTCCGCTGGCAGCGCGGTCACCGCATACATTTCATGCATCAGCTGATGATCCGTCGCGCGGAAATAGCCGGGCCGCGTTTTCAGGAGATCGAACTTGGCGCCCTTCTCGAAATGCTCGATGATCTTCGGCGATTCCGTGGATTTCAACTCGTTGATGGTCTGCGCCACGATCTTGGTAGCGATGTAATCGCCCCAGGCCTGGTTCTCCGGCGGCTTGGAATATTTTTTGGTGAAGGCTGCAACGAACGCCTTGCTGCCGGGCGTGTCCAGCAAGTGATGCCACACCACCGGCCAGGTGCCGACGAAATTGCCCTTGCCCGCCGCCCAGGCCAGCGCGGTATCGAAACCGAAACCGCCGACCGGGAAGGTCAGGCCGAATTCGGCATATTGCTTGAGGAAGTTGGTGATCTGGTTGCCGGCGAGATTGATCACCACGAGATCGGGCTTGGCCTCGCGGATTTTCAAGAGGTAAGCCGAGAAGTCGGTGGCATCGGTCGGCACCAGATCGTCACCGGCGAACTGCCCACCATTGGCTTCCATGAAGCGCTTGGAGACCTTCAGCAGATCGTGACCGAAGGCGTAGTCCGCCGTCAGCGAGTACCACTTCTTACCCTTGACCAGACCGTCGCGCTGGAATGAGCGACCGACCGTTTTCACATACATCGAGTTCTGCGACTCGACGTGGAACATGTAGCGTTGACAGTCCTTGCCGCGCAGCGCATCGGAATTTCCACCGGTATTGATGAACAGCGTCTTGTTGCGCGAAGCGACCTGCGCGATCGTCAGACATGACGCCGACGAAATCTCGCCGATGATGCAGGCGACCTTGTCGCGCTCTATCATGCGCTCAGCCTTGGTCGAGGCGGTCTGCGGGTTGACCGAGTCCTCCTTCAGCAGTTCGACCTTGCGTCCCATCAGGCCACCGGCGGCGTTGATCTCCTCCACCGCAAGATCGATCGCCATCACACCATACTCGCCGAGTGGGCCGAGAAAGCCGGTACGAGGCGTCAGATGGCCGATGCGGATCACATCTGAGCTCTGCGCGCGCAAGATCGATGGCGCGGAAATCCCCGACGCCAGCGCGATACCGCCCGCGGTCTTCAATAAACTGCGGCGCGTGAATTGATGATTGTTCGACATCAGCTTCGTCTCCCTGATACGGCCGCGCGGTGCGGCTGTTTCCCTCCGGCAGGCGCTGCGCTCTTCTTGTGAGAGCGCTTTGATCGCTTGCCGTGATCTGTGATCACAGTTAGACTTGCAAAAGACGGGGGTCTTGTCGAGTCCCCTGTCCGCAATTTTGATCTTCATCCAGGAGACCTGCTTTGAATTTGCCTGCTGCGCTCACCCTTGTAGAGCCGCTCGACCGCCAGACGTTGGGCGAGCGTGCTTATGCGCAGCTGGCTGATCTGTTGATTTCCGGGCGGCTCGCCCCAGGCGAGAAACTGTCATTGCGGGCAGCAGCTGATGTGCTCGGCGTATCCATCATGCCGGTGCGCGAGGCCGTGTCGCGCCTCGTGGCCGACAAAGCCCTGGAAGTCGCCGCCAACCGCGCAGTGCGCGTGCCCGTGATGTCGTCGGTCCAATTTCGCGACCTGACCAAGGTTCGTATCGCGATCGAGGGGCATGCTGCGGCAGAAGCCGCCCTCCTCCGCAAGGACAGCAACCTGGCATCGATTGCGGCGGCCGAGGTGGCCATGCGCGCGGAAAGCGAAACGGCCACGCCAGATCTCGCGCGTGCCGTCGAACTCAACAAGACGTTTCATTTCGCAGTCTACGAGGCCGCGCAGTCGCCGATCCTGGTCGAGATCATCCGCACGCTCTGGCTAAAGGCCGGTCCCGTGATCAATCTCGATCTGCGCGGCAACCCAGACCGCCTGGCCAAGGGCGAAGCGATCCGGTTCCATGCCGACGTGCGCAAGGCGATTGCCGCAGGCGACGCTGTATCAGCAAAGGCGGGTATCGCCGCTGACATCACCGGTGCCGCGGACTTCATCCTGTCTCGCGGAGGCCTCTCCGCCTGATCTTCATAGAACTCCCGGAGTCATCATGGATCTCAATATCAAAGGTCTGCGCGTCATCGTCACCGCAGGTGCGAACGGAATCGGACTCGCCATCGCGCGTGCCTTCGCTGGCGAAGGTGCCAGGGTTCATGTCTGCGATGTGGACCCGGCGGCGCTTTCGGCACTCGCATCCAGTCATCCGACGGTCACTTCGACCCAGTGTGACGTGGCGGACCGCTCAGCTGTCCAGAACCTGTTTGCGGAAGCGACAGCACAACTCGGCGGGCTCGACGTGCTCGTCAACAATGCCGGAATTGCCGGCCCCACCGCGAAAGTCGAAGACATTCATCCTGAAGATTGGGATCGCTGTCTGGACATCTGCCTTACCGGCCAGTTCAACTGCACACGCTTGGCGGTGCCGCTCTTGCGAATGAGTCCCAATGCCTCGATCGTCAATCTCTCGTCGGCCGCGGGGCGTGTGGGCTTTGCCATGCGCACCCCGTATGCCGCGGCGAAATGGGGCGTCATCGGCTTCACAAAATCTCTTTCGATCGAGCTTGGGCCGGACAACATCCGCGTCAATGCCATTCTTCCAGGTCTCGTTGCCGGTGACCGCCAGCGTCGGGTTCTGGAAGCCAAGGCGCAACAGCGAGGCATCTCCTTCACCGAGATGGAGAAGACAGCCTTCTCCTACACATCGATCAAAGACTACGTCACGCCGGAACAGATCGCCGACCAGATCCTATTCCTGTCTAGTCCGCGCGGACGCACGATTTCGGGACAGGCAATATCCATCTGTGGGGATACGCAAATGTTAGGATAGCACCTCCCCCGTATACAGACATCCGTGGAGCGTTCGCTGTGCGCAAGCGTGGACGGAATCCACGTGTTGCCGTCGTTGGTTGAGAGGCGTCCCGATAGCCATCGCTCCGATGCCAGAAATGATGCTGTCGCGCGAACTTGAAGGCAAAATATTGGACGAGACCGAGACGCATGCGGCGGCAATCGGTCGGAAGCAGCGCGTCGCCTCAACATCAACCGCCAGCTTCTTTACACCAAGATGCAGCGGCGCCGAACTTCAATCCAGGACGGTATAAACCAACGCTAGAGCATGATCGCGTTGACCTGAATCGGTTTGGGATTCCCAAATCTGGTGGAGTGTGATTCAGAGGTGCTGTCTGAACGGGAGGCAGCATCGATGGCCCGCGCTTATTCTCTGGATCTTCGTGAACGCGTTGTGGCGGCGGTTGCGGCGGGCGAGAGCTGCCGGAAGGTAGCCGCGCTCTTCAAGGTGAGCGTGGCGAGTGCGGTGAAATGGTCGCAACGCGCACGCGCCACCGGAAGCCCCGCGGCCCGCCCTATGGGTGGCAATCGACCCTATGCGCTGGCCGACCAGCGGGACTGGCTGCTGAAACGCCTTGCCGATCAGCCTGATGTGACGTTGCGGGCGCTGGTGGCGGAGCTTGCCGGGCGCGGCATCAAGGTCAGCTATTATGCGGTGTGGCACTTCTTCGAGCATGAAGGCATCAGCTTCAAAAAAAAGCCTTCACGCCAGCGAGCAGGATCGCCCGGACGTGGCAAGGCGGCGGGCGCGATGGAAGCGCCTGCAAAACAAGCTCGATCCAGGCCGCCTCGTCTTTATCGATGAGACCTGGGCCAAGACCAACATGACGCGCACCCATGGCCGGGCGCCACGTGGCGAACGGCTGGTCGCGAAGGTGCCGCACGGTCATTGGCAAACCCTGACCTTCCTGGCAGCGCTGCGCTCGGATCGCATCGACGCTCCCTGCGTGATCGACGGGCCGATCAACGGCGACAGCTTCCTTGCTTATGTCGAGCAGGTGCTGGTCCCAGCCCTGAAGCCGGGTGACATCGTCGTCATCGACAATCTCGGCAGCCACAAGGGAAAGGCCGTTCGCCGCGCGATCCGCGCGGCCGGCGCGAAGCTGTTCTTCCTTCCGCCTTACAGTCCAGATCTCAACCCGATCGAGCAGATGTTTGCCAAGCTCAAAACCCTGCTGCGCAAGGCCGCAGAACGAACCGTCGAAGCCACGTGGCGCAGGATCGGAGCGCTCCTCAGCGCCTTCAGCCCTCAAGAATGCGCGAACTATTTGACAAACTCCGGATACGCTTCAACGTGAGGCAATCACGCTCTAGGCTGCGTTTATCGCCGAACGATGGTCGATCGATTTCTCGCTTTTTATGGTGGACAGATTTCCAGCGATCCGGACAGAAACAAACTCCGCATCGCGCCCCACACCGACGAAACGTCCCGAACCCCACGTGTAAAGCCACGGCAGGCCCAACACATAAATCCCATCCATTGATGTTACGCCGCGCCGATGTGTCGGATAACCGGCACCATCGAAGATCGGGAGGTCGATCCATGACCAGTCCGATCGAAACCCGGTCGTCCAGATAATCGTGCTGATGCCGGCCTGCACCGGATCAAGCTCGCCAGCCGGCCTATCCGGTCGCCACACCGGTTCGTAATGCGGCGATGTCGGCGCATCGATCGAATTGCGCACAATATGATTGTCGATCAGGTCGCAGATGCCATTATAGACGCGGTCGGCATTGTCGAGATTCTTCGCAAGATCGTTGGCGAACTTGAGGCGGCCATCCTGGACGTCGTTAAGCCGGCCGTACAGCGACATCCCCTCCAGCGCAAATTTGCGCAGATCGATGTCGCGCCCACCTTCCCGCCCGGTCAGGTAATGATTGGCGTTCTTGCGGACATTCTCCTTCAGACCGTGCTGATCCACCGGCAGGTCGTACTGACCCAGATCGTCAAGCCATTCGACGGCATCGCGGCCGCGATAGACGCGGGGACATCGCGGCGCGCTGCCAACCGCGAGGTGAACCTTTCGTCCGGCGAGGTGAAGGTCTTCGGCTATCTGGCAGCCGGACTGACCGCTGCCGATCACCAGTATTTCGCCAGACGGCAACTGATCCGGATTGCGGTATGCGGACGAGTGCAGCTGTATGACAGAACCATCCAGCCGCTCAGCCATGCGCGGAATGTTCGGCACGTGATAGCCGCTCACCGCGAGCACGACCGCATCCGCCGTTATCTCCCCGGCGGACGTCTCGAGTAAAAACCGTGACCCCGCTCCCCGCTTTAGCCGGTTGACTGTAACGCCCTCCTTCACCGGTGCCTTGATCAGCGCCGCATAGTCTTCAATATAGGCAACGATTTCGTCGCGCAGCATGAAGCCCTTCGGATCGCTGCCAGCATAGGAAAATCCCGGAAGCTGACATTGCCAGTTCGGCGTCACCAGACAAAAAGCGTCCCAGCGCTGGGTCTTCCAGGAATGCGCGATCTGGTTCTTCTCCAGAACGACGTGGTCAATGCCTTGCTGCTGAAGCTGGTGGCTCATCGCCAGTCCGGCTTGGCCGCCGCCGATAACAGCGACGCTGACGTGAGAAGGAATCGAAAAATTTGTCATGTGTCTCTCCCGGTTTATTCCTGAAATGACATAACGGTGACGCCACCATCAGCGGCCGCCTTGAAACGCACCGAAGCGGCTTCGAGCTTTGCGAGTTGCCCCATCGCACGTGAACAGGCGAAGCCGTATTTTTCCTGGACGCGGTCGCTGGCGATCGTCAGCGCGATTCGGCAGCGCTGCAGAAATTCCGAAACCGAATAGGTTTCTCCGACCGCGAGATGATCCTTGATGACAAGCGAAGGCGAATAGCACTGCTCCGCCGTGCCATCGGGCCAGCGGACATGAAATAGCATCTCAGGCATGCTGCAGCTCCGCGAGTTTGTGATAAATCGGCAGATGCGCCTGCGCCGTAACGGTCCAGTCATACTGTCTCGCGAGAAGAACGCCGCGATGGGCCAATCGCGAGCGCAGCGGTTCGGTCAGTACCGTCGCCATCGCATTCGCGATCGACGCAACATTCAGCGGATCGCACCAGACCACGTCGCTCTCGTGCAGATATTCGGTGAAAGGCGCGATCCGCGATGTCACCACCGGCGTTCCGCTTGCCATCGCTTCGAGAACGACGAGACCGAACCCCTCCTTCACGGACGGAAACACCAGCGCATCCGCGAGCCGGTACAGCGACGGCATGTGCACGTCAGGAACGGGGCCAAGGCGTGTCACCGCGCGATCGAGCACGCCGTTCGCTGCGATCAGGCTTTCGAACTCCCGCCGATAGGGACCGTGATCAAGCAACGAAGCCCCACCGACGAAAACAAGTTGCGCATCGGGATGGATAGTCAGCAGTTGCTGAAACGCTTCAAGGATCCGAACGCTGTTCTTTCGTTGCTCGATGCCGCCAACGGAAAGCAGAATAGGTCCGCCGCCAAGCTGGTATCGAGACCGCAACTCGGCGTCCAACGTGCACCCGCCGTTGGTGAAGCGCGTGGTATCGACACCATTTCCGACGTTCGTTGATCGGCGACCGAACTCGGCATGGACTCGCTGTTGCCAAAATTCGCTGACCACGAACAGTTCATCCGCCGCCAGTATGGAGTGCTTCTGCCAGTGGCTGAGGCGTGGATCTTCGAAGCTGTCGGTATGATGCACCGTGCGGGCGAACCGGCGGATCAAACCGCGCTCCTTCAGCGTTGCCAGCGCATTGCCGGAAATTGCATCCTGCGCATGAAACACATCGAAGCGGCGACGGGCCGGCAACTCGAAATGGCGGACGTAGTCGGCGATCCGGGCTTCCACCATGGCGGCAACGTCGGGACCGACATGCGACGCTGTCACCGTTACTGCCGGTGACAGCGTCGCACGGAAGAAACCTTTTCCAGAGGGATCAGGCGCGTGTGCCACCGCCTCATGGCCGAGTCGGGTCAGGCCGTCGGCCAGTTCGAGCGCATGCACTACTCCGCCACGGGGATTGGTGGAGTGGGCGAGGACAGCAATGCGCAGAGGTCTGTTGGGTTCGATCATGCCACCGCCTCCGTTGGCTGGCACGCGCGAGGCCCCGCACCTATCAACGGCTTTTGCGCAAAATCCCAAATTGTTTCCGACGCGACGCCATCGTTGATGGCGAGACGACTGCCACGCAAGACCGAGCCAATTGTCGCCGCCGCAATGCCCCGCTCTGCAAAACGCGCGGTGACCTCGACGACGTTCCCTGGCGCGACCGACAACAGATAGCCGAAACTCGGGAACGTCAGCAGCCACCGCTCGAGCGAGACGCCGTCAGGCCGCGGGATGACGTTGAGATCGAGATCGATGGCAACGCTGGAACATTCCGCAAGCATGGCCGCCGTGCCGACGATACCACCCTGGCTGATGTCCTTTGCGGCATATGAAAGGCCAGCCTCCGCGATCGCTGGCAACAACTCGATGTCACCGCGCAGCCTCGCAGGAGGTGCGTCGGTGGCAGCCTCCCAGTTCGAGAACGGCTCGCGGTATCGCCCGCGCAGGTCGATCGCCGCGATCAGGCTGTCGCCAGGCCGCGCATCAAAGCTGGTGAGCAGCTTCCTGGCGCGACCGAGAATCGCCACCGACAGCTGCCCGCGATCGGTGCGGATGTTGGTGTGCCCCCCCACGACTGGAACGCCATAGGCTCTCGCTCCGTCGCGCAAACCCGCGAGCACTGGAGCTGCTTTGGTTTCGCCATCGGCCCAGATCGCGTTGACGATCGCCATCGGCCGCCCGCCCATCGCCGCGATGTCGGAAATGTTGACCATGGCGCCGCACCAGCCTGCGAACCACGGATCGCCCGCGACGAATTCGTTCATGAAGCCCTCGATGGCAAACAGCAGATAGCCATCACCATCCGGAATCGCCGCGCAGTCATCGCCAACGGGAATCACGTCATCGCCGGACAGGCCGAGCGACCGCGCGACCGCGGCGATATCGCTCTTGGCCGCGATGCCGCTGCTGCATCGAAGCCGTTCCGCCAACGCGGATATGGCCAGCGAGCCAATCATCACGCCGCTAACTTCGGCAGGGAAAGAAAGCCGATCTCGGGCTCGAGAAATGGCGGATAGAATTCAAGATCCGCCTGCATCATGCGATGCGGCCTACCGTGCAATTGGACCTCCTCCAGCGTGCGCCAGTGCATGTGACGGAATAGCTCCGCATTCTGGCTTTGAATGTTACCGAGGAAGGTATGGCAGCCGCGCGCATGGGCTGAAGAAACCGCGAGCCGGATCAGCCCGGCGCCGACGGCACCAAGGCGACGGTAAGGCCTGCTTACCGCGAGCCGCGAGCCCCACCAGACGCTGGGGTCCTCGGGATGTTGGTGAATGCGAACGGTACCGACCACCGCATCGGCAGCGACGCCGAACAGCGAAATCGCGACAATCGGAATAGCAACATCATCGACGTCGTCACGATCGTCGCCCTGGAATAAGCCCTGCTCGCCGCAAAACACCTGGCGCCGCAGTGCTGCGGCGCCGCGCTCCTCCCACGTCTCGGTGGCGAACTTGATCTGATAGGCGCTGGCGAGGAACGGCTTGAAGGGTTCGAACATCATGTCTGCGCCCTCTTCTCGTAGGTCGAAAGCGCCGAGCACGCACCGCACTTGCCGCAACCGGCCTTGATATCGCTGGATTTGATACCGCCCGCGCGCAGCATTTTGGCGAGCGGCCCAAGGATCTCATGCATGAAGGCTGGCGGCGGCGTGGGATGACTTTCCAGCGGCGTGCCCGCGATCGGTACGAACGGCACCACGAACGGATAGACGCCGAGGCGGACAAGCCGATCGCAGACGGCGAGAATCTCGTCCCTGGTGTCGCCGAGACCAGCAAGGATGTAGGTCGAGACCTGGCCAAGTCCGAACACCGGCACCGCTGCTTCAAACGCATTGAAGTAGCGCTCCACAGACACCAGCGCCTTGCCTGGCATGATGCGTTTGCGCACCCGCTCAGTGACAGCTTCGAGATGCATGCCCAGAGAATCGATGCCGGCGTCCTTCATGCGCCGGAACCAGATGTCGTCATCCGGCGGCTCGCATTGTCCCTGGATCGGCAGATCGACCGCGGCCTTGACTCCAAGCGCACTCTCGCAAAGGATTTTCGCGCCGCGGTCGCTGCCCGGCGGTGTGCCCGTCGTCATCACCATGTGTGTGACGCCGTCGAGTTCGACGGCCGCCCGGGCCACTTCGCCGAGCTGCTCCGGCGTCTTACGCTCGATCGTGCGGCCGGCGGCAAGCGATTGGCCGATGGCACAGAACTGACAGGTCTTGGTCCGGCTCTGGTAGCGGATGCAGGTCTGCAGGATGGTCGTCGCCAGCACATCGCGGCCATGCAACGTCGCAATTTTTGAGTAGGGAATGCCATCCGCGGTTGAACGTTCATAGAACCGCGGCCGCAACTGAAATTTCACTTCGCCGATCATGGCACCGTCGCGGCTGACGCGGCTGCGACCCCACGCATCCGGCTTGTCGACGATGTAGGGACTCTCGAAAGCCGGCGCGTTGTGCACCGGGATCATCACGGTCGCGCCGTCGATGGTCATCGGCATATGGTCGGAGGGGCCCGCACCACCGCGGCGACTATCACCGCCGGCCTTGGGATCAACGAGACGAACTCCGAAGGACTGCAACTCGTTGATCAGCTGCTCGGTCGGCATCGCCGTCGGCTGTTCGTGGGCCAGAATCGGTTTCATCGGATTGTCCTCCGGAGGTGGAGAGAGGTGTGGAGCTTGATTTGTGCAGCGGCGTCGTAACGCGGTCGTCCCAAAGCAACGACAGCAGCTCTGGACGGGCGTAGTGACCGACCGAATCCATCATCCTCTTGCGTTTGACGATCAGCGCCATGTCGAGATCGGCGACGAGAATGCCTTCGCCTGTCGTCAGTGGAGGAACGATATGATTGCCCTCGGGCGAGACGATCGCGGTCATGCAGCCCCCGCGCAGGCCTTTGCGCGGACCTTCGTCGGGTGAAATCTTGGCAATCTGCTCTTCGGTGAGCCATCCGGTGGCGTTAACGACAAAGCAGCCGCTTTCCAATGCGTGGTGGCGGATCGTGACTTCGATCTGGTCGGCAAAGATCTGCCCGACCAACGAGCCCGGAAACTGCGCGACGTGAATTTCCTCGTGCTGCGCCATCAAGGCGTAGCGGGCCAGCGGATTGTAGTGCTCCCAGCACGCCAGCGCACCGATGCGCCCGACGGCGGTATCGACCACCTTGAGGCCGGCGCCATCACCCTGCCCCCAGATCATGCGCTCATGGAAGGTGGGTGTGAGCTTGCGGCGTTTCAGCAGCAGCGCGCCATCGGCATTGAAGATCAGTTGCGCGTTGTAGAGCGTACCGTGGTCGCGTTCGTTAATGCCGAGCGCGACCACGAGGTTGTGCTTGCGGGCCGCCGCCGTCACCGCTTCTGTTACAGGACCAGGAACAACGACGGCATTGTCGTAGAGGTGAATGTGCTCAGCGCCGCTGAGCATGGGCGGACGGATGAACGAGAAGTATGGATACCATGGGACAAATGTCTCGGGGAACACGACGAGATGTGCGCCCTTTCCGGCAGCCTCCGCGATCGCCGCGAGAACACGATCCAGCGTTCCCATCGGCCTGTCGAGGTCGGGCGCGATCTGCACCGCGGCGGCCCTGACAATACGTTTCTCGGTCATCGGCTTCTCTCCATCCGCACGGCTGAACTATTTCGCTAGAGTGTCCAGGTATGGAGCATGAAGGCATTGTCGTTGCGGTGAAGCAGCGTCAGATCCAGCACGTCGAGCGGGCTGATCGGGATGATGCCGGGAATCAGCGACGGCTCGCCATGGCCGTAGAGTGCCTGCAGTGCGAACCGGCATGCATAGACCTTGCCGCCTTCTTCCATGAACTTCACCAGCGTGTTGTTGAAATTCTGGTGGCCCGGAAATGCTTCATCGCCGATTTTCGGAAAGCCACGCTGCACGCCAAGCGTCACGCCGGGACCATAAAGCAGGATCGAGGTCTCGAAACCTTTGCGCATCAGCCGCGTCGCTTGCAGCATGTTGACGAAGCCGATCGAACCTTCGAATGCGACCGTGTGGAAGGTCACCAGCGCCTTTTCGCCGGGCTTTGCTTTGACGTCCTCAAATACCTTCTGCTCGTAGTCGACCAGGATGTCGCCCTTTTGGCGAGCGGGAAATGTTACGGCTGGCATGTTGCACTCCTTGCGATTGTCCCGGGCGTCGGCCGGGCTTGCAAAAGGATATTGCAACGGATGTGCCAATTGAGGTTTTGCACAACGACGCATCAAAACATTCAATTTGCCATCAATTATGCATTCAATATTGAATGGATTTCTGACGGGATGGAAACTGTCGCCACTAAAAAATGCGTATAAACCATGTGCGACATGCGTTTTCATTGAGCAATCGCCGTTCGCAGGAACTTATTTTCTTGCAGACGCAGCGCCTTATCGGCTTGGCATGGCACGCTTGACCGAAGGTTTTATATGCAACAATATGCAGTCAATTGTAGGCAACATTGACGCGAGACATTGATGGCCGAGTGGACACCCGATCTGTCGAGAAGCGACAAGCCGCGTTATCTGGCTATCGCGGAAGCGATCGCCGCTGATATCAGTGCGGGACGACTTGCAGTCGGAGATCGTTTGCCGCCGCAACGCAAGTTGGCCAAGTATCTCGACGTGGATTTCACGACCGTGGCGCGCGGCTATGTCGAAGCGCAGAAGCGCGGCCTGATTGAATCCAAGGTCGGACAGGGCACTTTCGTTCGCGACAAGCCGCGCCCGCGGCGCGGCCAGCAAGCGCTGCCCCCACGTCCGGTCGATCTCTCCATGAATCTGCCGCCGGAGCCCGACGATCCCGACTTAATCGAGCGCATGCAGGCCGGCGTCGAGTATGTGTCGCGGGATATCGTTTCGCTTTTGCGCTACCAGGGCTTTGGCGGAACGCAGGCCGACAAGGATGCGGCCTCGAGCTGGCTTGGCCGGCGCGCATTGGTGCCCGCGCAGGAACGCATTTTCGTGTCGCCGGGTGCGCATCCGGCGCTGCTCGGAATTCTGGCGATCCTCGCTAAATCAGGCGACACTGTCCTCTGCGAAGCCTTGACCTATCCTGGCATTCGATCGATCGCGGCGCAGCTCGGTGTCAAGCTTGTCGGTTTGCCGATGGATGCGGAAGGCATCGAGGTCGATGCCCTGACCGACGCCTGCAAGAAGACCAAGCCCAAAGCCCTCTATCTCAATCCGACTTTGCAAAATCCGACGACCATCACGATCAGCGATCAGCGGCGGCGCGACATCGCAGCCGTGGCGCGGCGCTTCAAGCTTCCTATCGTCGAGGACGATGCCTATGGCTTCATTCCAGCCCATGGGCACGCGCCTTTCGCAGCGATCGCACCCGATCTGACCTGGCATGTCGCCGGTCTGGCCAAGTGCATCGGTGCCGGGCTCCGCGCGGCCTATGTTGTTGTTCCCGACACCCGATCAACATGGCCGTTCGCCGCTGCGCTGCGATCGGCAACGGTGATGGCGTCACCATTCACAGTCGCACTGGTGACGCGATGGATCGAGGACGGGACCGCCGACACGCTTCTGCGGTTCATCCGCAGCGAGGCAGCGGCCCGCCAGAAGCTGGTCTTCGAGACCTTGCCAAAGGGTAGCTACCAAAGCGATCCGCTCAGCTTCAACATATGGGTCGAACTGCCCCGCCCGTGGAATCGTGCGGCCTTCGTGGAACACATGCGCTCAACCGGAATCGGCGTGGTCGCCAGCGACGCCTTTACTACGAACGGCAATCCGCCCGAAGCCGTGCGCGTGTGCCTGGGTGGCCCGATCACCCGCCCCCGACTGTTGGCGGGCCTTGAATATATGGCTCACGCTCTAACGGAAGCACCTGCGCTCGCGTCGACTTTCCTTTGACATAGGAATGGTGAGAAGGCACGCGCCGGGCTTCAATCGCCGCACCGCATATGCGCATGTATACCGGCCCTGACCATTCCGTTATTGCAGGGATCTAATCCACGCAATTTGCTCCAAAGGAATGTTTCTATTTCTGGTGTTTTTTCAGGCACTTAACTACGGTCTGCCCGGTGAGAGGTGGTGCGGGCGGGGGGACTCGAACCCCCACAGGCCTTGCGGCCCTACGGATTTTCATACCACTTCGGCTTTCGCCGCCGCCATCTGGCGTTCGTGGTCTGGACTATCCCTTCACCCTGGCAATGTGCTGTAGGTGCTGCCCGTCTAGTCTCTACACCTTCCCCTCGGGAGAGGGGCTTGGCTCGGGATTGCCAGTTAAGGTTTCCCCGAATTTGAGCAGTTCTGCACCCCGGGTTTCCCCGGGGGCACTCAACGTCGTTCAAGTCCGGTGCGTCTACCAGTTTCGCCACGCCCGCGCAGCCCATCTATACGATGCAAACACTTGGCCGCAAAGGGATCAGCCCGAATTTCGCACACGGATTAATCAGCTGAGGCCTGCGAATGTCAGGCAAGCTCCCCGCACCGGGAAAAGTCCGCGCCAGACACAACCGCGCCGGCCTGATCACTCAGGCCGGCGTGGAAGCTCGCGAATCTGAGCGGCGCCGGTTATTCCTTCTTGTCGATGTTCCAGAACACCGGGGTGGCGGCGCCGCCAATGACACCAGTCAGTGACTTCCGCCATATGCTGGGCAGCTGGTATTCGCCGAGCGGAATGTAGGTGACCTGTTCAAAGACCCGCTCCTGAACTTCAGCGGCAAGCTTCTTCTGCTCGTCCGGCGAGGTCGCGCGCGAGAACTTGTCGCGCAACTCTTCCAGCTTGGCGTCTTCAGTCCAGCCGAACCAGCCACCAGTGGTCTTGCCTTTGCCCGACGTCGAGACGTTGGAGATCGGGTTCAGAATGTCCGCACCAACCCAATTGGTGAAGAACATGTTCCAGCCGCCCTCCTTCGGCGACTTCTGGCTGGCGCGGCGGGTCACCACGGTCTGCCAATCGGTGGCCTGCACTTCAACCTTGAAACCGGCGTCACGCAGTTGCTGCGCCACCACGATCGGTTGCGCCTTCAGCGTCGATACGTCGGTCGGTGCCATGATCACAACGGGCGTACCATCATAGCCGGATTCCGCGAGCGCCTTCTTGGCCTCCGCCAAGCCGTTGCCCTTGACCAGCGTTTCCGATCCAACCGCCGTCTCAAGCGGCGTGCCGCAGCCGAACACTGCGCCACAAACCTTGTAATAGTCGGCATTGCCGATCAGCGCGTCCAGAACCGGCTTCTGGCTCATCGCTAGGAACGCAGCGCGGCGAACCTTGATGTTATCGAACGGAGGATAGAGGAAATTCATGCGGCCCAGCGTCTGGTAGCCGAGCTTGTTGAGGACCTCCATCTTGAGATCCTTGTCCTTGGCGAGCACCGGGATCATGTCGTACGGCGTGTTCTCCATGAAATCGATGTCGCCTGACTGCAGCGCATTCACCGCGGTCTGCGCGTCGGGCATCGTGATCCACTCAACACGATCGACCTTCACCACCTTGCCGCCGGCCGTCCAGCTCGCGGGCTCGGAGCGCGGCACATAGTCCGTATTCTTCTCGTAGACAGCCTTCACGCCCGGCTGGAATTCAGCCTGGACGAACTTGAACGGGCCCGAACCGATCTGCTCAGAGATCGCCTTGTCCGCCGGCGTGTCGGCGAGGCGCTTCGGCATCATGAACGGCACCACCGACGACGGCTTGCCGATCGATTCCAGCACGAGGCCGTAGGGTTCCTTCAGCGTCAGCGTGACGGTCTTCGCGTCGGTTGCTTCCAGGCTCTTGGTGAAATCCATGAGCTTCTGGCCCATGCCGTCGCGCTTGCCCCAGCGTTGCAGCGAGGCGACGCAATCCTCGGCAGTCACCGGCTTGCCGTCGTGCCACTTCAGGCCATCGCGCAGCGTGAAAGTGTAGACCAGCTTGTCGTCGGAAACCTTGTAGCTCGCCATCTGCGGCTGAACCTTGAAGTTTTCATCCATCGCCAGCAACGTGTCGTAAACCATGTAGCCGTGGTCGCGCACGATGTAGGCGGTGGTGATGATCGGATCGAGCACGCGCAGGTCGGAATGCATCACCGCCGAGATGGTCTTGCCGGCTGCCAGAGCCGGAAGTGAAAACGCCGGAAGCGCCAGTGCCGCCGCGACGATCACGCCGGACAGCGTCGATTTAGAAAACGCCGCGGAATGCCGCCAACGTGAGATGTAAGACATCGGTCTCTCCTGACTTGAATCTGATCATCGGTCGATGATTCATTATGCAGCGCGATAGAATTTTAGGCGCTACCACGCGCTGTCACTTTATCTTTTAGACATCAAAGACTTGCACCAAGCGTGCGGCGCGTCAATCGGGTTTTCGTTTCGTCGTTTCCGCGTTGTGCGTGACACGCTGCGCAGATTTGCAAACACAAATCCACTGCTGATAAGTGTCGCCACGCGTCGTGCGATGTACGCACCGCGTGACGCCTCTGCAGACCCACGACCAAAATTCTCATCTACAAGGAATCTCTCGATGAATCCCGCCAACCTTCCGTTCGATACCGAAGAGATGCTGCAGGGCCTGCGCACATGGGTCGAGTGCGAAAGCCCGACCTGGGATGCGAACGCCGTCAACAGCATGCTCGATCTCGCCGCGCGCGAGATGGCGATCATGGGTGCGACCATCGAACGCATCGCCGGACGAATGGGCTTTGGCGGCTGCATCCGCGCCCGCTTCCCGCATCCGAAATTCGGTGAGCCCGGCATCCTAATCGCGGGCCATATGGATACCGTGCATCCGGTCGGCACCATCGAGAAGCTGAAGTGGCGCCGTGAAGGAACCAAGTGCTACGGCCCCGCGATCTGCGACATGAAGGGCGGCAACTACCTGTCGCTGGAAGCGATCCGCCAGTTGGCGCGCGCCTCGTTCACCACGCCGCTGCCGATCACCGTGCTGTTCACGCCCGACGAGGAAGTCGGCACGCCGTCCACGCGCGACATCATCGAAGCGGAAGCCGCGCGCAACAAATACGTGCTGGTGCCCGAGCCCGCCGGCCGCGGCGGCCAGGGCGTCGTCACCGGCCGCTATGCGATCGCTCGTTTCAATCTCGAGGCGATCGGCAAGCCCAGCCATTCCGGCGCGACGTTGTCCAACGGACGCTCCGCGATTCGCGAGATGGCGCGTCAGATCATCGCCATCGACGGGATGACCGGTCCGGATTGTACCTTCAGCGTCGGCATCGTGCATGGCGGCCAGTGGGTCAACTGCGTGGCCTCGTCCTGCACCGGCGAAGCGCTCAGCATGGCGAAGCGGCAGGCCGATCTCGATGCCGGCGTCGAGCGCATGCTGGCGCTGAACGGCACCGCCAACGACGTCACCTTCAAGGTGACGCGCGGCGTCACGCGGCCGGTCTGGGAGCCGGATGCCGGCACCATGGCGCTGTATGAAAAAGCCAGGGTCATCGCCAAAGGCCTCGGCGTCGATCTGCAGCACGAGAGCTCCGGCGGCGGCTCCGACGGCAACTTTACCGGCGCGATGGGCATTCCGACCCTCGATGGTCTCGGCGTCCGCGGCGCCGACATGCATACGCTGGGCGAGTTCATCGAAGTCGACAGCCTGGTCGAGCGCGGCCGCCTGATGGCCGGATTGCTGGCGACGCTGGATTAATGCACAACGGCACAACGTTGCCGCGCCGGGAACCCGGCGCGGCAACTGTGGCGGTGGCACAGGACTTGCTCATCACGGGCATTAGGCAAGTTGCGACAGTGAGGACTATGACAAACGTGTGCAGCGAGCCCGCGACGTTCCCGATCAACCCGCGCCAGACGTTCGTGACGTCCGGTGCTATTGGCCGATAGGAACGCTCCATGCTCGGATATCTCATTCGCCGAATTCTCGCCGCTATCCCCGTCATGGGCGTGGTGGCACTGTTCGTATTTCTTTTGCTGCGGCTGACGCCTGGCGATCCCGCCGCGATCATCGCGGGCGACTCGGCGACGCCGGAACAACTTGACCGCATCCGCGCCCAGCTCGGCCTCAACGAGCCGCTCTACACCCAGTTCTTCACCTGGGTCGGCCGCCTGCTGCATGGCGATCTCGGCGTCTCGCTGATTTCCAATGTGCCGGTGGCGCAAATGATCGGCCAGCGTGTCGAGCCCTCGCTCAGCGTCGCACTGAGCGTCATGCTCGTTTCCATTATCGTTGCGGTCCCGCTTGGCGTCATCGCGGCATGGAAGCACGGCACCTGGATCGACCGTTTTGTGATGGCACTGTCGGTCATTGGATTCTCGGTGCCGGTGTTCGTGATCGGTTACGTGCTGATCCAGGTCTTCGCCATCGAATTGCGGTGGGTGCCTGTGCAGGGCTTCCGCAGCATCTTCCGCGGCTTTGGTCCGTTCTTCGAACGCATCATCCTGCCGACCGTCGCGCTGTCCTTCATCTATGTCGCGCTGATTGCGCGCATGACACGCGCCGCGATGCTCGACGTGCTCGGCGAGGACTATGTCCGCACCGCGCGCGCCAAGGGCATCAATGAGAGCGGCGTGCTGCTGCGTCACGCGCTGCGCAATGCCGCCGTGCCTGTCATCACAGTGATCGGCACCGGCTTCGCGCTGCTGATCTCCGGCGTCGTCGTCACCGAAAGCGTATTCAACCTGCCCGGCGTCGGGCGTTTGACGGTGGATGCAGTGCTGGCGCGCGATTTCCCCGTGATCCAGGCCATGATCCTGCTGACCTCAGGGGTTTATGTCGCGGTCAATCTGCTGATCGATCTCGCCTACTCGCTGCTCGATCCCAGAATTCGTTACTAGGAATCCGTATCTGATGGCGATCGACTCCCTTCCCAACGCAGCCCTTCCCTCGCGCAGCGGCCCGTCGCTCGGCTTTCTCACGGCGACGCCGATCATCGCGGTGGCGACGGTCTGCCTGACGCTGGTTATTTTGTCGGCGATCTTTGCACCGTGGCTGACGTCGCATGACCCGCAATTGCTGGCGCCGGCCCTGCGGCTGAAGCCGGCCAGTTCGGAATATCTGCTCGGCACCGACGCCTATGGCCGCGATGTGCTGGCGCGCATTCTGTACGGCGGCCGCATCTCGCTGCTGATCGGCCTTGGTTCCGCCGCGGTCAGCATCGCCGTCGGTCTGCTGATCGGTCTGGTGTCCGGCTTCTTCAAATGGGTTGATGCCATCTTGATGCGCGTCATGGACGGCCTGATGGCGATGCCGAGCGTTCTGCTGGCCATCGCCGTGGTGTCGCTATCCGGCGCCAGCCTGACCACCGTGCTGATCGCGATCACCATTCCGGAAATTCCGCGCGTCGCCCGGTTGGTGCGCTCTGTGGTGCTGTCCGCGCGCGAAGAACCCTATGTGGAAGCCGCGATTTCGCTGGGCACCAGCATGCCGAAGATCATGTGGCGCCATCTGATGCCGAACACCGTCGCGCCGCTGATCGTCCAGGGCACTTATGTGGCGGCGTCCGCGATCCTCACCGAGGCGATCCTGTCGTTCCTCGGCGCCGGCATCAGCCCGGAAACGCCGACCTGGGGCAACATCATGGCTGAAGGCCGTGCGTTCTTTCAGATCAAGCCGTCGCTGATCTTCTGGCCCGGCCTGCTGCTGTCGATCGCGATTCTATCCGTCAATCTGATCGGCGACGCCGCGCGCGATGCGCTCGATCCCCGCATGAAGCAGCGGGAGAGCGGCAAATGAGTGAGCCAGTGAAAACGAACGTGAACACCAAGCCGCTGGTTCTGGAAATCGATAATCTTGTCGTCGGTGTCGGCAAGACCGGCGCCGGCAAGAAGATCATCGACGGCATCTCGCTGCAGGTGCGTCAGGGCGAAACCCTGTGCGTGGTCGGCGAAAGCGGATCCGGCAAATCGGTGACCTCGCTTGCCACCATGGGCCTGCTGCCGAAGGATTCGCTGAAAGCCACCGGCGGCAGCATCAAGCTGGTCGGCGAGAATGTGCTGGAAGCCAGCGACCGCCGTTTGCGACAGCTCCGCGCCACCACCATGGCGATGATCTTCCAGGAGCCGATGACGGCGCTCAATCCCGTCGTCCCGGTCGGCAAGCAGATCGACGAGGTGCTGCGCACCCACACCGATCTCGATTCCGCCGCGCGCCGCGCGCGGATTCTCGAAATGATGGACCAGGTGCGGCTGCCCGACGTGAAGCGCATCTTCGGATCGTTTCCGCATCGGCTGTCCGGCGGTCAGCGCCAGCGCATCATGATCGCGATGGCCCTGGTGCTGGAGCCCAAGCTCCTGATCGCCGACGAGCCGACCACCGCGCTCGACGTCACCACCCAGAAGCAGATCCTCACCTTGATCCGCGACCTGCAGAAGGATCACGGCACCGCGGTGCTGTTCATCACCCATGACATGGGCGTGGTCGCCGAGATCGCCGACCGCGTCGCGGTGATGCGTCAGGGCCGGCTGGTGGAAACCGGCACGCTCGACGGCATCCTGCGCGCGCCCACCATGGACTACACCCGCAACCTGCTGTCGGCGGTGCCGAGCCTGGTGCCGCGCGCACCGCGCGTTCAGGAAGGCTTCAATCCGGTGGTGCTGGAAGCCAACGAACTCGGCAAGGTCTATCGCGAGCGCTCGTTCTTCGGCAAAGCCCGCGAAGTCGCCGCCGCCCAGGACGTCACGCTGACGCTGCGCAAGGGCCGCACGCTGGGCATCGTCGGCGAAAGCGGCTCCGGCAAATCCACCGTGGCGCGCTGCATCGTGCGCCTGATCGATCCGACCTCGGGCGGCGTTCGCCTCGCCGGCCGCGAAATATCCGATCTCTCGCGCCGGACGCTGCAGCCGCATCGCCAGAAGATCCAGATCATCTTCCAGGACCCGTATCGCTCGCTCAATCCGCGCATCACCATCGGCGAGTCCATTGCGGAGGGCCCGCTCAATTACGGCGTCAAGCACAAGGTCGCGATGGCAAAGGCCCGCGAATTGCTCGAGCTGGTCGACCTGCCCGCCGACGCGGTGTCGCGCTATCCGCATCAGTTCTCCGGCGGCCAGCGCCAGCGCATCGCGATTGCGCGCGCCTTGGCCCTGGAGCCGGACGTGCTGGTCGCCGACGAAGCCTGCTCCGCGCTCGATGTTTCCGTGCAGGCGCAGGTGCTGCGGCTGCTCGACGACATCCAGACCCGGCTTGGCATCGCCTTGCTGTTCATCACCCACGATCTCCGCGTCGCGGCGCAAATCTGCGACGACGTCGCTGTGATGCAGCATGGCAAGGTCGTCGAACAGGGCCCCGCCGGCGAAGTCCTCACAAATCCGCAACAGGCCTATACCCGCCAGCTGCTTGACGCGGCGCCCGGACGGGGATGGGATTTCGCCAACTTCCGGCCGGTCGCGCCGGTCGTGATGGAGAGCGCGGCGATCTAACTTCTTCCGTCATTCCGGGGCGCGAGCAGCGACAGCTGCGAGCGAGCCCGGAATCCATAACCACCGCCGGGATTATGGATTCCGGGCCTGCACCCCAGCCGGCTACGCCGACTGAAGTGCATCCCGGAATGACAAATTCCTTGGCAATGAAGCTCTGACCCTGAGATGAATTCATGACCCGTATCGCTGTCGGCGGCTTCCTGCACGAGACCAATACCTTTGCGCCGACTAAGGCGACCTATGATGACTTCGTCCATGCCCGCGGCTGGCCGGCGATGTCGATCGGCGCCAAGCTGCTGGAGAACCTGCGCGACATCAATGTCGGCATGGCCGGCTTCGTCGATGTCGCCGAGAAAGAAGGCTGGGAGCTGGTGCCGACAATCTGGTGCGCGGCGAGCCCGTCGGCGCATGTCACCGAAGACGCCTATGAGCGCATCGTCAAGGTCATGGTCGATGGCATCAAGGCCGCCGGCGACATCGACGGCGTCTATCTCGACCTGCACGGTGCCATGGTCACCGAACATCTCGACGATGGCGAAGGCGAGATCGCCCGCCGTGTCCGCGAAGCGATTGGCCCTGACCTGCCCTTCGTCATGAGCCTCGACCTGCACGCCAATGTCACACAGCAAATGGTGGACAACACCGACGCGCTGGTGGCCTACCGCACCTATCCCCATGTCGACATGGCCGACACCGGTCGCGCTTCCGCGCGCCACATGGCATTGCTGCTAAGCTCAAAGCACAAATTCGCAAAGGCGTTCCGGCAGTTGCCGTTCCTGATTCCGATCAGCTGGCAGTGCACCAATGACGAGCCCTGCAAGAGCATCTATGAAAAGCTCGCCGCCCTGGAAGACGACGCGGTGCCGACGCTGTCCTTCGCGCCGGGTTTCCCGGCGGCGGATTTTTCCGACTGCGGGGCCAGCGTCTTCGCCTATGGCATCACCCAGGCCGATGCCGAAGCCGCCGCCAATACGATTACGGCCATCATCGCCGGCCATGAAGACGATTTCGACGGCCGCATCTTCACCCCCGACGAAGGCGTGCTGTTTGCAATGGATCTGGCGACGCGCTCGTCGAAGCCGGTGGTCATCGCCGATACCCAGGATAATCCCGGCGCCGGCGGCGATTCCGACACCACCGGCATGCTGCGCGCGCTGGTGAAGAACAATGCCACCAACGCCGCGATCGGCCTGGTCGTCGATCCCGCCTCCGCCGAGGCCGCGCACGCGGCCGGTGAAGGCGCGACCATCACGATTGCGCTCGGCGGCAAGTCCGGCATCCCCGGCGACGCGCCTTACGAGAACACGTTCATCGTGGAGAAATTGTCCGACGGCCAGTTCGTCGCGCCGGGCCCGTATTTCGGCGGCACCAAGATGAACCTCGGCCCCTCGGCCTGCCTGCGGATCGGCGACATCCGCATCGTCGTCGGCTCGCGCAAGGTACAGCTCGCGGACCAGGCGATGTACAGTTTCGTCGGCATCGATCCCACCAAGCAGTCGATCCTCGTCAACAAGAGCTCGGTGCATTTCCGCGCCGACTTCGAGCCGATCGCCGAGAAGATCATCATCTGCGCCGCGCCCGGCGCGATGCCCGCCGACACCTCGATGCTGCCGTGGACGAAGCTGCGCTCCGGCGTCCGCCTCAAGCCGAACGGCCAGCCCTTCGCACCCCAGACCTCCTCTCCCGCACTCGTGCCTGTGAACGGATAAACACATGCCCACACTCGACCGCATCGAAGGTTTCGCCGACGAACTCACCGCGATCCGCCGCGACCTGCACGCCCATCCGGAAATCGGCTTCGAGGAAGTCCGCACCTCCGGCATCGTCGCCGACAAGCTGACGTCGTGGGGCGTCGAGGTGCATCGCGGCCTTGGCGGCACCGGCGTGGTCGGCGTGCTCAAGGGCAAGGGCACCGGCTCGAAGCGGATTGGTCTGCGCGCCGACATGGACGCGCTGCCGATGGAAGAGAACACCAACCTGAAATGGCGCTCGACGATTCCGGGCCGCTTCCATGGCTGCGGCCATGACGGCCACACCACCATGCTGCTCGGCACCGCGCGCTATCTCGCCGAGACCCGCAATTTCGACGGCACCGTGCACTTCATCTTCCAGCCCGCCGAAGAAGGCCTCGGCGGCGCCCGCGCCATGATCAAGGACGGGCTGTTCAATCAATTCCCCTGCGACGAGATCTACGGCCTGCACAACGCGCCGGACATGAACCACGGCGAGATCGCGATCTTCCCCGGCCCCGGCATGGCCGCTGCCGATTTCTTCGACATCACCATCAACGGCTATGGCGCCCACGGTGCGATGCCGGAGCGCTCCAAGGATCCCGTCGTGATCGCCATGGCGCTCGGCCAGGCGATGCAGACCATCGTCAGCCGCAACGTCAACCCGTTGCAGTCGGCGGTGCTGTCGATCACCCAGATCCACGCCGGCTCGGCCTACAACGTCATTCCCGGCGATGCCAAACTGTGCGGCACCGTGCGCACCTTCTCCGAAGAGGTTCGCCTGCAGATCCGCGAGCGCATGCGGGCGCTGGCCGCCGGTATGGCGATCGCGTTCGATGTCGAGATCAAGGTCGACATCCGCGACGGCTTCAGCGTGCTGGTCAATCAGGAAGAGCAGGCCAAGGTGGTCGAGGAAGTCGCCAGGACCGTGGTCGGCGACAAGAACGTCTTCACCAAGTCACGGCCGAAAATGGGCAGCGAGGATTTCGCCGACATGCTGCACGCCGTGCCCGGCGCCTATTTCTGGCTCGGCCAGGAAGGCTCGGTGCCGGTGCACAATCCCGGTTACTACCTGGACGACAAGATCCTGCCGATCGGCGCCAGCATGTTTGCGCGGATCATCGAAACGCGACTGCCGGTCGCCGCCCATGGCTGACGGCGTGACAAGGCCCGCGACAGCGCTGCACGATCTCTCGGCGGTCGAGCTGATCGCCGGGTTTCGCGCGAAAACGTTCTCGCCGAGCGAAGTCCTCGAAGACGTGCTCGCCCATATCGCGGTGTGGGAGCCGCATGCCAAGGCGCTGTATGCCTTCGATCCCGACGGCGCGCGTGCCGTTGCCAAGGAATCCACACAGCGCTGGCTGAAGGGCGCGCCGATCGGCGTGCTCGATGGCGTGCCGACCACGGTGAAGGAAAACATCGCCACCAAGGGCGTGCCGGTGCCACTCGGCACCGCCGCCACCACGCTGGTGCCCGCGGCGGTCGATGCGCCGCCCGCGGCGCGCTTGCGCGAAGCCGGCGCGGTGATCTTCTCCAAGACCACGATGCCCGATTACGGCATGCTGTCGTCGGGCGCGTCGAGCTTCCATCCCCTCACCCGCAATCCCTGGGATCTCACGCAAAATCCCGGCGGCTCCAGCGCCGGCGCCGGCGCTGCGGCGGCGGCCGGTTATGGTCCGCTGCATATCGGCACCGATATCGGCGGCTCCGTCCGCCTGCCGGCAGCGTGGTGCGGCATCGTCACGCTGAAGCCGAGCCTCGGCCGCGTGCCGATCGATCCGCCCTATGTCGGCCGCTGTGCCGGCCCGATGACCCGCACCGTCGACGACACCGCCTTGATGATGAGCGTGCTGTCGCTGCCCGACAGCCGCGACGGCATGAGCCTGCCGCCGGCAGCCATCGACTGGACCTCACTGACCGACTTCTCGCCGAAGGGCATCCGCATCGGCCTGATGCTGGACATCGGTTTTGGCCTGCCGCTCGAAAAAGAAGTGCGCGACGTTGCCATCGCTGCCGCGCGTGCTTTCGAGGCCGCCGGCGCGATCGTCACGGAAGTGCCGTCAGTGATGACCGGCGAGAACCTGATCGGGCTCGACGCGTTCTGGCGCGCGCGATCCTGGGACGACATTTCGAAATTGCCGTCGGAGACCCAGAGCAAGATCCTGCCCTTCATTTTCCAATGGGCGGAAGGCGGCTCGAAATTGTCGGGCACCGATGTCGTACGCGGTTTCAACGCCACCATGGCGATCCGCGCCGAAGCCGCAAAGCTGTTCGCTGAGGTCGATTACGTGATCTCGCCGGTGGCGCCGATCGTCAGCTATCCCGCGGAGCTGGCGTCGCCCACCGACGACGCACAGCGGCCGCTCGAACACATCGGCTATACCGTGCCGTGGAATATGGCGGAGAATCCCGCCGCCTCCGTCAATGGCGGCTTCAGCGCCAAGGGGTTTCCGATCGGCGTGCAGATCGTCGGCCGCCGTTTCGACGACCACGGCGTGCTGAAGATGGCAAAAGCCTTCGAAGGCCTGCGCGGTCCGCAGTTGCCATGGCCTTCGCCGCCGAAATAAATATGGTCATTCCCCGACACGCCAATTAGCGTGTCTGAGGACGCGCTCTTGCGCGGACCCGGAATCCATACACCCTGTCGTGGTTATGGATTCCGGGCTCGCTCGCAGGTGTCGCTGCTCGCGTCCTCAGGCGCGCCAATTGGCGCGCCGGGGAATGACAAATTCAAAAAAACAAAAACGAAAAACGGGAGCAAACCAACATGGCCTTCGAGACGATTCTCTATGACGTCGCCGACCAGATCCTCACCATCACCCTGAACCGCCCCGAGAAGCTCAATGCCTACAACGCCACCATGCAGGCCGAGCTGATCGCGGCGTTCGATCAGGCCGATGCCGACGACAATGTCCGCGCCATCATCGTCACCGGCGCCGGCCGCGGCTTTTGCGCCGGCGCCGATCTCTCGTCAGGTGCCGACACCTTCGATCGCGACGCCAGGCGCGGTCCCGTCAAACGCCTCGCCAATGGCGATGTCGATTACAGCGACCCGATGGTCCGTGACGGCGGCGGCCAGGTGACGCTGCGGATTTTCAAATGCCTGAAGCCGGTGATCGCCGCGGTCAACGGCCCCGCGGTCGGCATCGGCGCCACCATGCAGCTGGCGATGGACATCCGCATCGCCTCGGAGAATGCGCGGTTCGGTTTCGTGTTCTCGCAGCGGGGCATCGTGCCGGAAGCGGCTTCAAGCTGGTTCCTGCCGCGCCTAGTCGGCATCTCGCAGGCGCTGGAATGGTGCTATTCCGGCCGCGTCTTCCCGGCACAGGAGGCGCTCGCCGGCCGCCTCGTCAGCAAGGTGGTGCCGCCCGACGACCTGCTGCCGACCGCACGCGCGCTGGCGAAGACCTTCATCGACAAGACCGCGCCGGTGTCCGTCGCTCTGATCCGCCAGATGATGTGGCGCATGCTTGGCGCCGACGATCCGATGGAAGCCCACAAGATCGACAGCCGCGGCATCTACGCGCGAGGCCGCTCCGAAGACGTCAAGGAAGGCGTGGTGGCATTCCTCGAAAAGCGCCCGGCGGAGTTCAAGAACAAGGTCAGCAAGGACATGCCGAGCTATTTCCCGTGGTGGGATGAGCGGGAATACAGATAGCAGGCCGTCATTGCGAGGAGCACTTGCGACGCGCAATCCAGTCGTCGCTGATGGCTGCAGCAATTTCAAAAGGCCAATTTCAATCCGATGCTGAAGCCCTCGGCCAGCAGCGAGGACTCATTCCGCGGCGCTTGCGGACGCGGGGAGTCCGGCGGCGGCCCGCCCGACGGCGGCGGGGAAGCGCCGGCGGCGGCGTTCGCGACGTCGCCGGCCCGCTGCACGCCGGGCCAGTACATGACCTCACACCCCGCGACAATCCGCCATTGCGATGTGAGCTGATAGCCGAGCTTCATGCTGAATTCCGGCATCACCGCAAAGCGGGTTTGCGAGTTGTTGCCGATATTGTTCGAAGAGGCGAGCAGACCGGCTGGCATCACGGTGGTGACCCCGCCGGTAGTCGATGCCGTCGAGCCGTTGACTTGCGTGTCGTTGAGATTGGCGCCGAGGGCAACCTTGCCGCGCCATTCCAGCGACCAGGGACCTTTCTTGACGTCGCCGGAAAGGCCGAGATCGAGGCCATGAAAATTATTGGTGGTATTAAACACGTCGCTGACGCTGATGGAAACCGGACCGGACACGATCGTGGAGGCGATGTCCAGGCGATCGGAGACGTAACGATAGCGATAGCCCACCAGCACGCCGATGTGCCCGCTGCCCCACGCCCCGAATAAGGAATCGATGGCGACACCCGCCGAGCGATCATCCGCCCCGCCGCCCCAGGACAAGATGTTCTGACGATAAAGCGCGCTAGCTCCAAGCAGATGGGACAGGTCGCGAACCGTCATGGAGCCCGCGTTCGAGCCGGGAAACGCAACCAGCAACCCATCCTGCTGATTGCTTGAGGTGTTGAAGAACGGTCGTGCCAGAATCGGATTGCCGCTGGATGAGGCGCTGAATCCGGACGACAGATTCTCCAGACCAAACGCACTCGCTTCGACACCGCTGTTTTGCTGGCGATCGAACCAGTAGCCGGCCTGCAGGCGTCCGCCGGATCGCCAGCCGTCATTGCCGGCGGAATCGCCAAACAAGATTGTCGTGCCGGGCGAGCTCAGCACGCCGGCCTGTGCCCGCGGCGTGCCGGCCGGACTGGTGGTGACGAGGGCCGGCAGCCGATCGCCTTTCACGGTCCAGCTGAGATAATCGACCTCGGCCCAGAATTGGCCTGAAGTGGCCGGAGTCCACCGTGCTGGCGGAGTTGCTGTGAAGGCTACCGGCGACGACGCGTCAGCAATCATTGGCAAGTCGGCGGCGGCGACAGGAATGGCAAACGACAGAACCAGCAGACCCGCCGCAGTATACGGCCCGACCGATTTGAAAACCGCATTGTACATGGTGCCCAGGCGCGCTCGTTCCATAAAGTTCACGTCAAGAAGCCGACGTTTACATTAGGAAACGATTCGCCCGTGTTCAGAAATCATCCATTCAACAGCAGAAATATTTCTAAATGTATCTAAGCGATCGTGATCGCCTCGATCAGCCTGCCCGTGCAACGAACGAAGCTGGTCGGCCCTCCGCGCGGGATCGAAGATCAATCGCTCAATGGTTGTTGCGACGTCATCGTCAGCGCCACGCGCCCGATCGCCTTGCGATCCATCAACAACCGCATCGCGGTCGCAACCTCTTCCAGCGGCAGGCGATGCGAGACGTTCGGGCGAATTTTGCCCGCCTCCGCCCATGCAAGCAGCGCCTTGATCCGCGCCTCGCCCAGCGCCGGATTCTTGCGCGCGGCCTCACCGGCGCGGACGCCGAGCACGCTGGCGCCCTTGATCAGCACCAGGTTTGTCTTCGCCACGCCGATGCCGCCGGTGAATCCGATCACCAGCAGCCGCGCGCCCCAGGCGATGCAGCGCAGGCTCTGTTCAAAGACTTCGCCGCCGACCGGATCGAACACCACGTCGGCGCCGCGGCCATCGGTGATGCGCTTGACGGCCTCGCGGAACGGCTCGCGGCCATGGAGCACGCCGTGATCGGCGCCGCGCGCGCGGGCCACGGCGAGTTTCACTTCGCTCGACGCCGCGGCGATCACCGTGGCGCCCAGCAGTTTGCCGATCTCCACCGCAGCAAGCCCAACGCCGCCGCCGGCGCCGTGCACCAGCAGCACTTCGCCCCGCCTGATCTGCGCGCGATCCACCAGCGCGTGATACGCTGTGCCGTGCGCGGCGAGAAATGTCGCGCCTTCGGCATAGTCGAACGTGCTCGGCAGCGGCGTCAGCTGCAAAGGTGTCGCGACCACCTCGTCGGCAAAGCCACCATGACGCAATTTGATGATGACGCGATCGCCGACCGCGACGCCGGCAACATCGCTGGCCACTTCGCTGACATCCCCCGCGGCTTCCATGCCCGGAATGAACGGCAGCTCCGGCTTCAGCTGATATTCGCCGGCCGCCATCAGAATATCCGGAAAATTGAGGCCGGCCGCGCGGATGGCGACGCGCACCTGCCCGGCCTGCAACAGCGGGGACGCAAACTCTTCCACGCGAAGACTTTCCGGCGGCCCCAGCGCCCGGCAGACAACCGCTTTCGGCATCAGGCCGCGCTCGCGCGGCGACGCAGCAGGGCCTCGCGGATCAGCGGCAGCCGGTCGTTGCCGAAATACATGTCGGTCTTGTCGAGATAGATCGTGGGCGAACCGAACCCGCCGCGCGCCATCACTTCGTCGGTGTTGGCCTTGAGCTGATCCTTGATCGCCTGCTGGGCGATAGCGGCGAAGAACTTGTTCGGATCGATGCCGACACGCTGGCAGATATCGTGCAGAACCGCATCCATCGAAATATCGAGATCGTTGCCCCAATAGGCCTCAAACACCGCGCGCGCGAACGGCACCATCTCCTTGCCGAGCCAGACGCAGCCGCGCATGGCCTTCACGCTGTTCACCGGAAACACGCGCGGCGGCATCTTGATCTCCAGATCGGCCGAACGCGCCCAGTCTGCGAGGTCCTTCTTCATGTAGCGCTGCTTCGCCGGCACCGGCGTTTCGCGCGAGGCATAGACGCTGGGATTGACCGAATTGAAGATGCCGCCGACCAGGATCGGCCGCCACGAGATGGCGACGTTGAATTCCTTGGCCAGCGGCTGGATGTTGTGGAAGGCGAGATAGGTCCAGGGACTGGAGCAGTCGAAGAAGAATTCGATCATGGCGTTTCCCTCGGGTGTGCTGATTTTCTTTTCGTCATTGCGAGCGCAGCGAAGCAATCCAGAAGCTGCGCAAGAAGTTGGATTGCTTCGTCGCAAGTGCTCCTCGCAATGACGACCTCATCACTGTTGCTGCTGCGCATGCGCCGGCGCATCCACGCCGAACATGATCTTGCGTGCCTGCTCGTCCATCGGCTTCTTCTCCTGCTTACCCACCGCGAGCCCCGCCTGCACTTGCGGTCGCGCGCGCAGCAAAGCGTACCAGCGCTTTATGTTCGGAAAATCATCCAGCGTCAGGCCCTGCGCCTTGTGGGTCATGATCCAGGGAAAGCACGCCATGTCGGCGATCGAATAGTCGCCGGCGATATAATCGCGGCCTTCGAGATGCGCATCGAGCACGCCGTACAGGCGCCTGGCCTCGCGCATGTAGCGGTCCATGGCATAGGGAATCCTCTCGGGCGCGTAGAGCAGAAAATGCCCGTTCTGGCCGAGCATCGGGCCGAGCCCGCCCATCTGCCACATCAGCCACTGCATCACGTCGAAACGGCCGCGCATATCCGCGGGCATGAAACGCCCGGCCTTTTCCGCCAGATAAATCAGGATCGCGCCACTCTCGAAAATGCTTACCGGCTCGCCGCCATCGGCGGGTGCGCGATCGACGATCGCCGGCATCCTGCCGTTCGGGCTGAGTTTCAGGAACTCTGATTTGTGCTGGTCGCCGCGCCCAAGCTGCATCGGGTGCACCGTGTACGGCAGGCCGCACTCCTCCAGCATGATCGAGATTTTCCAGCCATTGGGCGTCGGCGCGTAGTGCAGGTCGATCATGGTTTCCTCTTTGTATTTTCCGCGATCCTACCCCTGCCCGGCGTCCTGCGCCAATGCCATGTACGCCGCCCTCAAGACATGGCAGATAGGCATCCCAAAACAGAAAATTCCGGGATGCGCACAATGTTGTTTCCGACCACGATCGCCGGCTCACTGCCGAAACCCGAATGGCTCGCCGAGCCCAACAAGCTGTGGGCACCATGGAAATCGTCGGGCGACGAGCTGCTGCGCGCCAAACGCGATGCCACCCTGCTGGCGGTAAAAGTCCAGGAGGACGCCGGCGTCGATATCGTCACCGAGGGCGAGCAGGCCCGGCAGCATTTCGTGCATGGCTTTCTCGAGAAGGTCGAAGGCATCGACTTCGCCCACAAGGTCGAGATGGGCATCCGCAACGATCGCTACAAAGCCATGGTGCCGCAAGTGGTGGCGCCGCTGCGCCTGAAAGGCCGCGTCCACGCCTTCGAGGCGCAGGCCGCCCGCGCGCATACCAAGCACAAGCTGAAATTCACCCTGCCCGGCCCGATGACCATCATCGACACCATCTCCGACAGCTATTACGGCGACCGCGTCAAGATGGCCTTTGCTTTCGCCGAACTGCTGAACCAGGAAGCCCTCGCGCTGCAGGCCGACGGCGTCGATGTCGTGCAATTCGATGAGCCCGCCTTCAACGTCTACATGGCCGAAGCCGCCGACTGGGGCATCAAGGCGCTGGAGCGAGCGGCGCAGGGCCTGACCTGCACCACCGCGGTGCACATCTGCTACGGCTACGGCATCAAGGCCAATACCGACTGGAAGGAAACCCTGGGCGGCGAGTGGCGGCAATACGAACAGATCTTCCCGGCGATCGACGCCAGCCCGATCCAGCAGGTCGCCATCGAATGCCGCAACTCGCGGGTGCCGCTGGAACTGCTCGACCTCTTGAAGGGCAAAGTCGTGCAGGCCGGGGTCATCGACGTCGCCAGCGATGTTGTCGAGACGCCGGAGGACGTCGCCGCCACCATCGAGGCGGTGATGAAGTTCGTGCCCAAGGCCAACATCGTCGCGACCACCAATTGCGGCATGGCGCCGATGCATCGCGATATCGCGGAGGCGAAGTTGCGGGCGCTGGGCGCGGGCGCGAGGCTGGCGCGAAAGAGGTTTTCGTAAGGGCGGCACCTAACGCTGCGTCATTCCGGGGCGCGAGCAGCGAAAGCTGCGCGCGAACCCGGAATCCCGAGATGGCTGAACATCTCTGGATTCCGGGTCTGCACTCCGGCCGGCTTCGCCGACTGGAGCGCATCCCGGAATGACGAGTTCTACCTACGCGCTCCGCGCACTCGCATGCCACACGGGCCGATAGCCGGCGCGCAACGCCTTCACCGTCGAGGGCGGTGTTAGCAACAGCCCATCGTCCAGTTTGATATCAACGGCGCTATATCCCGCGAACGACCATCGCAACGGCTCCCCGCCTGCGATCAAATAACTGTCGCCCGTCGCCGCGACCATCGCCCCATCCGGCAAATCCTCCATCGCGCACGGCAGCGCATGCAGCCGCTTCACGCGGCCGTCGAGCCGCTCCGCATGCAGCACCGCATCTATTTCCGTCGCGCGCAAACGCCCGACGCCGTTGCCCTCCTCCCACGCTGCGCGAAATGCATTGGCATCGTCGCGGCGGCAGTAGAAGCACGGCCGATGTCCCGCCGCGAACGCCGTCGCTTCGTCGAGAAAGAACAATTCGGTCCAGCTGCGCGTCGCCATCACCTCGCGGCGGCGGCCGCGAAATTCGCAGACGCAGGTGATCCACGCCGGGCTCGACCAGCGCCTTTTCAAAAGCGTCTTCGTTTGGGAATCGTGGATGATGCCGCGGTTGCCGGTGAACAACCCGCGCTCGGGCGTCGCGACGATCTCGCCAAACGGCGTGACACGATTTTGCAGCGGCATGATCGGCACCTTCCGCAGCGCCAGCAGTCAAAACTGCCACTCAAACGCAAATGCGCCCCCTCACCCGGCGCTTCGCGCCGACCTCTCCCCACGGGGAGAGGTAAGAAAGAGCAAGCGACAGACGCCTTACGCCGCGCCGTCACGGATCGGCGGCAGGAAGGCCAGCGCGGTGTCCCACGGGAAGAAGATCCAGGTGTCCTGCGACACTTCGGTAATAAAAGTGTCGACCAGCGGCCGGCCCATCGGCTTGGCGTAGACGGTGGCGAAATGCGCATCGGGCATCATGTCGCGCACCATGCGGCCGGTCTTGCCGGTATCGACGAGGTCATCGACGATCAACAACCCCTTGCCGGTACCGCCGCCGAGCTTGGCGGTGCTTTCCGAAATGCCTTTCAACACCTGCAACTCGCCCTGCTTGTTGTGTTCATAGCTGGCGATGCAGACGGTATCGATGACGCGGACGCCGAGTTCGCGCGCCACGATCGCCGCCGGCACCAGTCCGCCGCGGGTGATGGCGACCACCGCATGGAACGGCCCGATCGCGTTGAGCCGCCAGGTCAGCGCCCGGCAGTCGCGGTGAAACTGATCCCACGATACCGGGAACGGCCGGCCAGCCCGCTCGGTCGGGCTCAGTTCGGGGTGCTCTGCCATGTCGATCTCCTGAAGTTCCATCGCGCTCGCTGCGCTGCGCCACCGTTTACTTGGCCTGTTACCCGACCGTGTTACTTGGCCGTGCCGAGCCCGGCCAGCATCTCTTTGACAGCATCCATCGCGGCGTTCAATTTCTCCTGATCGCGCGAGCGCACCACCAGGTTGGTGTTCGGCTTCTGCGCTTCGTCGAGGAACGGATAGCTGCCGATCATGGTGTCGGGATGCGCCTCGGCGATGGCGCGCAGCGGGCCGCCGACGTCGCCCTCGCGGGCATTGGCGCGGACACTCTCCGACAGCATCCGCGCGCCGGATTTCAGTTTCGGCGCCACGATGTCCATCATCGCCTGCATGATCGAAGGCACACCAGCCATCACGATGACGTTGCCGATCTTGAAGCCCGGCGCAAGGATGGTGGCGCTCTGGATCAGGTCGGCGCCGTCAGGAATGCGGGCCATGCGCAGTCTTGCTTCATTCAGGTCTGCGCCGAAACGCTCGCGGAACCGGGCCACGACCTCGGGGTGATGATCGATGCCGACGCCGAAGGCCTTGGCGACGGCGTCGGCCGTGATGTCGTCATGGGTCGGCCCGATGCCGCCGGTGGTGAAGACATAATTGTAGCAGCCCCGCAGTGCGTCCAGCGCCGCGATGATGTCCGGCTCGTCGTCGGAGACGACGCGGACTTCCTTGAGGTCGATGCCGATATTGGTGAGGTATTCGGCGATGAAGCCGATGTTCTTGTCCTTGGTTCGGCCGGACAGGATCTCGTCGCCGATTACCAGGATGCCTGCAGTGACGATGTCGCTCATCAGTTTGTCCTCGCCGTTCCCCGCGACCATGCGCAGGCAACACCTTGATGTCACGGGATTTTGCTGCCGAAACGAGCAGCGTCCCGCCGTTTTTTCAGGCAGCAATTCGGTACTCTCATACGAAATGCCCGTGTTAGGTGCATATCGCGCTGGCCCGGCACTTGCTACCATCCTGTTCAGTCATGCACTGTCCCGCATGACCTCGAAAAACAGTCAGGATACATGGCAGTTGCGTTCGACGAAATGAATGGGCCCCTGGGCGAGCTTCGCCCGGCCTATGAAGAGCTCTCCCGCTGGCTCAAGGAGACGCCGCCCGACGCTTTGGAATACCGCCGGCAGGAGGCGGAGCTGCTGTTCCGCCGCATCGGCATCACCTTCGCGGTCTATGGCGATTCCGAATCCACCGAACGGCTGATCCCGTTCGACGTGATCCCGCGGATCATCTCCGGCAAGGAATGGACGCTGCTGGAAAAGGGCCTGAGACAGCGCACCCGCGCCATCAACATGTTCCTGCGCGACATCTACCACGGCCGCGACATCCTGCGCGCCGGCCTGATCCCGGACGACCTGATCTTCCAGAACCCGGTATTCCGGCCGGAGATGAATGGCCAGGACGTGCCACACGACGTCTATGTCCACATCGCCGGCATCGACATCGTCCGCACCAATCCCGATGAATTCTTCGTGCTCGAGGACAATGCGCGGACGCCGTCCGGCGTGTCCTACATGCTGGAAAACCGCGAGATCATGATGCGGCTGTTTCCGGACCTGTTCGCCCGGCACCGCGTTGCACCCGTCGAAAAATATCCCGACGAATTGCTGTCCTGCCTGCGCTCGGTGGCGCCGCTCAGCGCGTCCACGGAGCCGACCGTCGCGCTGATGACCCCCGGCGTCTACAACTCCGCTTACTACGAGCACTCGTTCCTGGCCGACAAGCTCGGCGTCGAGCTGGTGGAAGGCCGCGACCTCATCGTCAAGAACGACGAAGTCTTCATGCGCACCACCGAAGGCCTCAAGCGCGTCGACGTGATCTATCGCCGCGTCGATGACGACTTCCTCGATCCCCTCACCTTCCGGCCCGACTCGGCGCTCGGCGTGCCCGGCCTGATGTCGGCCTACATGGCCGGCAACGTCACGCTGGCCAATGCGGTCGGCACGGGGATCGCCGACGACAAGGCGATATACAGCTACATGCCGGAGATTGTGAAATTCTATCTCGGCGAAGAACCGATCCTGAAGAACGTGCCGACCTGGCGCTGCCGCGAACCCGGCGACCTCGCTTACGTGCTCGATCATCTCGGCGAGCTCGTGGTCAAGGAAGTCCATGGCTCCGGCGGCTACGGCATGCTGATCGGGCCGGCCGCCACCAAGGCCACCATCGAGGCGTTCCGCGACAAGCTGAAGCGCGAACCGGAAGGTTTTATCGCGCAGCCCACCCTGGCGCTGTCGACCTGCCCGACCTGCACGGAATCCGGTCTGGCGCCGCGCCACGTCGATCTCAGGCCGTTCGTGCTGACCGGCCGCGAGAATGTCACCATCGTGCCGGGCGGTCTCACCCGCGTGGCGCTGAAGGAAGGCTCCCTGGTGGTCAATTCCAGCCAGGGCGGCGGCACCAAGGATACCTGGATATTGGATGAGTAACCGCAGGAGTTTTCGTCATTGCGAGCGCAGCGAAGCAATCCAGAGGGCTGCAAGCAAGAGCTGGATTGCTTCGTCGCAAGGGCTCCTCGCAATGACGGACGCGTACTGGATTTAGACTTAACTTCAGTTCTTTGAGAAAGACGACTTTCACCCATGCTGTCGCGCACCGCCGAGAACCTGTACTGGCTTGCCCGCTACGTCGAACGCGCCGAATATCTCGCGCGCACCATCGAGGCGACGTTGCGCGTCACCGCGTTGCCCAACACCTATATCGGCCAGACCAATGAATGGGACTCCGCGCTGCTGACCGCCGGCGTCAGCGCCGCCTTCTATGAAATCTACGAGGAAGCCGACGAGAAGAATGTCGTCGAATATCTGTCCTTCTCGACCTCCAATCCCTCCTCGATCCGCAACTGCATCGAGAACGCCCGGCTGAATTCGCGCTCGGTGCGCACCGCGCTGACCGGCGAGATGTGGGACACCATCAACGGCGCCTGGATCGAGCTGCAGGAAGTCTGGAGCGGCGGCGCCAAGACCCGCGAGCAGCTCGCGCGCTTCCTGCGCTTCGTGCAGGAGACCTCGCTGCGCTTCGACGGCTCGGCCTACCGCACCATGCTGCGCAACGATGCCTACTGGTTCTCGCGGCTGGGGCTCCATCTCGAGCGCGCCGACAACACCGCGCGCATTCTCGACGTCAAATATCATCTGCTGCTGCCCGAGGAAGAGCATGTCGGCGGTCCGCTGGATTACTACCAGTGGACCTCAATCCTGCGCTCGGTGTCGGCGCTGACGGCCTATCACTGGGTCTATCGCGAGACGCTGAAACCGTGGCTGATCGCCGACCTCTTGATCCTCAACGACACGTTGCCGCGCTCGCTGGCCAGTTGCTACGGCAACCTGGTCCGCAACCTCGACCAGATCGGCGTTTCCTATGGCCGCCAGGGCGCCGCCCAGCGCCACGCCCGCGGCGTCCGCAACCGCCTTGAACACAGCAATATGGACGATATCTTCCAGCACGGCCTGCATGAATTCATTCAGGAATTCATTGCGGATAACAGCCGGCTTGGCGAAATCATCGCCAAACAGTACCTGATTTGAGCTAGCGTCCGGCTCACCCCACGGATTCGGACATTCGCGCCATGCGCCTGCGTATCGCCCATTCGACCACCTATCGCTATGAGCCGCCGGCCTCCGGCGTGATCCAGATCCTGCGCATGACGCCGGGCAGCCATGACGGCCAGTATGTCGCCGAGTGGCAGATCGACGTCTCCACCGATTCGCGCCTCGACCTGCATGAGGATGCGTTCGGCAACGTCACCCATGTGCTGACCCACGGGCCGATCTCCGACCTCACCATCAATGTCGAGGGCCTGATCGAGACCCAGGATACCGGCGGCGTGTTGAAAGGCACCGACGAGCGGTTTCCGCCAAGCTTCTTCCTGCGCCAGACCCCGCTCACCGAAGCCAATCCGGCCATGGTGGCGTTCGCTCGCGACCTCAGTCCGAGTGCCGAGACCGACGTGCTCGGCTATCTCCATGCGCTGATGATGCAGATCAACGAGCACATGACCTTCGACGGCGACCCCACCAATACCGGCACCTCGGCGATCGAAGCCTTTACCGGCAAGCGCGGCGTCTGCCAGGATTACGCGCATATCTTCATCGCCTGTGCCCGCGCCAGCGGCGTGCCCAGCCGCTTCGTCTCCGGGCACTTTCTGCGCGCCGACGGAATGGTCCACCAGCAGGCAGGCCACGCCTGGGCGGAAGCCTATGTGCCGGACCTCGGCTGGGTCGGCTTCGATCCCGCGAATGCGATCTGCACCACCGACGCCCACGCTCGCGTCGCCATCGGCCTCGACTACCTCGGCGCCGCCCCGGTCCGCGGCACCCGCTATGGCGGCGGTATGGAAACCCTGACGGTGGCGGTCAAGGTCGACCAGGCCGGGCGGCAGGGGCAGTCGCAATCGCAGTCCTGAAACGCCCGTGCTGAGGTTGCCCGGCTGAGGTCTACCGCGTAAGACGCTTCCCTATATCGGGGACTGTGATGACCTATTGTTGCGGAATTCTGGTGCGAGACGGCCTGGTCATGATCGCGGACACGCGAACCAATGCCGGGCTCGACAACGTCTCGACCTTCCGCAAGCTGCACGTCTTCAACCAGCCCGGCGACCGCATCATGGCGGTGGCCTCCGCCGGCAATCTGGCCATCAGCCAGTCGGTGCTCTCGACCCTGAGCGAGGGGTTTGAGAACCCGACCACCGGCGAGCGCGAGACGCTGCTGAACGCGCCGACCATGTTCCAGGCGGCGCAGCGGATCGGCCGCGCCATCCGCCACGTCAACGCCACCGAAGGCGAGGCGCTGGAATCCGAGGACATCAATTTCAACGTCTCGTTCCTGTTCGGCGGCCAGATCAAGGACGCCAAGATGCGGCTGTTCATGATCTACCCGGCCGGCAATTTCATCGAATGCACCACCGACACGCCGTATCTGCAGATCGGCGAGCACAAATACGGCAAGCCGGTGCTCGACCGCGCCCTGCACTATGACGTCGAACTCTATGAGGCGCTGAAGACCGGCCTGATCTCGATGGATTCGACGATGCGCTCCAACATCGGGGTCGGCCTGCCGATCGACGTGCTGGTGGTGCGCACTGACGTCTGCGATGCCGACCTCAACCATCGCATCGAGGCCGGCGAGCCCTACTTCCACGATCTGCGCTCGCGCTGGTCGGCGGCGCTGCGCGCGGCACACCAGAACATCCCGCGGCCGCCGTACAAGAAAGAAAATTGACCGGGGTACGCTGATGACCGCGGCACCGACGGACTGGCGCGCCATGACGGCTGCGGATCTGCCGGCGGTCAAGGCGCTCGCCGACTGCATCCACCCGGACTATCCCGAAGACGAAGCCGTCTTCGCCGATCGCCTCGCGCTCCATCCTGCGGGATGCTTCACGCTGCAGCACGATCAAGGCATCGCCGGCTACGTGATCAGCCACCCCTGGCACTTCAGGAAACCGCCCGCGCTCAATGCGCTGCTTGCACAGGCAGCCTCGCCTGCCTCAACGTTCTATATTCACGACCTGGCGCTGCTGCCGGCAGCCCGAAAATCCGGAGCCGCGTCGCGCATTGTCGATATCCTGGCTGCGCATGCGAGGAGTCTTCAACTGCCCAACATGACGCTTGTTGCCGTCAACAATTCAGTTCATTTTTGGCAGCGGCAGGGTTTCAACAGCGTGGTCGATGCCGGGCTGGACCGGCAACTGCGAAGCTATGACGAACACGCCAGATTTATGAGCCGCGACCTACCGTAAAAAGAAAACAGGGAAGAAACAACATGACCACCACCAAGATCGCCATCGTTACCGGCGCCGGCACCGGCGTGGGCCGCGCCGCATCGCTGGCGCTGATGAAGGCCGGCTTCACCGTCGTGCTGGCCGGTCGCCGGATCGAGATGCTTCAGGAAACCCAGAAGCTCGGCGAAGCCTTCGGCAGCAGCCTGCCGGTTTCCGCCGACATGGCCGACCCCGCCTCGATCGCCGCATTGTTCGCCAAGACGGTGGAAAGCTTCGGCCGGCTCGATGTGCTGTTCAACAATGCCGGCATGGGCGCGCCACCGGTGCCGTTCGAGGATCTCGGCCTCGCGCAGTGGCAGGCAGTGGTCAACACCAACCTGACCGCGCCGTTCCTGTGCACCCAGCATGCGTTCCGGATCATGAAGGACCAGACCCCGCGCGGCGGCCGCATCATCAACAACGGCTCGATCTCCGCCCATGCACCGCGGCCGTTCTCCGCGGCCTATACGTCGACCAAGCACGCCATCACCGGCCTCACCAAGGCCAGCAACCTCGATGGCCGCGCCTATGACATCGCGGTCGGCCAGGTCGATATCGGCAATGCCGCAACCCCAATGACCGACCGCATGGTCGACGGTGTGCTGCAGCCCGACGGCAAGAAGATGCCGGAGCCGCGCATGGACGCAAAAGCCGTCGGCGACGCCGTCGCCTATATGGCCGGCCTGCCGCTCGACGCCAACGTGCTGTTCATGACGGTGATGGCGACGAAGATGCCGTTTGTCGGAAGAGGCTGACGCACGAAGCCTGATTGCGAGCCAACGGGGCGGCGCAAAGCGCCGCCCGATGACAGGCTCCGCGAAGCAATCCAGCAGCACCAGGCGCGGGCTGGATTGCTTCGTCGCCAACGCTCCTCGCTATGACGATCGGCATTGCGATTGCATGACGAACTTCGCCACGGCATCATCGCCGCGGCCTCGGGGGATTCATGCTGCAATTACAATCGGCGTTTGGCGTCTTCGCGCTGCTCGGCATCGCCTGGGCGCTGGGCGAAAATCGCCGCAAAGTATCGCTGCGGCAGGCTGCGGTCGGCCTCTTCGTCACCCTGCTCACCGCCGCCATCCTGCTCAAGCTGCCCGTCGTTGCGCATGCGTTCGGCGCCATCAATGACGTGGTCGGTGTGATCGCTGCGGCGTCGCGCGCGGGCACTTCCTTCGTATTCGGCTATCTCGGCGGCGGCGCGCTGCCGTTCGATCTCAAGGCGCCCGGCGCCGATTTCATCCTCGCGCTGCAGGCACTGCCGATCGTGCTGGTGATGAGCGTGCTGACCACGCTGCTGTTCTACTGGCGGATCCTGCCGCCCGTCGTGCGCGGCATGGCGTGGCTGCTGGAGCGCACGCTTGGCGTCGGCGGTGCGGTCGGGCTCTCCACAGCGGCCAACATCTTTCTCGGCATGGTGGAAGCACCTTTGTTCATCCGGCCCTATCTCGCACAACTGACCCGCAGCGAATTGTTCCTGGTGATGACCGGCGGCATGGCGGGGATCGCCGGCACCGTGCTGGTGCTCTACGCGACATTGCTGTCGCCGTTGATCCCCGACGCATCAGCGCATTTTGTCATCGCCTCGGTGCTCGGTGCACCCGCCGCGATCCTTGTGAGTCTCATCATGGTGCCGGAGACCGACGCCCGCCGCACCGGCGGCGCGCTCGCCGATCCCGATGCGCACGCCACGAGCACCATGGATGCCATCGTCAAGGGCACCGTGGCCGGCGTCGAACTGCTGATCAACATCATTGCGCTGCTGCTGGTGCTGGTGGCGCTGGTGTATCTCGTCAACGCGGTACTCGGCCTGCTGCCGGATATCGGTGGCGCCGCGATCTCGCTGCAGCGGATGCTCGGCTATGTGATGGCGCCCGTTTGCTGGCTGATGGGACTGCCGTGGGACCAGGCGATGTCAGCGGGTTCGCTGATGGGCATCAAGACCGTACTCAACGAGCTGATCGCCTATCTGCAATTCGCAAAACTCGGCGACACGCTGGATCCACGCTCGAAGCTGATCATGCTCTACGCACTGTGCGGCTTCGCCAACTTCGCCAGCCTCGGCATCATGATCGGCGGCCTCGGCACCATGGCGCCGGCGCGCCGCGATGAAATCAACGCGCTGGGCCTGAAGTCGATTGTCTCGGGTACGCTAACGACGTGCCTGATGGGCGCGATCGTGGGGGTGCTCACTTAGCACGACTCTTGCGAGCTTACAAATCTGCTACAAAATCGACTTTAGTTATACTTCGCTGTCGTACCGACATCGCTGAGTATTTGTCGGATTTCCGGCTCTTCAGAGGAAACGACATCTATGCAATGATTCAGACAATTGATTTCCCAGTGCTTAATCGGCCTCTGCGCAATAGCGGCCGCAAATGTCGTTTCCTCTAGAAATCGCAGGTATGCAGACGATCTCCTTTCAAGGAACGTGCTTGATACAGGAGGCCTATCCTTATCATGCTGCGCGACGGTTTCATCCCGAACTGAGTAAGCGACATAGCTCTTCCAAACGAATTCAAATCGCCTCGAATCCGGCGTGATTACTATGGGAGTGATCGACGAAGCGATAATAGTATCTGATTTCGTCCGATCGTCGGTCTTCGCTTCAGCAACGATCACGCGCAATGAATTTTCCACCGGTTCGTTCAACTCGGTGAGATAAATCAAAAATAGACCGTTCGGAAAAACAGACATAAGCCCGCCTACGTCTCCTGCCTCATTCTCAAGCGTGAGCGGAGCGCGCGATTCATCACCCCTTGACCTCGACAGTCCGAAATTCCGCCGGCAGGATCACTTCCAGCAACTCGCAATTGTCGGAGTAGTCGCGGATCAGGTGCTTGATGCGCGGCGGCTGGGTCCATGAGCTGCCCTGCTTCATCAGCGTCTCGCCCTCGCCTTCCATATAGGTCTTCACCCAGCCGTTCAGCACGTAGACCATCTGGAATTCGGCATCGTGGTAATGCAGCTTTGATACTTCGGCGGGATTGCACGGCCCGATCAGCCGGATCACATGGGCTTGCGCCAGCCCGTCGGTGGCGGCGGCAATACCGAGATCGCGGTATTTTGCATAAGCGCGCAGGCCGTCCGCCGCAAAATCCTCCTCGCGATAATGGCTGATGGCAACGCGCTGTTTGCGGCGCGTCGGCTTTGCCACGGCGGTTGCTTTGGCGGGCTTGCGCACCGGTTTCGCGACAACTCGCGCCACCGGTTTTTTCTTCGCGGCGGTTTTCACCGCGACCCTGGATGTCCGCTGCTTCGCCATGCCGTGCTTTCCATTCGACAACGCAGTGCCGGATGGCAGCCCGCGCAAGCGGGGCAAGCTAGCCGTAGTTCAGCACTGCGGCAATTCATCGGGCGCGTTGAGCGATCCGGCCTAGTGCAACCGGAATACCCCATCGACGGCGCGCAATTCGGCCGGCTTGATCAGCTTGGAATGCGCGACGGTGACGGAGAACAACGGGCCATCCAGCGAGGTCTGCCAGAATTCCAGAAAGTCCTTCAGCGCCGGGAATTTCGGAAACAGGTCGTAGTTCTGCCAGACATAGGTTTGCAGCAGCGAGGGGTGGTCCGGCATCCGGTACAGGATTTGCGCCGTCGTCAGTCCGTAGCCCAGTACCTGCTTTCTGAAATCGTCAGAAACTGCACTTCTCGAGACCATGTCCAACCTCCATGGAAGAGCGCATTCGGCAAAGTGGCTGTCCGGTTTGACGTCGAATTCGCTCTCGCTCCTGTGACCGCGCTATCTCTCGCGAACCGGATTCCACTTCGCCATGACAACGCGATGCATGAATTGTGACGCAAGCAACTGCCTCATCACAAGCTTAAAAGTTTAATAATGTATTGAAATCTTCAACGTTAGCAGCGGCTTACGGCAAGTGCTAATATCTCGGGGTATTGCTATTAACGGTATTCGGCCAAATTGGCAGCCGTCATATTTGAGTGCCAAAAATTCTGCTAGAAGGACTTGCTCGGACGAGCCGTTCGGCTTATCTCCAGTCCGGTTGCGCTAGCACTCGCTGGTCGCGACTGCTAATTTCAAAAATATCGAACATCTTCAAAAACTTAGGAGGACTGCATGAAATTCCGTCCGCTTCACGATCGCGTTGTGGTCAAGCGTATCGACGCCGAAGAGAAGTCCGCTGGCGGCATCATCATCCCGGATAGCGCCAAAGAGAAGCCCTCGCAGGGCGAGATCGTCTCCGTCGGCCCGGGCGGCCGTGACGAAGCCGGCAAGCTGATCCCGATCGACCTCAAGGTCGGCGAGCGCGTCCTGTTCGGCAAGTGGTCGGGCACCGAGGTCAAGATCGATGGCCAGGACCTGCTGATCATGAAGGAAAGCGACATCATGGGTGTTCTCACCGACGTCGCGCCCGCCAAGAAGAAGGCCGCTTAAGCGCCTTTCCCTCCCCTGATTTTCAAGGAAGCAAACTATGTCAGCTAAAGAAGTCAAATTCGGCGTTGATGCCCGCGACAAGATGCTGCGCGGCGTCGACATTCTCGCCAACGCCGTCAAGGTAACGCTCGGTCCCAAGGGCCGCAACGTCGTGCTCGACAAGTCGTTCGGCGCACCCCGCATCACCAAGGACGGCGTCACCGTCGCCAAGGAAATCGAGCTCGACGACAAGTTCGAGAATATGGGCGCCCAGATGGTCCGCGAAGTGGCCTCGAAGTCGGCGGATCTCGCCGGCGACGGCACCACCACCGCCACCGTGCTCGCCCAGGCCATCGTCAAGGAAGGCGCCAAGTCGGTTGCCGCCGGCATGAACCCGATGGACCTGAAGCGCGGCATCGACCTGGCTGTGGAAGCCGTGGTCGCTGACCTCGTCAAGAACTCCAAGAAGGTCACGTCGAACGACGAGATCGCCCAGGTCGGCACCATCTCCGCCAACGGCGACGCAGAAATCGGCAAGTTCCTCGCCGACGCCATGAAGAAGGTCGGCAACGAGGGCGTCATCACGGTTGAAGAAGCCAAGTCGCTCGAGACCGAACTCGACGTCGTCGAAGGCATGCAGTTCGACCGCGGCTACATCTCGCCCTACTTCGTCACCAACGCCGACAAGATGCGCGTCGAGTTCGACGACGCCTACATCCTGATCAACGAGAAGAAGCTCTCCAGCCTGAACGAAATGCTTCCGCTGCTGGAAGCCGTCGTGCAGACCGGCAAGCCGCTCGTCATCGTCGCGGAAGACGTTGAAGGCGAAGCTCTCGCCACCCTCGTCGTCAACCGCCTGCGTGGCGGCCTCAAGGTTGCGGCTGTGAAGGCTCCGGGCTTCGGCGATCGCCGCAAGGCCATGCTGCAGGACATCGCGATCCTGACCGGCGGCCAGGCGATCTCGGAAGATCTCGGCATCAAGCTCGAGAACGTCACCCTCGCCATGCTCGGTCGCGCCAAGAAGGTGATGATCGACAAGGAGAACACCACCATCGTCAACGGCGCCGGCAAGAAGGCCGACATCGAAGCCCGCGTTGCCCAGATCAAGGCACAGATCGAAGAGACCACTTCGGACTACGACCGTGAGAAGCTGCAGGAGCGTCTGGCCAAGCTCGCTGGCGGCGTCGCGGTGATCCGCGTCGGCGGCGCGACGGAAATCGAAGTCAAGGAGCGCAAGGACCGCGTTGATGACGCGATGCATGCGACCCGCGCCGCGGTTGAAGAAGGCATCGTCCCCGGCGGCGGCGTCGCTCTGCTCCGCGCTTCGGAAGTGCTGAAGAAGATCAAGACCGCCAACGACGACCAGAAGACCGGCGTCGAAATCGTCCGCAAGGCGCTGTCGGCTCCGGCTCGCCAGATCGCCATCAACGCAGGCGAAGACGGCTCGGTCATCGTCGGCAAGGTTCTGGAAAATGCGACCTACGCCTTCGGCTTCGACTCGCAGACCGGTGCCTACGGCGACCTCGTCAAGAAGGGCATCATCGACCCGACCAAGGTGGTCCGTGCCGCGATCCAGAACGCAGCTTCGGTTGCGGGCCTGCTGATCACCACGGAAGCCATGGTCGCCGAACTGCCCAAGAAGGGCGGCGCCGGCGGCGGCATGCCCCCGGGCGGCGGCGGCATGGGCGGCATGGACTTCTAAGTCCAGCTACTCAAGCTTCGTACAACAAGGAAAGCCCGGCAGAAATGCCGGGCTTTTTGTTTCATTACCCTCTCGTTTGTCATTCCGGGACGCGCTCTTCGCGCGGGCCCGGAATCCATCACCCCTGCATCAGCTGGCGATCTCGGGATACAAATCCACCCATTCCGGATTCTGCTCCTCGATCAAACGTATCTTCCAGTCACGCCGCCGCTTCTCGCGCGTGATGGCCGTCACAACATCATCGTGAGTTTCAAATCACACGAGCTTGTTGACACCGTACCGCGCGGATACGGCGATCCGGCTGGGGCGTTATTTCGGCACCGATCCGCGGTTCTGACTGAACCTGCAGACCGCGCACGATCTCTCCAAGGCAGAGATGGCCAACAGCTACAAGAAGATCGTGCCCCGTCCGGCGGCGTAATCCGTCGGCAACATCCAAGCCGGCGCAACACGCTTCGCTATGGCGCCCTACTCGTTGCGCTCACTCAATCGTCATCATCCATTGACTGTGGCGGAGGCAGCGGCTTCCGCTGGAATGACGGCGCCTGCGCGCGTGCTGTCGATGAAGCCTGTCCGCGCGTGGTGGGGGGCGGGTTGGCCGCCGTGGGCGGATAGAAAACCGCGTAGCAGGCCGCACTCAGCCGCGGCCCGGCAGTGCGCAGGCAATTTTCCACACGGCCCGGATCGGGCATCGCAAACGTGCACAGCCTGAATGCATCCGGCGTACAGGCTTCGCGCTGCTGCTCGGTTCCCTGCGCAAAAGCCGATGTCTGCACGGTGACCAGAGCGACAGCCGCCATCCAACCCATGATCTTCGTTGAGGCCATGATCGCGTTCTCCGATTCAGCCGATAAAACGGCTGGCTTTCGGAGCGGTTCCGCATTGCAGCGTGGTGACGTGGACGTGAACGACATGAGGCTGTCGCCCACGGGATCATGCTGGAGAGGATCAATCCAGAGCGCGTTTAGCGCCCCGCCTCAATCCAGCTTCGCCACCACCACCAGCCGCTTCACCTCGCCATTGCGGTAGGCTTGCAGGAACTTGTTGTAGTCCCTGAACGAGACGCAGCCGTTGCTGTCGCCGTTGGGGCCGAGCATGTAGGTGTGCGCCAGGAGGCCGGTGCGGCCGTAGATCGCACCTTCGCCGCCGACCGGTGTCAGGCGCAGCGCCGGCACGCCGTGGAACAGCGCTTCGCGCGGCGTGAGGTCATAGACATGAGGCGGCGTTGCGCCGCGCATCTTCTCGCGCACGCCGGCGGGATCGTCGAGCCGGCTGCCGAGGCCGGAATGCGCTTCCAGCCGGCTGCCGTCCGGCATGTAGACCTTTTTCGCGGAGATATCGTAGACGGCGGTCTGGCGGTCGTAGGACGGCGCCTTCGCCACCGCGTCCTGGCCGTCGCTGGTAATGCCGCCATCGGCGCCGGCGAAAGCGAGCTGCGTGCCGGCAGCTGGCGACAACTTGCCGAACAGTTTTTCGAACATGCTCGGGTTGCGGGCCGCTCCGGCCGCGAGCACCGTGGCCCTGGCCCGCTGCACCATCATCTCATGGGCGGACCCGCTCGGTTTCGGCGCCACGCGCAGCTCGGAGGGGCGCTGTGCGGGCACCGGGATGCTCGCCACCAGTTGCTTGACCGTCGGCGGCGGCGACACCACTTCCTGCGGCGTCGGAACGGCGGCGGCCTGCTGTACGGGCGGCGTGCGCTTGGCAAAACGTTCCGGCGGCGCACCGAGCGAATAGGTCGGATCGAACCAGGCGATCTGCCGCTCCGGTGCCGCCGCTGGCGCAGCTGCCGCGGTCACAAATGGCCCAAAACGGTCGGCGAACGACGCAGTGTCAAAGCGATCGGCGAACGACGATTGCGCATCGCCCAGATCGGCCGCGATGGATTTGACCCGCACGCTGGCGGTGACGGCTGCGACATCGGCCGCGAACAGGTTGGCATACAGCGTCCAGCCACAGCCCAGCGCGATCAGCGCCACGGCAGCGATGCCGATCAGGTTCTGCGGGGCTTTGCGGGATGAGCGTTGATGGCGGGTAGCCGTAACATTCCTGGACGAGCCGGTACGGGTGTTCATTCGCCTTGCGTCCAGATCAGTTTCACTTAGCGCCTCTTCCGCTGCCACAGGGATCCCGTGGAGCATCTCGCAGAGCCGCGAAGCGTCATTAGGGCCAATTTTAGTTAAATGCGGATTAACGAAACGCCCCCCGGCGTTATCAACCTAACAGCCTGTCAATGATGGCTTTTTTGGAATTCAGCCGAAGAACATTTGAGACCATTAATTGTCTCACATGAGACTTTTGCGGGGCTGTCGTGGTCTGTTCGCGGGTCGTCCCGGCGCCTAAACTGAAAAAAGAGCCACGTTGCGCGAGCCGAAACGAAACGGCACGAGCCGTCCCGGCGCACGCCGGGACGGCTCGTTGAGGTGGGGTTCGCCGAGATTTGGCCGAATTCAGTATTGCAGCTTCGGATACCAGTCGGTGCCCCGCCCCTCCGGCGTGACGTCCAGAATGGTCCACAGCGGCATCAGGTCGGGCGCGCCGCGCGGATCCTGGCCGGGATCGGCGGTGGCGCCGTTCATCTCGCCGGCCCAGAAATGCCGGATGGTACCATTGCGCCGGGTAAACACATTGAAGGCCGCGTCGTCGCCGCCGTCCGGGGTCAGGCCGTAATAATCGCGGCTGAACTCGGCCGATGGGTCCGAATAGAGCGGCAGATACTGCCAGCCGCGTTGGCGCTTGAACGCCGTCAGCCGTTCGATCGGCGAGCGCGCCACGATCGCCAGCGCCACGCGCTGCTGGATGTCCGGCACCTCGCCATCCCAGGCCGACAGCAGCGAGGTGCACATCGGGCATGGCTTTTCGCGCTGCGGGCCGAACATGTAGGAATAGACCACCAGCGTATCCTTGTCGCCGAACAGCTCCGCAAAACTGGCGGGGCCTTGCTCGCCGATGAAACTGTAGGATTTCGTCACCTCGCCGCCCTCCGGCAGCGCGCGGCGCTGTTCGGCGACGCGCTCGATATGGCGGCGCAGCTCGATCTCCTCCACCAGCAGCGCATCGCGGGCCCAACGATAGGCCTCGCTCTCGTTGGGATAGCGAAAGCTGCTGGCCTCCGCGAGTTCGGCCGCGGGTTTCAGACTGGAACTGGTCATGGGATTAACTCTCGTCATGGCATTACCTCGTCTCATGGATTTCAAAAGCCCGCCTTGAAGACGTTCGGCACGCTGCCCGGCCGACAGGGACACACGAAGTTATCTAATTATTTTGAGCGATCTACCTGTTGCGGCATGCCGATATCTGGCGTTCGGTGCTGAACACGTTTGCCCAGTTTATTGTTCCGGGCAGGCATTCCGCGATTTTATCGAAGTTACCATTGCGCGGCGCGCGCCGTAATGATCCGCAGCCGGATGAGCGAAACGCAATCCGGGATTCACGCAACGATGCCCTCTCCTTTGTCATTCCCCCACACCCTCCCTTGTCATTCCGGGACGCGCCTTCGTCGGCGATAGCCGACGAAGGCGCGGGCCCGGAATCCATAACCACCATCGGGCGTATGGATTCCGGGCTCGTGCATTCAGCGCCTGATGGCGCCGAATGCACGCCCCGGAATGACAGGCGTGGGGATGTCGAAGAAAAAATTCACATCACCAATTGACAATAATCCTAAATGGGCACCAAGGCGTCGCGGGAATATAGTTGTTTGCGCTGTTTGAAATTTGAATCCGACACATCGAAGAAGCTGCGACGCGCGCGGCGCCTCTTAACCTCGCCCCGCTTGTGGGGAGAGGTCGGCGCGAAGCGCCGGATGAGGGGCCAGACAGCACGGGCGAATTATGGACCGGACGAAGTGCCGCGCTTAGCACCACATATCCGGGGCATTGACTCCAGAATTAATCACGGATAATAAATATCCATGATTATGCGAGATTGGTCATGAAACTCAGCGACGGCGTTGAACAGGCGATCCACAGCGTGGCCATGCTCGCCAACCTGCAGCCCAACGGCGTGCTGTCTGCCGCCGCCCTTGCCGATTTTCATGGCGTATCGACCAGCTACCTCCTCAAGCATCTGCAGGCGCTCTCGGGCGCCGGAATTCTGACCGCCCTGCCCGGCCCGACCGGCGGTTACCGCCTCGCCAAGAGTCCAGAGCAGATCACCCTGCTCGACATCGTGCTCGCCGTCGAAGGCTCGGAACCCGCCTTCCGCTGCGCCGAAATCCGCCAGCGCGGCCCCAACCCGCTGCCCGGAAAGCCGACGGCGCCGTGCCAGATCAACACCGCCATGTTGCGTGCCGAACGCGCCTATCGCGCCGAGCTCGCCAAGGTCAGCGTGGCCGACGTGCTGGAAGAACTCGGCGCCCACGACGTCGATGGCGCCATCGCGGCCCGCGGCTGCGCGTTCCTGGAAATCAACGAACGGCGCCGCGCCACTGCCTGAACTACCTCACCCCTCACCGTCGAAAGGAGAAGACCATGCATCCCCGTCTCAACTTCGTGAAAGCCGCCCCCGACGCCTATCAGGCCGTCGTCGCCCTCGACCGTTACGTCGTCAAGGACTCCGGCCTTGAGCCGGCCATCATCCACCTCATCAAGCTGCGGGCGTCGCAGATTAACGGCTGCGCCTTCTGCGTGGACATGCACGTCAAGGAAGCCCGCCACGACGGCCTGTCCGAACAGTGGATCAACCTGACCTCGGTCTGGCAGGAATCTCCCGTCTTCACCCCGCGCGAGCGCGCCGTGCTGGGCTGGACCGAGGCCCTGACGCTGGTGGCGCAGACCCGCGCGCCCGACGCCGACTATGAAGCCCTGCGCGAACATTTTTCCGAGGCGGACTGCACCAAGATCACGGTCGCCATAGGCGCGATCAATGTCTGGAATCGTCTCGCTGTCGGTTTCCGCAGCCAGCATCCGGTGGATGCCGCGAAAGCCGCCGCGTAAACCAAACACCCAGACCAAAAGCCCGGCAGCAATGCCGGGCTTTTGCGTTGCGCAAGCCGGTCGGGACTGGAAAAATCCACAGGGGGCAGCATATCTAGGATGAGTCATTGCTGATCGGAGACCATCATGACAGCACCGGCCACCACCTTGAATCAGTCCACCGAGAAAAGCCGCTACCTCAGCGCGCCCCGCCGGCCGGATTTCACGCTGGATCAGGACTGGGGCTCCTACTCCGCCGCGGAACACGATCGCTGGGACCGGCTGTTCGCGCGCGCGCAAACTGTGTTGAAGGGCCGCGCCTGCGATGAATTCCTTACCGCGCTGAATACGCTGCAGCTGTCCGAATCCGGCATTCCCGATCTGGAGAAGCTCAGCGCCCGGCTGAAGCCGCTGACCGGCTGGCAGGTCGTGCCGGTCGCCGAACTGGTGCCCGACGAGATCTTCTTCGATCATCTCGCCAACCGCCGCTTTCCCGCCGGCGCGTTCATCCGGCCTGAGCACGAAATGGATTATCTGCAGGAGCCCGACATTTTCCACGACGTGTTCGGTCATGTGCCGCTGCTGGCCAATCCGGTCTATGCCGATTTCATGCAGGCCTACGGCAAAGGCGGCCAGCGCGCGCTGGCGCTTGGGCAACTCAAGAACCTGGCGCGGCTGTACTGGTACACGGTTGAATTTGGACTGCTGCGAGGCGCCGATGGCTTGCGCATCTTCGGCGCCGGCATCCTGTCGTCGGCGACGGAATCGGTGTTCGCGCTGGAAAATGAATCGCCGAACCGGATCGGCTTCGAGCTCGAACGGGTGATGCGGACCAACTACATCATCGACGATTTCCAGCAGAGCTATTTCGTCATCGACAGCTTCGAGAAACTGCTCGAGGACAGCTACCAGGATTTCGGCCCGCTCTATGCGCGGCTCGCCGGCGCGCCGGACATCGAGGCCGACCAGTTGGTCGCGGATGATCGTGTCATCAACCGCGGCACGCTGGCATATTTCAAGGCGAAGCGCGCGGCGTCAGCCATTCATTGACTGGACGCGAAACCTGGCCGGCGAAGCCCCGAACCGACGGCGGAAGCTGCGGTGGAAATAGGACAGCTCGTTGAAGCCGCAGCTGGAGGCGACATCGCTGATCTTCAGGCTGCACTGCCGATCATCGGTCAGCATGGCGCGGGCTTTCTCCAGCCGCAGTTCCATGATCCGGTCGGTGATGCTGAGGCCGGAGCCCTGCAGCAGATCCTGCACATAGCGCACGGAGAGGCCGAGCTTTTCGGCAACCACGCGGGTGGAGAATTGCTGGTCGGCAAAACTCTCGTTGATCTGGGCGATCACGCTGGCGATCCGGGCGCCGCGCAGGCCACCCACTTCCGTCACATTCACGATATCCAGCACGATGTCCGGCGACGGACGTCCGCTCTGCTTCGCAACATCGCAACTGGTTTCGGAAAGACTCTCTGAATCGAAATTTGTATTTTGCATGTACGTAGCCGTTCCTGCCATTGCCGACGCCCATTGGTCGTTTCGGCTACCGATTCAGGTTCAACGGCGGGCGCGAAAAATTGGCCATGCCAATCCGGATCAGGCGGTCAACCGCAACCGTCGCGCCACTGAGCTTGGAATATCGGGAAAATGGCCCCTGGAGCCGTCCGGTTCAGGCGGTACGGGCGATCAGGCAGCTAAAAGCAACTTTTACACGTATAAATTATTAATACACTTTTAATGAGTCTTTTCACCAGCGGAGGTTTCAACGGCAACTCAGTATATGACTACTTCAGTTCCTCCGGCGGCGAGCGGTCGAGCGGATCGCCCCTCGCTCCCTCGAGCACGTCAACTTCGACGTCCTCGATCTTCAGCGGCCCGCGCATCCGCTTCAAATCGGCGACCTTCTCGATGCTGGCAAAACTCGCCTGCAATTCCGGGACGGCTCTGGCGTTATTCCAACCGACCAGCAACAGCTTGCCCGCAAGTTGCGCCGCGCTCGGCTCGGGCATGTTGACCCAGCGAATCCGCTGGCCCTGTTGCGTCACGCAGGTGCCTTTCGGCAGATAGAAAGCCAACCAGCCCGTGGTGCCGTAATCCGGCGCCAGCACGCAGGTTGCGCCGACACTGGCGCGAACCGCCTCGATCTCGCTGGCCAGTTGGACGAATCCGACGCCGATGCTGCGCACCGTGGCGTCGCGGCGATAGCCGCTGAGAAGCCCGGTGTTGGCCTGCACCACCAGCGCCGTGAACATGATGACGCCGACCGGCCCGGCCCAGCGCAGACAGAAATCGACAGTACGCTGCTCGCGCGGCTTCCAGGGAGTGACGTTGGTGGCGACGGCGGCGGCGATGGCGAAGGCCGGATAGACCGGTGCGAACCAGTTGGCTTCGACGCGGTTGTGCAGCGCGTGCCAGACGAAATACAGCACGATGGTCCACAGCGTGGCGTTGATCAGCGTCCGTGCCGGCCACGCTCCGGAGTTTCGCCACGCCAACGCATACAGCCCCATCACGCCGAGGATGAACACCAGCGGCGTCGCAAAGGCGATCTGTGTCGGGATCAGTTCGGCGACGAAGGCCGGGTTGAAATGCGCGATCCGCGCCCGGCCGAGCTGCTTGATGAAGGAAACCCACTGGTGATCGGCGTTCCATAGAATGACCGGCGAGAAGACCGCCAGCGCCACCAGGCCGCCGAGATAAGGCCATGGCGAGATCAGCCAGCGCCGCAGTTTCGGCACCGCGACGAGCCAGATCAGGATCGCCGGGCCGAAAAACAGCGCGGTGTATTTTGACAGCAAGGCCACGCCGACCGCGGCACCGACCGCGAGCCACCACACCCCGCGCCCAGTCGCCAGCACCTGGGCCAGCGCCAGCAACACAAAACTCGAGGCCACCAGCAACGGCGCGTCGGGGGTGACGATCATGGTGCCCGCCGCCGCCATCATGGTGGCGTTGAGCAACAGCGTCGCGGTGGAAGCAACGCGCTGGCCGCCGAACAGCAGCTCCGCGGTGCGGTACACCGCAAAGCTCATCGGCAGCGCCAGCAGCACCGACACCAGCCGGACGCCGAATTCGGTGTCGCCGGCGATCATGGTGCCGAGCCGGATCACCACCGCGACCATCGGTGGATGATCGTAATAGCCGCCGGCGAGATGCTTCGACCACACCCAGTAATAGGCTTCGTCGAAGGTCAGCGGCGTCCAGGCCGCAGCGACCAGGCGCAACAGCACCAGCCCGACGACGATCCCGGCGGTGCCGCGGGCCAGCCGCACTTCGCTGGAAGTCATCGCAGCGTCACCGTTTGCGCCAGACGAACAGGCCCGACATCGCGTAGTTCCAGACCACGCCCATCAGCGCCCCCGCGGCGCCCGCCAGCCACCAGATCGGCTCCTGATCGTAGACCGAGAACGCCACGCCGACATTGGCGAGCAGCCCAACGCTACAGACCAGATAGAACAGCAACAGGCCGCGCAGGATGCCAAAACCTTTCAGCCGCTGGTCACGGTAGGTCAGGAAATTGTTGAGCAGGAAATTGCTGGTCATCGCCAGCAGCGCGGCGCAGGCCTGCGCTTCCGCGAACGGCAAGTCGCCCCCTTCAAGCGCAACGAACAGCGCCGCGAAATGCACGAACAGGCCGATCGAACCAACCAGCGCGAACAGCAGGAAACGCAGCGACACCACGTCGTTGGTCAGCTTCGCCAGCACGAGGCCGAGGAAATCCAGCGCCACCATGGAATCGAGTTTGCTCTCGCCATGCATGCGCGAGCCAAAGGTATAGGGCACCTCGACCACGCGCAGATCGCCATGCGCGGTCGCAACGACATCGAGCAGGATCTTGAAGCCTTGCGTGGAGAGTTGCGGCGCCAGTTGTTCGAAGCGATCGCGGCGGATCATGAAGAACCCACTCATCGGATCGGCAATTTTCACACGGAGGACGCGCTGCGCAACGGAGGTCGCGAACTTGCTGGCGCCGAGCCGCTGCTGGTTGAAGCTGTCGGCGCTGCCGCCTTCGACATAGCGGCTGCCGATCACGAGATCCGCGGCGCCGTTTTCCAGCAGCCCGAGCATCTTCGCCAGCTGGGTCTCGTCATGCTGCAGGTCGCCGTCGATCACCGCCGCGCAAGGCGCGCTGGAAGCCAGCATACCCTCGATGCAGGCGCCGGAGAGGCCACGCCGCCCGATCCGCCGAATGCAGCGAACGCGGGAATCCTGGCGCGCCAGCATGCGCACCACATCCGAGGTTCCGTCGGGCGAATTGTCGTCGACGAAGATGACTTCCCACGCGATACCCGCAAGCGCGACATCGAGCCGCTGCACCAAGGTGACGACGTTGTCGCACTCGTTGAAGGTGGGAACAATCACGGACAGCTGCAGCGGAGAACCCGCTTGCGATGGTTGTCCGGGCCCCGGTCTGATGGCTTCATTCATGGGGCCAGCATATATCTGCCGCGCCGGACCATGCCAAGGCGCGCCCCGAAGAAGGGTTCAAATCAGCCGAAATGCGGGAAAAGTAGCCCCAAAATGCCAACGACCCCGAACAACATGGTGCGCGTACATCCGGCGCATCCGAGCTATTCCAGGGTCGTCCCAGCGCCGGAGCTTTTAAGCATCGACGTCGCCGTTACAAGCAAGATAGGGACTTCAGGGCCATTCCGCAAGGGGAACTTCAAATAAGCTTCAACCCAGCCTGGTTCGGCAATGGCACCGCTGAACTGCACCTGCCTTCCCGCGCCCGGCTGGATTTGCCACGATGGACGACGGTACGGGAAGCCTGCCGGTAGGGATCGTGCCATGATCTGCGGGTGCCCGCTGAACTGGAGATTCGATGACAAACATCCTCAAGCCGTTCTTTTTCACCGCTTCGTTGATACTGGTTGGCGCGCTCGGCGCAGGTGCCGCCGGCGCCGAAGCGACACATGTCGAAGCCGCGACAGCGACGGTGCTTGCGGATGGCAAGGTCATCAAGGCGCTCGACGCGATCAAGGCCGACTATGCACGCGCGCTTGCAGAGCAAAAGCGCATCACCGAAATTCCCGCGCCTCCCTACAAGGAACAGGCGCGGGGCGCGTATCTGCTCAAGCGCTTTCAGGAACTCGGCCTGAAGGACGCCTCGATCGATAGCGAAGGCAATGTGATCGCCCTGCGCAAGGGCAGCGCCGGCACGCCAAAGCTTGTGATTTCCGCGCATCAGGACACCGGTTTTTCCGGAGGGCACCGACGTCACCGTGAAGGAAAAGGACGGCATGTTTCTCGCCCCGGGCATCGGTGACGATTCGCGGGGGCTCGCGGCGCTGCTGTCGCTGGTGCAGGCGCTCAACGACCAGCAAATCTCCACGGTCGGCGACATCATGTTTGTTGCCACCGTCGGCGAGGAAGAACTGGGCAATCTGCGCGGCGTCAAGGCGCTGTTTCGGGACCACAAGGATATCGATGGCTTCATCTCGATCGACGGCCTCGGCATCACCCGCGTGGTCAATCAGGGCACCGGCAGCCATCGCTACGAGATGATCTTCAAAGGCCCCGGCGGCCACAGCTTCCAGGAATTCGGATTGCCAAGCGCAACCCACGCGCTGGGGCGCGCGGTCGCCAAGATTTCCGAATTGCAGACACCCGCGGATCCGAAAACCACGTTCACGGTCGGAACGGTCAGCGGCGGCACGTCGGTCAACGCAATCGCCGCGGAGGCCCGCATGGCGGTCGACATGCGCTCGAATTCCACCGAGGAACTGTTGAAGCTCGAGGCGCGTCTGCTCGATCTCGTCAGGCAAGCCGCGTCCGAGGAGAACCAGCGCTGGCACTCGGACAAGATCACCGTGGAGATCAAGCTGATCGGCGATCGTCCCGCAGGGCTCGTCGCCGAGGACTCGCCCATCGTGCAGGCAACCCAGCGCGCGGTGACCGTCCTCACGCGCGCGCCCCGCGTCACCTTTGCCGGTTCGAGCACTGATTCCAATCTCGCGATGTCGCTCGGCATCCCGGCGGTGACAATCGGCGGCGGCGGCGAAGGTGGCAACTGGCACTCGCGCAATGAATGGTACCGGCCGGTCAACGCCTATTTCGGGCCGCAGAATGCCTTGCTGACAATGCTCGTGCTGTCCGGCCTTGACGGCGTGACGAAGCCAATGCTGCCTGCTCGACACTAGCACTGAAGCTAAGCAACAGCGGAAGATCCTTCAGAGGCGGCAAGAACGCCCTCGCCGGTCTGCGTGCCCGCTTCAGGCGCGAGGGAGCCGGCATCATCCGTCTCCGCCAACTCGGTGCGATTGCGGCCGAGATGCTTGGCCTTGTAGAGCGCCTTGTCGGCAGCGGCGACGAGGTCGCGATGCTTTGCCTCAGCACTGGGCACCAGACACGCGACGCCGATACTCAATTGCGCGTGGCCGCGCTGGATCTCGTCCGCGCTGCAGCGGGCGATCAGATCCTGGCGAATCCGTTCGGCAAGCGCTGCCGCATCTCCGAGAGATGTATCCGGCAGCAGAACGGCGAATTCGTCGCCGCCATAGCGCGCACCCAGGTCCGACGAACGCTTCACATGCGCCGCGATCGACGCGGCAATGGCCTGCAGCAGCAGGTCGCCTGCCTGATGGCCATGGCTGTCGTTGTAGAGTTTGAACCTGTCGGCGTCGATCATCAGCAGTGCGACAGGGGCGCGGCTGCGCATCGCGCGACGCCATTCATAGGCCAGCGTCCGGCTGAAATGCCGCCGGTTGGCGAGACCGGTGAGCCCGTCAATCGTGGCCAGAACGGTGAGCTTCCTTTCCGCGGCGTTCCGGCGCGTCAGTTCGCGATTCAGGGACACCGCCAGCACAACCGTCACTGCGCAAAGCACCACCATGAGTGCGCCGATGGCGAGCGCCTGGCGCCACCACGGCGCGAAGATGTCGTCGAGCGACTGACCGACCACGACGATCAGTGGCAGGTTATCGACCTGGGTATACACGAACAACCGCTTGATCCCGTCCGACACCGCCCGGGATTCATAGTGGCCGCTGCTGGCGCGCGGAAAGTGAACGAACAATTCGGCCCGCTTCATACTGCTGCCGACAAAACCCTCGCGATAGGGCCAGCGCATCAGCACAATGCCGTCGGCGCGGGCCAGCGTCACTGTACCGTTGGGGCCGAGGGAAATATCCTTGAACCCCGACTGAAAATAGTCCTGCAGCATGGCGCCAAGCACGACGCCGGCAAAGGAGCCATCCGGATGCGACAGTCGCCGGCTGAACGCCACCAGCATGCGGCCGCTGAGACGGGACGTGAACGGACGACTGATGAACAGACCCACGGAGTCACTGTCCCTGTGGATCTGAAAATAGTCGCGGTCGGACATGTTCTGGTGCGATGGGTTGCTGCTTCTGGAATCGAGCGTGATCTGACCCGCTTCATCGACGATGAGGATCGATGTCAGATAGCGAGCGGTCGAGGAATGATCGAACAGCACCTGCTGGCGCATTTCCGGACTGAGGCGGTCGAGACCCGGCAGCTTCAGATTGTTCACCACCGCTTCGAGCGACAGGTTCAGGGTTTCCACGTTGCGGGCGATGTCGGACCTGAGCGAGTTGGCGAGGCTGGTGGCAACCTCGGCAGCACGCGTCTCCGTGGCACGGCGCCCTTCCAGCAGGATCCATCCGCACACCGCGGAAAAGCAGAGCGCCAGCAAAAGAAACGGAACAGTGAGTCGGTGGTGCGACTGTGTCCACGCCAGACTAGACGCGTCGCGCGCTTCGGCGTCACCACGCGACCGAAGCATCTTTCTCACCCGCCTTATCGCTTCCACCATCGCCAAGACATCCACCCTGCGGCTTGTCTTTCTGCTTCTTATTAGTGCTCCCATGGAAAGTGCCGGGAGTTAAAATCAACGGAACTTTGTTGCATGTGGTTCACAAATCATGAGCAGAACGGATAAAACGCCTCGCTGGGTCGGCTTGTAGCGGCACCCGGGTAGCTCTAGTCTTCGACATCCCCAATAATCTCTGCAAAATGCGAAAGAGAACAGCGCGTGACCAAGGGTTTGCATCGCACATCAGAAAAGTCGGGCAATATCTACGTTGGCATCGGCGGATGGACCTTTGCGCCTTGGCGCGGGGTATTTTACCCCGAGAAACTCACGCAGGCGAAGGAACTCAGCTATGCGGCGTCCAAGCTGACCTCGATCGAGATCAATGGTACCTTCTACGGCTCGCAGAAGCCGGAGAGCTTTCGCAAATGGGCGCGCGAAGTGCCCGATCGTTTTGTGTTCTCGCTGAAGGGCCCGCGCTTCGCCACCAACCGCCGCGTGCTCGCTGAAGCCGGCGACTCCGTGAAACGCTTCTACGATTCCGGCGTGCTTGAACTCGGCGACAAGCTCGGCCCGGTGCTGTGGCAATTCGCGCCGACCAAGAAATTCGACGGCGCCGACTTCGGTCAATTTCTCGAACTGCTGCCGCGCGAACTGGACGGGCGCCAACTGCGTCATGTCGTCGAGGTGCGCCACGACAGTTTTTGCGTGCCGGAGTTCGTTGCCTTGCTGCGGCAGTTCAAGACCCCCGTGGTGTTCTCCGAACATGCCACCTACCCCGCGATCTCCGATATCACCGGCGATTTCGTCTACGCGCGGCTGCAGAAGGGCGAGGACAGCATCAAGACCGCCTACCCGCCGAAGGCGCTGGATGCCTGGGTGAAGCGACTGCAGACCTGGGCCGGCGGTGGCGAACCATCGGACTTGCCGCGCGTCGACGATGCCAAAGCCAAGAAGCAACCGCGCGACGTGTTTGCCTATGTGATCCACGAAGCCAAGGTGCGCGCGCCCGCAGGCGCGATGGCGCTGATCGAGCGGCTGAACTGATATCAGCGCTGGAAAATAAGCGCTGATACCCACTCCTCAATCCAGTTTGATGCCGGCCTCGCGGATCAGCCTTGTCCAGCTGTCATGTTCAGACACGACGAATGCATCGAGTTTGTCGTCCGCCATGTCCCATACTTCGCCGCCGCTCTTCTCGAAGCGTTCCTTGAGGTCGGGTAGCGAAGCGCGAATATCACGGCGTAATTTGGCAATGGTTTCCGGCGGGGTTTTCGCCGGCGCGAAGATTCCAAGCCAGGAATCGACATCGAGACCGGGCACGCCAGCCTCCGACATGGTCGGGACATCCGGCGCAAGCGAACTGCGTTTGGACGACAGCACAGCGATCCCCTTGGCCTGCCCCGCTTGCACGTATGGCAAGCCGGCGGCCATCGAGTCGAAGAACAGATCGATACGACCTGCAAGCAGATCCGTGAAAGCCGCCGGCGAACCCTTGTACGGCACTTCCTGCAGCTTCACGCCGGCGGCCCTCATAAATGCCGCGGCCACCAGTTGCTGACCGGTTCCGACGCCGGCGGTCGCCACTGTGATCGAGCCCGGGTTGGCTTTCGCAGCCGCGACGATGTCCTGCAGCTTCGCGTGCGGGATATCCTTGCGACCGACCATCACGTAACCAAACTTGTAGACCAGTGCGACCGGCACGAAATCCTTGAGCGGGTCGTAACTGAGCTTCGAATACAGCGCCGAGTTGAAAGCCATGTTGGAGAGCCCGCCGACCAGCAACGTGTAGCCATCGGGCTCACTCTGCGCAGCCGCCTGCGTCCCTATGACGGTGCCGGCGCCAGGCTTGTTCTCGACAAAGAAAGCTTGTCCCATCCGCTTGGACAGCACGTCGGCGAGATGCCGGCCGACGAGATCGTAGCTGCCGCCGGGACCGATCGGGACGATGATCTTGACGGGATGGTCAGGATAGGCGGTTTGAGCCTGTGTCGTCGCCACGCCTGCAACCGGTGACGCAAGCGCAGCAACAATCCATGCCAGCGCACGGAAAAATCCGGTCATCATATCCCCCCATGGTGAGAAGCCCTTACAACTGGGCCTTTTTTCTGTGCTGACTATGCGGCATAGCGCAAATGGAGGCAACGCGCGCATCGGACTTCCATGTCGCAGGTTGCCCAGACTTCCCGACGTCCCGTCACCGGTGTGGAAACGATTCCCGGAGTGACGTAGCCTCGCGAATGATTGAACAAGCGACTGGACGCCGAGATGGCTCGCCATACCAAACGCCTCTTCACCGTCGGCTATGAGCAGACCCCTGCCAAGGCGGTGCTCGACGAACTGCAGCAGGCCGGCGTCAAATTGCTGGTGGATGTGCGCGCGGTCGCCGCCTCGCGCCGGCCCGGCTTTTCCAAGAAACAGCTCGCGGCCGGCCTCGACGAGCGCGGCATCGGCTATGTCCATCTGCGCGGCCTGGGTACCCCGAAGGACGGCCGCGACGCCGCGCGCGGCGGCAAATACGACCAGCTACGGAAAATCTACCAGGCGCATCTGAAGACGCCGCAGGCCAAGGAAGAGCTCGACGAGCTTGCCGCGCTGGTGAAGAAAGCCGGGCCGGTCTGCATCCTCTGCTACGAGCGCGATCACCAGCACTGCCACCGACAGTGGATCGCCGAGATCATCGAGGACCGCGAAGGCATCACGATCGAGAACCTGCTGCCGTCACAGCTCTGAAAATCTTTTCACGCGTTCCCAGATCGTTCTCACCACCACGCTGGACGCGCAATTACCCACAGCTTTAATCTACCTTAAGTTGCATTTTCGTTGCGTGGGGCTTGGGCCTATGCGTTGGGGGTTGACGTTGCGTGCCTTGTGCATCGCCGCGGCCGTGACGGCTTGCGGTATCAACCACGCGCTGACTCAGGAGGCGGACGACGACCAGGACGAGGAAACATCGACCGTTGAGAAGAAAGCGTCCGGTTGGTCCGTGCTTTTTGATCCAGTGATATCGAGGAAGCCGGCGTTCGACTTCCTGACCGGCGGCATGCCCGACCGCTTGCTGTACTTCACCGGCCTCGACATCTGGCGCTGCGGCTTTGGCGCCTATGCCGGGATGCAGTGGGCGCCGAAGGGAATCAACAAGGACGGCTTCATCCTGCGCCTTTTCACGTCCGAGGGCCTCGAACGCTACACCACATTCAAACGCCGCTACGAGACCCAGATCTTCCGCGGCTCCCTCATGCCGGGCATCCGATTCAAACGCGGCAACTTCGAAATGCAGGTGCTCGGCGGCGTCGATGTCGAAGCCGACTATCTTCTGATCAACCGGCGGCTCGCAGCCACGCGCAGCAGGATCGGTGCACGATTCACCACCGACGTGTGGTGGGAGCCGACGCGATCGCTGATGCTGCAGTATTCGCTCTCCGGCACCATGATCGACAACGGGATCAACAGCCGCATCGCCGCCGGATGGCGGCTGTTCGACCGGTTCTGGATCGGCCCCGAGGCTTCGCTATCAAGCGATTATTTCGGCCGGCAATACCGGGTCGGCGCCCATCTCACCGGACTGCGCACCGGTGATTATGAATGGTCGGTGGCGGCCGGCTATGTGCAGGACAGTTTCCAGCGCGACGGCATCTATGGCCGGCTCGGCATCATGGTGCGGCCGCCGCGCGAGCCGTTCTTCGAGAATTGACGCGGCGTATTCACGCCGGTTGGGACGGGTGACGGATCAGCCCTTGGCGTCACAGGCCCAGGCGCGGATCACACATTCCTTGCCGCCGAAGTCATAGCATTTCTTCGTCGCCGCGTTCAGTGAGCTGGAAATCCGCGGCGCCACCGCATAGCCATGGGCTCCGCAGGGATTTTTCATATCGACGGCGAATGCCGCGCAGGCGCGATTCATGGTCACCGTGGTGCAGTCGCCCTTGCACTGCTTGCGGGCGGCGGCGAGCGCCGCTTCCTGGGCGGGATAGTCGAAGGCCTGGCCATAGGCGCCACATTTGCCCACGGCCAGCGCGCCGGCGGCCAGCGCGGGCGCAGCGAATTGCGGGGCCAGTGCCAGTAACAAAGCAGCAACAAACAACGCGCGACGGCGCGCAGCAATAAAAGTCAAATTCCCCTCCCCCGAGGTTCAATCTCGGGAGAAGCTACACACAGGGCGTTTCAACTTGGTGAACAAGTTCCAAAGGGCCGACGTGCCGACGACGCCGTGCTCAGCCGCGCCGCGCTTCAGCCAGTGCCTGCGGGGTATCGATGTCGAGGAAGGCACCGTGGCCTTCGACCGGCACCTCGGCCACCGCCTCGCCATGCTTCGTGATCAGATGCCGGGCGCCGATGTCGCCGTCCAGCGTCATCAACTCGCCGAAGAAGCGCCGCGACCACAGCACCGGGTTGCCGCGGCGACCGTCGCTGACCGGCACCACGATCAGGCTGCCACGGTCCGGCGCAAAAGCCTCGATCAACCGGTCGATCAGACGGGTGTCGATCAGCGGCATGTCGCCGAGACAGACCACCGCGCCGTCGGCATCGGCGGGCACCGCCGCAATGCCTGATTTCACCGAACCGGCAAGCCCCTCGGCGAAATCAGGATTGTGCACGAACTTCACCTTCAGGCCCGCCAACGCCTTCTCGACCTCGGCGGCCTGATGACCCGTCACCACCGTCACGCTGGTGGCCTTCGAGGCCACCGCCTGTTCGGCGACGATCCGCACCAGCGTCTTGCCGTTCAGTTCGGCCAGGAGCTTGTTCGGCCCGCCCATCCGGGTCGAACGGCCTGCGGCGAGGATAATCGCCGCGACATTACGATTGCCGTCGGTGCCCAGAGGCACGCGCGGCTGCGGCCGGGTGACGATTTCCATCAGCAGGCCACCGACGCCCATGCCTGTGAGGTCGGCGCGGGTCACCTTGAGGCCGGCAAGCAGCCGCATCAGCACCCAGTCAAAACCGTTTTCCACCGGCGAACGTGCGCAGCCGGGCGCGCCCAATACCGGGACGCCGCCGGCATTGCCGATCAGCAAGAGATTGCCGGGATCGACCGGCATGCCGAAATGTTCGATGGCGCCGCCGACCTGCTCGATCGCCGCCGGGATCACATCGCGCCGATCGGCAATCGCCGAGGCGCCGAACACGATCACCAGCTCCGCGCCGAGACCGAGCAATTCCTTGATCGATGCCGCCAGCGCCGTCTCATCATGCGCCACACGGCGTTCGGCAATGATCTCGGCGCCGGCCGGCGCGAGACGTTCCGCAGTGACGCGCAAAGTCTTCTCGATCACCTTCGGCGCAAGGCCCGGCAGCAGCGTCGAGACGATGCCAACGCGCTTGATGCCATAGGGCGCAATCCGCATCGCGCCGCCGGTCGCAGCGGCCACCGCGGCATCACGCAGCTTGCCGGCAACGCCGAACGGAATCAATTTCACGGTGGCGATCATCTCGCCTTCGACCACCGGCTTGTAGGCCGCCAGCGTCGCAAAGGTGATCGCTTCATCGACGGCATTGATGCGATCGACGATGGTGCGATCCACCACGAGCACGCCGGGATGCGCGGCAAACAGGTTGGCGCGGCCGGTGAAGGCGCGCTCGACGTTGACGCCCTCGCCTGCCACCGCCTGCGCGATGCTGGCCGCGGCGACATCTTCCGAGACGTCGCCATCCTCGAGACGCACGACCACGATCTCCTTGACGTCAGCGCGGGTGAGCGCCTCGACTTCATCGGGACCGATGGTGGTGCCCTTCTTGAGAACGAGCGTGCCCTGGCGCAGCGTATGGACGGTGACGCCGCCCAGTGCATCCGCCGGACTGGCGGGACCGAATTTCATGCGGCACTCGCTTTGGGAAGTCGCAGCTCGGCGGTGATCTGCGCCATGATCGACACCGCGATCTCCGAAGGCGACACGGCGCCGATGTTGAGCCCGATCGGCGCATGGATCTTCGCGATATCCGCGTCGGTGGCGCCCTGCGCCTTCAGGCGGTCGCCGCGCTTGGCGTGGGTTTTCCGCGAGCCCAGCGCGCCGATATAGAAGCAGTCGCGCTCGAAGGCGTGCAGTAGCGCGGGATCGTCGATCTTCGGGTCATGCGTCACCGCAACGAAGGCGGTGTAATGATCGACATTGAGCGGCGGCAGCGCCACGTCGGGCCATTCCGCGACCAGCGACACATCGGGGAAGCGCTCAGCGCTGGCAAAGGCGGTGCGCGGATCGACCACCGTGACGTCGTAGTCCAGCGCGCGTGCCAGCGGCGCCAAGGCCTGGCTGATGTGGACGGCGCCGATGATGACGAGACGCGCGGTCGGCGCGTAGACGTTGAGAAACAGCTTCTTGCCGTCGGCCTCGATCATCGCGCTCTTGCCCATGCGCAACTGCTTGTCGAGTTCGGCGCGCAGCGGATCCGTGGCGAAGTCGGCGGCCTTGACCAGCCGCTGCTCGCCATTGGCGACGTCGGTGATTACTATCACCGGGCGGCGCGCGGCACGCTCGATGTTGACTTGCGTCAGGGTCTCAAGCTTCACGACTGCCCGACTTTCTCGACGAACACGCGGATGGTACCGCCGCAGGACAGGCCCACGTTCCACGCGGTCTCGTCGGCGACGCCGAATTCCAGCATCTTTGGCGCGCCTGACGCGATCACGTCGAGCGCTTCGGTCACGACCGCGCCTTCGACGCAGCCGCCGGACACCGACCCCAGGAACGTGCCGTCGTCATTGATGACGAGGCTCGAGCCGGCCGGCCGCGGCGCCGAGCCCCAGGTCTCGACCACGGTGGCCAGCGCAACGCCGTGACCGGCCTTTTGCCAGTCCTCAGCCGCTTTCAGAATATCTTCATCGCGATTGAGCATGGGAGCCTCTTTCAAACTGCAAATCTTCTAAGCGGCAGGCCGGATCAGGCTGCGGTGGTGGGCGGGGGGCACCGCGGACAGCGCCTTGATCAGCCCCTCGATCGAACTCAAATTATGTACCGGACGGAATTCGTCAACGTGCGGCAGCATCATTTTGATGCCCTGCGCCTTGGCCTCGAAGCCATCGAAGCGCAGCAGCGGGTTCAGCCAGATCAGCCGCCGGCAGGACCGGTGCAGCCGGTCCATCTCGAAGGTCAGTCTGGCGTCGGCCTCGCGCTCCAGCCCGTCGGAGATCAGCAGCACGATGGCGCCCTGGCCGAGCACGCGGCGGCCCCACAGCTTGTTGAAGGTGTGCAGCGACGCCGAGATCCTTGTGCCACCGGCCCAGTCCTCCACCGACGACGAGCAGCTCGCCAGCGCCTCGTCGGGGTCGCGTGCCCGCAGCGCCCGCGTCACATTGGTCAGGCGGGTGCCGAACAGGAACACCGAGACCCGCTTGCGGGCGTCGGTGATGGCGTGGAGGAAGTGCAGGAACAGGCGGGTATATTCGCTCATCGAGCCAGAGATATCGAGCAGCGCCACGATCGGCGCCGGCTTGTCGATCAGGCCGAGGCGGCGGATATCGATAATGTCGCCGCCGGTGCGCAGGCTGCCGCGCAGGGTACGGCGCAGATCGAGCTTGAGCCCGCGCTTGTCCGGCTGGGTACGGCGCGTGCGCAATTCGGCTTGCGGCAAACTCATGGCAGCTATGGCGCGGGTGACCTGCGCGATCTCCGCCGCGCTCATCTGCGCGAAGTCTTTCTTCTGCAGCACCTCGCGATCGGAGACCGAGAGCTTGATTTCCTGCTCCTCAGGCTTCTCCTGCGCCTCGCTCATGGCGGGCCTGGCCATGGCTTCCTGGACGCGGCGCGAGGCCGGCGGCGGCTTGCGCTTGGCTTGATCCGGCAACGGCACGGAATCCAGCAGATGCTTCCACTCCTCGGCAGCGCGGAAGAACAGGTCGAAGGCCTGCGCGAATACCAGCGCGTGCTCGTGGCGCTTGACGAAGATCGCTTCCAGCGTGGTGAAGACGTCGGCACGCTTGCCGATGTCGATGACCTGCAAAGCGTTGAGCGCATCGATCACCGCGCCCGGCCCGACCGGAAGCCCGGCGGCGCGCAGCGCGCGGGCAAAACCGATGACATTGTCGGCGATCAGGCCGGTCGGTGGGTTCAGATGATCGATCGTCATGTGGCTATCCACGTTCGTCATTCCGGGGCGTGCGCAGCGTCAGCTGCGCGCGAACCCGGAATCCCGAGATGGCTGAACATCTCCGGATTCCGGGCCTGCGCCATCCGGCTTCGCCGTCTGCCGCATCCCGGAATGACAGTGCTCTAACTGTCGCTCGTCGCTTCCTTGAGGACTTTCTGCAGATTGTCGCCCTGCATCCGCGCGATGTCGTCCTGATACTTCAGCAGTGCGCCGAGGGTATCGCCGACCACCTGCGGCGTCAGCGAGCGGGCGTCGAGTTCGGTCAGCGCGGTGGCCCAGTCGATGGTCTCGGCGACGCCCGGCGACTTGTAGAAGTCCTGGTCGCGCAGCGCCTGCACGAAGGACACCACCTGCTGCGACAGTTTTGCGGAGATGCCGGGGACGCGCGATTTCACGATCGCGAGTTCGCGCTCCGCGGAAGGATAATCGACCCAGTGATACAGACAGCGGCGCTTCAGCGCGTCGTGGATTTCACGGGTGCGGTTCGAGGTGACGATGACGATCGGCGGCGCCGGCGCCTTCACGGTGCCGAGCTCGGGGATCGTGACCTGAAAGTCGCTGAGGATTTCCAGCAGATAGGCCTCAAAAGCCTCGTCGGCGCGGTCGAGTTCGTCGATCAGCAGCACCGGCGCGCCGGCGACGTCGGGCTCCAGCGCCTGCAGCAGCGGCCGTTTGATCAGGTAGCGCTCGGCGAAAATATCGCTGGAGAGTTGGTCGCGGTCGGTATCGCCGACTGCTTCCGCCAGACGAATCGCGATCATCTGCGACGCGCTGTTCCACTCATAGACGGCGGAAGCGACGTCGAGGCCTTCATAGCACTGCAGCCGGATCAGCTTGCGGCCCAGCGCCGCGGACAGCACCTTAGCGATCTCGGTCTTGCCGACGCCGGCCTCGCCTTCGAGAAACAACGGCCGGCCCATCTTGAGGGCCAGAAACACCACCGTCGCCAGCGAGCGCTCGGCGAGATAGCCGCGCGCGGTCAGCAATTCGAGCGTCGCATCGACGGAAGTGGGAAACGCCGATGTCGCAGTCATGGGATAGCCAATCTGAGAATAGCCGGACCTGACAAATCAGGTCCGGGTGTTGGCGGCTTCGACGGCGCGGCGCGCCAGCACGCCGATCAGATGCGCGCGATATTCTGCGCTGCCGTGCAGGTCGCTGTTGAGCCCTTCGGCGGGCACCGTGAGACCGTCCAGCGCCTTCGGCGAGAAGCGCTTCTTCAAGGCTTCCTCGAACGCCTCGACGCGGAACACGCCTTCGGAGCCAGCGCCAGTAACGGCGACCCGGACATCCGACGGACGCTTGGCGACGAACACCCCGACCAGCGCATAGCGCGAGGCCTGGTTGCGGAATTTGATGTAGGCGGCCTTCTTCGGCACAGGAAACGACACCTTGGTGATGATCTCGTCGGCTTCCAGCGCGGTGGTGAACAGGCCCTGGAAGAATTCTTCCGGCTTCAGCTTGCGCTTGTTGGTGACGATGGTCGCGCCGAGCGCGAACACCGCTGCCGGATAATCCGCAGTCGGATCGTTGTTGGCGAGCGAACCGCCGATGGTACCCTTGTGGCGCACCGCGGGATCGCCGATCAGCTCCGCCAGTTCGGCCAGCGCCGGGATCGCTTCGCCGACTATCGGCGACGACGCCACATCGGCGTGCTTGGCCAGCGCGCCGATCACCAGCGAGCGGCCTTTGATCTCGATGCCATCGAGGCCTTCGACATGAGACAGATCGACGACATGCGGCGGGGCGGCGAGCCGCTGCTTCATCACCGGCACCAGCGTGTGGCCGCCGGCGATCAGCTTGGCGTCTTCATTCTTGATCAGCAGATTGGCGGCCTGCCGCACAGTCGCCGGACGATGATATTTGAATTCGTACATGAGTGATCCTCGGGATCGTTTTGCGATCCCGGGGGGATCGCCGTGCGCTGTTCTTGATTGCGTCGTTATGCGAGGTCGGAATTCGCCATCGCCTTGGCGCCGGCTGCGATCGACTGAACGATGTTCTGATAGCCGGTGCAGCGGCAGAGATTGCCTTCGAGCTCTTCGCGAATGACGTGGTCGCTGAGGTCGTGGCCCTTGCGATGCACCAGATCCACCGCGGTCATGATCATGCCGGGGGTACAGAAGCCGCATTGCAGGCCATGATGCTCGCGAAACGCTTCCTGCATCGGATGCAGCGGCGCACCGTCGGCGGCGAGACCCTCGATCGTCTTCACTTCGTGACCGTCAGCCATCACGGCGAGCGTGGTGCAGGACTTCACGGCCTTGCCGTCGAGATGCACAACGCAGGCGCCGCATTGCGAGGTGTCGCAACCGACATGGGTCCCGGTCAGCCGCAGATTCTCGCGCAGAAACTGCACCAGCAGGGTGCGCGGATCGATATTGCCGGTGACAGGATTGCCGTTCACGATCAGGGAGATTTTGGCCATATGCACTCTCTTCATCCGCACCGCCATTGCGGGGCCGCGCGGTCATTAAAATCATTCCAAAGGCATAATATGGCCCATCCCGGCAATGAGCAACCTCAAGTCGGGATGGCAGGGTATGTGTCTGGCAGCAGGCATCAACAAGACTTGATCAGACCAGCCAGCCTTGTTGCGTTCAGCCCTGAACCGCCTTGGCGAAATTCGAGAAGAATTCGTCGGCGAGCTTCTTGGCCGAACCGTTGATCAGACGCTGTCCGAGCTGGGCCAGCTTGCCTCCGATCTGCGCCTCGACATTATAGGTCAGCAGCGTGCCGCCATCCTTGTCCGTCAGCCCGACCACCGCGCCGCCCTTGGCGAAGCCGGCCACGCCTCCCTCGCCTTCGCCGGAGATCTTGTAGCCATTTGGCGGATCGAGATCGCTGAGCGTGACCTTGCCCTTGAAGCGCGCCGACACCGGCCCGACCTTCATCTTAGCGACCGCGCGGAAGCCGCCTTCGTCCGTTGCCTCAAGCTCTTCGCAGCCGGGGATGCAGGTCTTCAGCACCGCGGGATCGTTGAGTTTGGTCCACACCACTTCGCGCGGCGCGGCAAGCTGGACTTCGCCGCTCATCGTCATGGCCATGGGAATGTCTCCTGGATTGTCGCCCGCCTCGAAATGGCGGCGGTGATCCCAAGTAAAGCACGGACGGCGCAAAGGAAAGGGCAGCGCCCGGATGGATGCGATGCATATTCGCAGCGCAGCAGAACGAGCGGCCGGAAGGTATTGGCAGATACCGCCGGGAATGGTTAGGTCCGCGGCACATGAGCACATCCCTTTCCCCTCTGCTGGCCCCCCTGCTGTCGAGCGCCGCGATGCGCGCCGTCTGCGACGATGCCGCCTATCTGCAGCACATGCTGGACTTCGAAGCGGCGCTGGCCCGCGCCGAAGCGGCTGTGGGCGTGATTCCCGCAGCCGCCGTGGCAGCGATCGAAGCGGCCTGCCGGGCGGAAAAGTTCGATCTGGCTGAGTTGGCTGAGGCTGCGACCCGGTCCGGCAACCTTGCCATTCCGCTGGTCAAAACGCTCACCGCCCGTGTCGACAAGATCGACAAAGTCGCCGCGCGCTACGTGCACTGGGGCGCCACCAGCCAGGACGTGATCGACACCGCCACCATGCTGGGCCTGCGCGCTGCCATCGATGCGCTATTGCCTGATCTCGACCGCGCCATCGCCGGCTTCGCCAACCTCGCGCAGAAGCACCGCAACACCGCCGTGGTCGCCCGCACCTGGCTGCAGCACGCGCTGCCGATGCCGTTCGGGCTCAAGCTTGCCGAATATGCTTCGGCCCTGCACCGCTCCCGCCTTCGCCTGCAGCGGTTGCGCAGCGAAGGGCTGGCGCTGCAATTCGGCGGCGCCGCCGGCACGCTCGCCGCGCTCGGCGACAAGGGGCTCGTCGTCGCGGACCGGCTGGCGCAGGAGCTGAACCTGCCGCTGCCGGACGCGCCGTGGCACACCCATCGCGACCGGATCGCCGAAGTCGCTTCGGTGCTGGCGATTCTCGCCGGCACCTGCGGCAAGATCGCCCGCGACGTGTCGCTGATGATGCAGACCGATGTGGCCGAAGCGTTCGAGCCATCAGGCGAAGGCCGCGGCGGCTCGTCCACCATGCCGCACAAGCGCAATCCGGTCGCCTCGGCCACCGCGCTCGCCGCCGCCACCATGGCGCCGAATCTGGCAGCAACGATCCTTGCCGCCCAGGTTCAGGATCATGAGCGCAGCGCCGGGCCGTGGCATGCGGAATGGCCGACCTTGCCGACGCTGCAGCTTGTCACCTCCGGCGCCCTCGCCGCCATTGTCGATATCGCCGAAGGCCTCGAAGTCGATGCGGCGCGCATGCGCCTCAATCTCGACGAGACCCACGGCCTGATCATGGCCGAAGCGGTGACGATGGCGCTGGCCGAAAAGCTCGGCAAGAGCGACGCCCATCATCTGGTCGAGGCGGCCAGCAAGAAGGCTGTCGCCGACAAGCAGCACCTGCGCGACGTGCTGACCAAGGATCCGAAAATCACGGCGCAACTTGGCGCCGACGCAATCGCAAAACTGTTCGAGCCGACGGCCTATCAGGGCGTTTCACAGGCCCTGATCGACCGCCTGCTCGCCTCACTCGTACGCAAATAAAAATCTCTGGAGAAGCTCTGATGCCCATGATCGATGCCGACGGTTGCCTGCTCAACGTCTCCGTTGAAGGCCGCGACGGCGGCCCGACGTTGATGCTGTCGAATTCGCTGGGCTGCACCATGCAGATGTGGGAGCCGCAGATGGCGGCACTGACAAAGCTGTTTCGCGTGGTCCGCTACGATCGCCGCGGCCATGGCAAATCCGGTGCGCCAGGCGGCCCCACGACGATGGAGCGCTACGGCCGCGACGTGATCGCGATCCTCGACGATCTCAACATCGACAAGGTGCACTGGTGCGGCCTGTCGATGGGCGGCATGGTCGGCCAATGGCTCGGCGCCAACGCGCCGGAACGCTTCGACCGCATCATCCTGTCCAACACCAGCTGCTACTATCCGGACCCTACCAACTGGCACAACCGCATCAAGGCCGTCCGCGAAGGCGGCCTCGCCTCGGTGGCCGACGCCGTCATCGGTGGCTGGCTGACCGCGGATTTCCGCGAGCGCGAGCCCGAGATCACCGCCAACATGAAGGCGATGCTGATCGCCTCGCCGGTCGAGGGCTACATCGCCGCCTGCGAGGCGCTGAGCACGCTCGACCAGCGCGCGCTGCTGCCCAAGATCAAGAGCTCGACGCTGGTGATTGCCGGCCGCCAGGACATGTCAACGCCGCTCGCCGCCGGCGAATACATCCGCAGCCAGATCCCCGGCGCCAGCCTGACCATCCTCGACGCCGCGCACATCTCCAATGTCGAGCAGCCGCACGCTTTCACCGACGCTGTGGTCGGCTTCCTGACCCAGCGCTAAAGCGGAGAGCCACCATGGACGATCAGCAACGCCGTGACGACGGCATGGCGCAGCGCCGCAAGGTGCTGGGCAATGCCTGGGTCGACAAATCGATGGCCAACAAGAACGCCTTCAATGCGGATTTCATCGACCTGATCACGCGCCACGCCTGGGGCGAGATCTGGACCCGGCCGCATTTCGACGAGCGCACGAGGCGCGTGCTGGTGATCGGCACCATGGTGGCGCTCGGGCAGTGGGATGAGTTTCGCCTGCACGTCCGCGCCGCTCTGGCGGAAGGCGGATTCACGCCCGAGGATATCAAGGAGATCCTGCTGCAGCAGGCAATTTATTGCGGCGTTCCAGCGGCCAATCATGCCGTCAAGGAAGCCACCGCGATCGTTCAGGAACTCGGGCTGCTGAAGGTATAGAACCCAGGCTCGCGCGGTTGTGGCACCGTGTTCTTCTCAGGTGCGTCGCGCTGCATCGGCGGCTCGATCGCCATCAGGATCGCGGTGCCGAGCAGCAGCAGCAATTCGGTGATATGCAGCCGCATCGCGACGGTCTCCCCGACCTTCGACGCCATCACCATGCTGATGAAGCTGATCAGGCTGCCGATGCCGAGCGCCATGGCCAGCGCCTCGTCGCAGCCGCCGGTCTTGCGGATCGAGGCCCGCGTGGTGAACACCAGAAACACCGCGAAGAACGCCACCACCGTCAGCTTGCCCAGCGCGAGTAGCCAAGCATAGCGCACCGTGCTCATGGTCGCGAGATGCAGGTAGTCGTTCATGAACAGCGCCAGCGAAACATTGGGCCGCTCATAGAGTCCCTGGATCGGCGAGATCATGATCCGGAAGGCGAAGATGGTCCAGGTCGGGATGAAATAGCACGCCAGAAGCGCGCCATTGAAGCTGCTGATCCGCCAGTTCTGGTACATGTCTCTTCCGCCGCATCCTGCGCGACTCGCATCCCGAGTCGGTGCTATTCGCGGCGAGGTAAGCCCCGTCCAATACAGCCGGCAACGTAAACCCTTTGTTTACCTTAATATTCGAATGGGCGGGATAACTTGCGGCGAAGCGCCGAAACGACTTGCCAAAACAGAAAATTGCCAAAACAGAAAAATCCCGCCTTGAGGCGGGATTTTCCTTACTGGCGGCTATTCCCGACCAGGCTGCTGGCTAACGGTCACGCTGACCGGGGTTGCCCTGCCGATTGGGATCCTGCTGTTGCTGACCGGGCTTCTGTCCGCCGCCCTGCTGCTGCTGGCCGGGCTTCTGACCCGGGTTCTGATTCTGCTGTCCCGGGTTGTTCTGGTTCTGATTGGACATTCTTCAATCTCCTTGCTGAACCATTCAGCGCGCATCCAACGCACCATCCCGATGTTGGTTTCGGTTCCGGCGTGATCGTTGCACGGCACTTCAAGGGCGCAAGTATGACTGAGGAACCCGTCTGTTGCGGCGCAAAAATCGCCGAGAAAATCACCATGTACAGCTTACTTTAGGCGCAGCGCACCCTGTTGCCGCCCCCAATCCCCGCTGTTAGAAAACGAAACAGCGACGCGATGTTCCGGCTGCCGGGGCCATCGCGCGTCATCACGCAGCGCGTATTCCGCAAAAGTGGGCACCGGTTTTGCGATAGGAATACGCGCATCTTCTTCAGGATTCCACACGGCAGCGCATGGATTATTTCGCCCAGCAACTGATCAACGGCATCGTGCTCGGCTCCATCTATGGCCTGATCGCGATCGGCTATACGATGGTCTACGGCATCGTCGGCATGATCAATTTTGCCCATGGCGACATCTTCATGATCGGCGGCTTCATCGCGCTGATCAGCTTCCTGATCCTCGTCTCGATTGGCCTGACCGTCGTGCCGGTTATCCTGCTGATCGTGCTGCTGGTCTCGATGGCCATCACCGCGCTCTATGGCTGGACCATCGAGCGTATCGCCTACCGGCCGCTGCGGCACTCGTTCCGCCTCGCCCCGATGCTCTCGGCAATCGGCATGTCATTCGTGCTGACCAATTATTCGCAAGTGGCGCAGGGCGCCCGCGTCAAGCCGGTACCGCCGATCATTACCGGCGGCTACACGCTGCACGAGAGCGGCGACGGCTTTGTGGTGCGGCTTTCCAATGTGCAGATCATTGTCGTCATCACTACCGTGGTGCTGCTCGGCATCTTCACCTGGCTGGTGGCGAAAACCAGATTGGGCCGCGACATGCGGGCCTGCGAGCAGGACCAGACCATGGCATCGCTGCTCGGCGTCGATGTCGATCGCACCATCTCCATGACCTTCGTGATCGGCGCCGCACTCGCCGCCGTCGCCGGCATGATGTACCTGCTGTATTACGGCCTCGTCGATTTCTTCATGGGCTTTGTCGCCGGCATCAAGGCGTTCACGGCCGCGGTGCTTGGCGGCATCGGCTCGCTGCCCGGCGCGATGCTCGGCGGCCTCTTGATTGGTCTGATCGAAACCCTGTGGGCAGCGTACTTCTCCACGGAATACAAGGACGTCGCGGCGTTCTCGATTCTCATCGTCGTACTGATCTTCCTTCCGACCGGCCTGCTCGGCCGGCCGGAAGTCGAAAAAGTTTGACGGCGGCGACGTGGCAGCACTCTCCCCATCTGCCAAAGCTGCTCGCGGCCTGGACGCCGCCTTCATTTTCAAGAAAGCGCTGATCTCTGCGGTGGTCGCGCTGGTGCTGTTCTCGCTGATGATCGGCGTCCGCACCGAGGCAGGGCCTTCAGGTCAATTGATTTACTGGACCCGGTTCGGCGATCTCGCCGCCATGGTCGCCGTGGTATTCGGCGGCAGCATCGTGGTCGAACTGCTGCGCTATTGGTGGGGACCGGTCGATACGATCCGGATCGTGCCGCCCTCGACGCAGAACGCGCTGGCGATCGCCCGCCGCGCCATCGCGCCGGTGCTGCTGATCTTCACCTTCCTGGTGCCGGTGATCTTCTACGACCAGCGCTACATCCTCGATCTCGGGATTCTGGTGCTGACCTATGTGATGCTCGGCTGGGGATTGAATGTCGTGGTCGGCCTCGCCGGCCTGCTCGACCTCGGCTATGTCGCCTTCTACGCCGTCGGCGCCTATTCCTACGCGCTGCTGGCCACCAATTTCGGCCTGTCGTTCTGGATCTGCCTGCCGCTCGCCGGAATCCTCGCAGCATTCTTCGGCGTGCTGCTCGGCTTTCCCGTACTGCGATTGCGCGGCGATTATCTCGCTATCGTCACGCTGGCCTTCGGCGAGATTGTCCGACTCGTCATCATCAACTGGCAAAGCCTCACCGGCGGCCCCAACGGCATCGGCAGCATTCCGCGGCCGACCATGTTCGGCATTCCGCTGACGCCCGGCGATGACGGCCTCGCCGCCAAACTCGGCATCGCGTTCTCGCCGACCCATCGCATCGTGTTTCTGTTCTACCTGATCCTGGCCCTCGCATTGCTCACCAACTGGGTGACGATCCGGCTGCGCGCATTGCCGATCGGCCGCGCCTGGGAAGCCCTGCGTGAAGACGAGGTCGCCTGCCGCGCGCTGGGCATCAACACCACGACCACGAAGCTCACCGCCTTCGCCACCGGCGCGATGTTCGCCGGTTTCGCCGGCTCGTTCTTCGCGACACGGCAGGGATTCATCAGTCCGGAATCCTTCACCTTCCAGGAATCGGCGCTGGTGCTGGCGATCGTGGTGCTGGGCGGCATGGGCTCGCAACTCGGTGTCGCACTTGCCGCGCTGACCATGATCGGCGGCTTCGAGCTGTTCCGCGGCTTCGAGCAATATCGCATGCTGGTGTTCGGCATCGCCATGGTGCTGCTGATGATCTGGCGGCCCCGCGGCCTGATCGGCCACCGCGCGCCCACCGTATTCCTGAAACACAGTCACGCGATCTCGTCCGACCTTGTGAAGGAAGGCAAGGGATGAGCGACAACATCCTCAGCGTCGAAGGTCTCGCGATGCGCTTCGGCGGCATTGTCGCCGTCAACGACCTCTCCTTCACCGCGGAGCGCCGCAAGATCACCGCGCTGATCGGACCGAACGGCGCCGGCAAGACCACCGTGTTCAACTGCGTCACCGGCTTCTACAAGCCGAGCTCCGGCACCATGCGGCTCAGCAATGCCGGCAGCGAAATGCGGCTGGAGAAGCTCAACGACTTTCGCATTTCCAAACTCGCCAAGGTCGCGCGCACCTTTCAGAATATCCGGCTGTTTCCCGGCATGACCGCGCTGGAAAACCTGATGGTCGCGCAGCACAACGCGCTGATGCGCGCCTCCGGCTTCACCTTTCTCGGCCTGTTCGGCGTGCCCAGCTATCGCGCCGCCGAGAAGCACGCGATCGACCTGGCGCGCTACTGGCTGGCGCAGATCGGCCTGCTCGACCGCGCCGACGATGCCGCCGGCAATCTGCCCTATGGCGACCAGCGCCGGCTCGAAATCGCGCGCGCGATGTGCACCGAGCCGGCATTGCTCTGCCTCGACGAACCCGCCGCCGGATTGAATGCACGCGAGAGCGCGGCGCTCAGCGAGTTGCTCTTGAAGATCCGCGCCGAGCACGGCACCTCGATTCTCTTGATCGAGCACGACATGTCGGTGGTGATGGAAATCTCCGATCACATCGTGGTGCTGGACTATGGCGTCAAGATCGCCGACGGCGCACCGCAGGCGATCCGCGATAATCCGAAGGTAATCGCGGCCTATCTCGGCGCCGACGAGGAAGAAGCCATCGCGGTGATGGAGAGCGGCACGTGACCGCCCTGCTCACGATCTCCAACCTGCGCGCCTCCTACGGCAAGATCGAGGCGCTGCGCGGCGTCGATCTCGACATCGCCAGCGGCGAGATCGTAGCACTGATCGGCGCCAACGGCGCCGGCAAGTCGACGCTGATGATGACCATCTTCGGCAAGCCGCGGGCCCGTTCAGGCTCGATCGTATATGACGGGATCGATATCACCGGCCTGCCGACCCACGAGATCGCGCGGATGCGCATCGCGCAGTCGCCGGAAGGCCGCCGGATCTTTCCGCGCATGAGCGTGGCGGAAAACCTGCAGATGGGCGCCGACGTCACCGAGAGCAGCCCTGCCGATCGCGCCAGCAGCCTCGATAAGGTTCTCGCACTGTTCCCGCGGCTGAAGGAACGCATGTTCCAGCGCGGCGGCACATTGAGCGGCGGCGAGCAACAGATGCTGGCGATCGGCCGCGCGCTGATGAGCCGCCCGCGGCTGCTGCTGCTCGACGAGCCCTCGCTGGGCCTGGCGCCCCTGATCGCCAGGCAAATCTTCGATGCGATCCGGACGCTGAACAGGCAGGACGGCCTCACCGTGCTGATCGTCGAGCAGAACGCCAATCATGCGCTGCGCCTCGCGCACCGCGGCTATGTCATGGTCAACGGCCTGATCACGCTGTCAGGCAGCGGCGCCGAGCTGCTGCAGGCCCCGGAAATCCGCTCCGCCTATCTCGAAGGCGGCCGGCGGACTTGAAGTCGATGCGGCAAGATGCGGCGGCGAAGGGGCGCAGCGGCCAAAAATTTGCCGATGACTTAGCGGCCAAATCAGCCGACAATGCCCAGCAATTCGAACCCGGCGCCGCCGCCGGTCCCGTCCCGACCATAGCGAGGATCAGAATATGAAATCATTCAAGCTCATTGGCCTGGCATTCGCCGCGTCGCTGCTGTCGACGGCGGCTTTCGCACAGGACATCAAGGTCGCGGTGGCCGGTCCGATGACCGGCGGCGAATCCGCCTTCGGCCGGCAGATGCAGAACGGCGCCGAACAGGCGGTGGTCGATCTCAATGCCGCCGGCGGCGTGCTCGGCAAGAAGCTGGCGCTGCAGATCGGCGACGATGCCTGCGATCCCAAGCAGGCGCGCTCGGTGGCGGAGAAGACCGCCAGCAGCGGCGTGCCGTTCGTGGCCGGCCACTCTTCTGTTCGTCGTCGTCGATCCCGGCCTCGGAAGCCTATGCCGACGGCAACGTGCTGCAGATCACCCCGGCCTCGACCAATCCGCTGTTCACCGAGCGCAAGCTGTGGAACGTGCTGCGCGTCTGCGGCCGCGACGACCAGCAGGGCCTGGTCGCCGCCGACTACATCACCAAGAATTTTGCCGGCAAGAATGTCGCGATCCTCAACGACAAGACCACCTACGGCAAGGGTCTCGCCGACGAGACCAAGAAGGCGCTGAACAAGGCCGGCTTCACCGAGAAGATGTTCGAATCCTACAACAAGGGCGACAAGGATTTTAACTCGATCGTCTCGCGCCTGAAGCGCGACAACATCGATCTGGTCTATGTCGGCGGCTATCATCAGGAAGCAGGTCTCATCCTGCGCCAGATGCGCGACCAGGGCCTCAAGACCGTGCTGATGGCCGGCGACGCCATGAACGACAAGGAATTCGCCTCGATCACCGGCCCGGCCGCGGAAGGCACCCTGTTCACCTTCGGTCCCGATCCGCGCAACAAGCCGACCGCGAAGGCGATCGTCGAGAAATTCAAGGCCAAGAACATCGATCCCGAAGGCTACACGCTCTATACCTATGCCGCGTTCCAGGTCTGGTCGCAGGCCGTGGCCAAGGTCGGCTCGACCGATCCGAAGAAGGTGATCGAAGCCATCAAGGCCGGCGAATGGGACACCGTGCTCGGCAAGATGGCGTTCGACACCAAGGGCGACATCAAGGCGATCGATTACGTCGTCTACAAATGGGACGCCAAGGGCAACTACGCCGAGATCAATCCCGGCAAGGGAACGTAAGCACGTAATGTGAGTGTCGCCCCACGCCCGTCATTCCGGGGCGCGAGACGACGCCACAGCCGACGTTCGCGAACCCGGAATCCAGAAGTGCTCAATCACATCTGGATTCCGGGTCTGCCTTTCAGCCGGCTTCGCCCGGCCGAAAGCCATCCCGGAATGACGAGTGGAAGGCATAGCGCCTTCCTTCACCCGAAATTCTGCAGCGCCGGAAACGTCTCCAGCAGCCAGATGCTGACATTGGTGACGGCGCCGGTGAGGAAGCCGATGCCGGTCAGCACCATCAGCACGCCCATGGCGCGTTCGACATTGACGAGGTGGCGCTTCATGCGCGCGAACACCGACGAGAACTGCTCGACCATCAAGGCCGCCAGCAGGAACGGAATTCCGAGGCCGGCGGAATAGACCGCCAGCAGCAGTGCACCCTTGGTCACCGTGGCTTCGGCCGCGGCGACCGACAGGATCGCCGCGAGGATCGGCCCGATGCACGGCGTCCATCCAAACGCGAAGGCCAGGCCCATGGCATAGGCGCCCCACAGCCCGACCGGCTTGGCCATCGCCAGCCGTCCCTCGCGCATCAACAGGCCGATCCGCGTGAGACCCAGGAAATGCAGGCCCATCAGGATGATGAGGAGGCCGGCGACGATCGACAACTCCGCCGAATAGGCCCGGATCAGGCTGCCAATCAGGCTGGCGCTGGCGCCGAGCGCCACGAACACTGTGGAGAAGCCGAGCACGAACATCAGGGCTGATATCATCACCGCGCGCTTCGACACCCCCTCGGTCTCGTCGGCGGCGACATGCTCGATGGTCGCGCCGGTGAGATAGATCAGATAGGGCGGCACCAGCGGCAGCACGCAGGGCGACAGGAAGCTGACGAGGCCGGCGATCAGCGCCGCGGGGATCGAGACATCATGGATCATGCGGCTAGATGCACTGCGACCGCGCCGGGATGCAAGGCCCGCAACCGGCCTCCCCGCGTTGTGATCGCGGCGTGATCGGTTGACAGGCTCGACACCGGCAGCGCGCCCCCTCGCCCCGCCCCGCCGCGCGAAGCAAAGCTTCGCTAGGCGGGGCGAGGTCAGGTTCGTGCGTGTGGCGCGGCCCGATTCAAACTAGCTTGAGGCAAACCCTCAGGCGAACCCGGGAATCGCATCATGAAGAATCTTCTTACCGATATCGCCGGCGTTCGCGTCGGCCACGCCGGCGACGCTCAGCTGGCCTCCGGCGTCACCGCGATTGTGTTCGATCGGCCGGCGGTGGCTTCGATGGATGTGCGGGGCGGCGGGCCCGGCACCCGCGAAGGCGCCCTGCTCGACCCCGTCAATACCGTGGAGGCGATCGACGGCATCACGCTGGCCGGCGGCTCGGCGTTCGGGCTGGAAGCCGGCGGCGGCGTACAGGCCTGGCTCGCCGAACAGGGCCGCGGTTTCCAGATCCGCGACGCGGTGATCCCGATCGTGCCGGGCGCCATCTGTTTCGACCTGCTGAACGGCGGCGACAAGAAATGGGGCCGCTACGCGCCGTATCGCGAACTCGGCTATGCCGCCGCGGCGGCCGCGGACGACAGCTTTGCGCTCGGCAGCGTCGGCGCCGGGCTCGGCGCCACGACGGCGAATTTCAAGGGCGGCCTCGGCTCGGCCTCGGCGATGACGGTTGGCGGCGTGCGCGTCGCCGCGCTGGCGGTGGTGAATGCGATCGGCAGCGTCACCGTCGGCGACGGGCCGTGGTTCTGGGCGGCGCCCTTCGAAGTGGATGGCGAGTTCGGCGGACGCGGCCTGCCTGAAACCTTCACGCCCGAAATGCTGGCGATGCGGCTGAAAGGCGGCGCAGCCGCCACCGCGGTTGAAAACACCACGCTGGCGGTGGTCGTCACCGACGCCATTCTGACAAAACCGCAAGCCAAACGGCTGGCGATGATGGCGCAGACCGGTTTTGCCCGGGCGATCTATCCGGTGCACGCGCCGCTCGACGGCGACATCGTGTTCGCTGCTGCGACCTGCGAAAAACCGATCGATCCGCTGGTCGGGCTGACGGAACTGGGCATGGTGGCGGGCAATACCATGGCGCGGGCGATCGCGCGCGGCGTCCATGCCGCCACGGCCCTGCCATTTCCCGGTGCACTGCCGGCCTGGAAGGACCGGTTTTCGCGGTAGAACGACGCGGTAGAACGAAATGTCGCGGCGCGCGTTGCCATGTCACGCAACACGGAGCACGCCATGCCCTCCACCGCGATCCGACTTCTGGCTTACGATGCTGACGCCGGGGAACTCCGGGTGACGTTCGTCAGCGGGCGGCGGTATGTTTATGCGCAGGTACCGCCGGAGGTTTTCGCGGCGTTTATCCATGCGCCATCACGCGGCGCGTTCTTCAATCGCGAAATCCGCGACCGCTATGCGTTCCGCGAAGTGACGGACGGATCAGGCCGAGACCGACAGCGTCGAAGCGGATGAAGCCGAGATCGCCTTGGCCTGACGCTGGATCATCTGCTCGATGAGATTATAGGACGAGGTCGCTGACGACGATGAGGTTTTGCTGGACGACGACGCGGTGCTGGTGGGCGCCGTGGTCATCGTGACCACGGAGCCGTCGGCGTAAGTCGTCGACGTGGTGGTGGTGCCATCGGGATTGCTGGTCGTGGTGGTGGTCGCCCCCGTGGCGTCGCTGTCGGAGCCCCCTGCACCGCCGCTACCGCCCCCGGCGCTTGCCCCCGATGCGGCATGTGCATGGCCCTTGCCCTTCAGCGCCGCACCCAGCTCATCGACGCTGACCGATCCGTCGCCATTCTTGTCGAGCTTGGCGAACACGGCATCGGCATTGGCGGTATTGGTACCGCCGGCGCCGAGCTTGTCTTCGAATTCTGATTTGCTGATGCCGCCGCTGCCGTCGGTGTCGAGCTGCGAGAACAGATCCTTCAGCGCATCCGACTGGCTGGTCGAGGCCGAGGACGATGTCGATGTCGTGCTGGCGCTCGACGTGTTGCTCTGCGCGGCGAGCATGGCACTCATCGTGCTCGGCGACAGGGTGCCGGACGATGTCGCGCTGCTGCTCTTGATGACGGTGGTCGGGGTCGAACTGGTCGTCGATGCGGTGGTGCTGGCGGCATCGAACACGCTCGCCGCACTCTGCTTGACGCCAGTCGTCGGCGTCGCCGTCTTCGACTTCGATTTCACCGCGGCGGTCAGCGCTTGAAGCGCATCGATCGCGGTGGAGGCAGCGGCAATGGCTGGCAACATCACAAAGCTCCTGTTCAGGCCGCATAGACCGGCCGAATTCCCTGAGCAGGATTTTGCAAGCCACGTGCCAGCGGAAAAACATCGATAAAACAACGGCTTTCGCAACGCGCGCGGCACCTGGTTCCCGGCAAATCGTGCCGTCGCGGCAGAACTTGCCGACTCCCAACGTGCTGCAACGCATTCATCGGGCCAGCGTTGCCGATGTGCGCAGCCCATGTTACCCGAAGCTTCGCCTCCGCAACGCCGTCAGGAAAACCGCCATGTCACAGAGCTTCGCGCCACGCCCGCTCGTCATCGCGCCATCGATCCTCGCCGCCGATTTCGCCAGGCTCGGCGAAGAGGTCCGCGCCGTCGATCAGGCAGGCGGCGACTGGATGCATCTCGATGTCATGGACGGCCATTTCGTGCCGAACATTTCCTACGGCCCCGACGTCATCAAGGCGATGCGGCCGCACAGCAAGAAGATCTTCGACGCACATCTGATGATCGCGCCGTGCGATCCCTACCTCGAAGCTTTCGCCAAGGCCGGCTGCGACCACATCACCGTGCATGCCGAGGCGGGCCCGCATCTGCATCGCTCATTGCAGGCGATCCGCGCGCTCGGCAAGAAGGCCGGCGTCTCGCTCAACCCGGGCACGCCGATCTCGGCGATCGAATATGTCATCGACATGGTCGACCTGATCCTGGTGATGTCGGTCAACCCCGGCTTCGGCGGCCAGGCCTTTATTACTTCCGCCCTCGGCAAGATCAGCGACCTCCGCGCCATGACCGCGGGCCGGCCGATCGACATCGAAGTCGATGGCGGCGTCTCCGCCGCCGTCTCCGGCCAACTCGCCGCCGCCGGCGCCAACGCCTTCGTGGCGGGCTCCGCGGTGTTCAAGGGCGGCACGGTGGAAAGCTACAAGGCGAATATCGACGGGATCAGGAAGGCGGCGGAGATGGCGCGGGGGGAGATGGTCTGAGGCACTCAAGTCGCGGTGTATGGAAGGAATACGCGATGCCTCAAGGTTTTGTATACATTTTAGTATCGCCAAACAGCGATTACATAAAGATAGGCGGCACTGAAAGGCCCATCGCTGAGCGGCTTCGCGGCATTAACGGAACAGATTCATATGCTGATCATGGACCTTGGCAGCTTTCCGATTTTCTCCATGTCACGGACTGGCGCCTTGTCGAGGGCGGGATGCACCAGCACTTTAATGATCGCAATATTCGCGACGTAATTGGCGCGCGCGAGCTATTCGGTGTTGCGCCCCACGAAGCCCGACAAAAACTACGGTCTACCGGAGCAACGCTTCGCGTCGATCATGAAAAAACAAATGCGCTCTTCGCCAATCGAGACGTGCGATTGTTTCTATACAGATTATTTGAGCTGTCTGGATTGTTCGGAAGCCTCGACATTCAAGGCGCATGGACACTCACTTCAATGCCGAAAACAAATGGCGGCCGCTGGTTCACCTTAAACATCGGATCTCATGAAGTTGCCTTTACAAGCAGACAGCCTAGCGAAGGCCGATTTTTACATCACCTCGTTCTGGATCGCCTCATTCTCGATTACCCCGAAACGATCATGTGGTTGGGCCGACACAACGGTGACGTTCAAGTGGCAGAATACGCCGCCGCGCAACGTGCCGTATTGATTAGTTTTGAGGAAGACTTTGCAAAAGCCGAGCGAGTTTTCAGGCTACCGGGTATTCGGCGTGCTCTCGTAGCGTATTGGGCAGATTCTCTAGCTGACTTACGCGAGAGAGGCGCAAAAAGTGTCTATGCGCGATATCATTCGTATGATGCCGTATCAGAACTCCTCGAATACAAGAGAGCCACCGAAATTGTATTCAACGCTGCTGCAGTTACAGATTGATTTAGCCATTCAGCCGTAGGATGGGTTGAACCCTTCGCGAAACCCATCGCGCCGGCGGCCCTTGTCGATGATGGGTATCGCTGCGCTCAACCCATCCTACGGTCGTCATTGCGAGCGAAGCGAAGCAATCCAGAAAGCCACAAGCGACGAACTGGATTGCTTCGTCGCAAGGGCTCCTCGCAATGACGCGGAGGCGTTCGCGACATACTCAGTGTCTTCCCCGCGAAAGCGGGGACCCATGCACGCTGGAGAGTTGGCAAACGCGCTATGTCGCGGCTCTGCCGTTTCAACGATGCCGACAGTGGTTATGGGTCCCCGCTTTCGCGGGGACGACCCTGGGGCGCCTTTTTCGCCTGAACAGCTCTCAGCCAGCTAAGGCTGGGCAAAGGCGCGCTTGCGACTTGCCTACTATCCACAATCGCTCGCGACAAAAGAGCGATGGCACGATGCGTTGCGCCGTGCCTTCAAAGATACTTCGCATCGTCCCCCGTCAGGGCATCGCGCATGCCGTTCGGCACCGGGAAACCGTAGCCGGACCAGTCATCGGCCCAGTTTAGCCGTCCGGCCTGGTGCTCCGCGCTACAATAGAGCTCGGTGCCGACGATGTTCAGCGCAACGAGCAGTGCCTGGATGGCATCCGCTCCGCCCGCCGAACCTTTCCGCTCGCGGTCGGGCCAGCGAATCGCCCAGTCCGAGAACCATGAATTTTCGCGCGGCTCGGGCCAGAAAATGCTGACGACGACGTCGGCATAGCCTGGGCCGTTGCGAAGTCTCAAAACGCGTTGCAAAGCATTTGGCATGACTAGAACCTCAGCACAGGAATTGAACTTCCACGGAGACAAGCGGCGTAGCGCTCAGCGGCCCGCTGCCAACAACTTCTCAGTTGCAGCGCGTTGCAAATGAATGTGTCGCGCGCATACTGCGCCTCACACTATGCCTCACGGCTCGCATTGCTAGCAACCAGCGTTCCGCCATCGGTCCACTTACCGAGCTCGTCGCGCGGCTCGCTGTAATCGTACCCGTCTTTCGTGAATATGCTCCGTTTGCGGAGCTTCAATTCGAATTTGATGCCCAGCAGTTGATACTTCAGCCGCGCCAGGGTGTCGCCAATATCGTCAAGTTCGGTTCGGATTTTCATCGCCAATGCCCTCGATGTAAATTAGGTCTTTAATCTTATATGATTAAAAACCTAATGTCAACGTCGTTACGCGGCATACGCGGTGTGGTCCCCGCGAAGGCGGGGACCCATAACCTCTGCCGTCTCGCTTCTGGAGACGGCCTCTCCGCGCGACCGCTTCCGAGTCCAAACGCATCTGCACCGCGATGGGTCTCGGATCTGCGGAGCGGCATAAGAATGCCGCACCGCGTCCGGGACACGAGACTGTGCCGGGGATTTGCCCTCCCGCGCCGCCATCTTCCGATGGCCTCCCCCGCCCCTTTCTGCTAAAGCGCGGCGTAACCCCCGAACTTCAGCGAGTCCTCATGATCCCCCGCTATACCCGTCCCGAAATGGCCTCCATTTGGGAGCCGCAGACCCGCTTCAAGATCTGGTTCGAGATCGAGGCGCATGCGGCCGATGCGCTGGCCGAGCTGGGCACGATCCCGAAGGAAGCGGCGAAGACGATCTGGGCCAAGGCCAAGGACGTCACCTTCAATGTCGAGCGGATCGACGAGATCGAGCGCGAGACCAAGCATGACGTCATCGCCTTCCTGACCCATCTGGCCGAGATCGTCGGCCCCGAGGCGCGCTTCGTGCATCAGGGCATGACCTCGTCGGATGTGCTCGACACCTGCCTCAACGTCCAGCTGACGCGCTGCGCCGACCTGCTGATCGCCGATGTCGACCGGCTGCTGGCGGCGCTGAAGACCCGCGCCTTCGAGCACAAGATGACGCCGACCATCGGCCGCTCCCACGGCATCCACGCCGAGCCGGTGACCTTCGGCCTCAAGCTCGCTTACGCCTATGCCGAATTCAGCCGCGCCCGCGAGCGGCTGATCACCGCGCGCAAGGAAGTCGCGACCTGCGCCATCTCCGGCGCCGTCGGCACTTTTGCGCAGATCGATCCCCGCGTCGAAGAGCACGTTGCCAAGGCGATGGGCCTGGTGCCGGAGCCGATCTCGACGCAGGTGATCCCGCGCGACCGCCACGCGATGTTCTTCGCGACCTTGGGCGTGATCGCCTCGTCGATGGAGCGCCTCGCCACCGAAGTGCGCCACATGCAGCGCACCGAGGTGCTGGAAGCCGAAGAGTTCTTCTCCGAGGGCCAGAAGGGCTCCTCGGCGATGCCGCACAAGCGCAACCCGGTGCTGACCGAGAACATCACCGGCCTCGCCCGCATGGTGCGCGCCTATGTGACGCCGGCGATGGAGAACGTGGTGCTGTGGCACGAGCGCGACATCTCGCACTCCTCCGCCGAGCGCATGTTCGGGCCGGACGCCACGGTGACGCTGGACTTCGCGCTGAATCGTTTGGCCGGCGTGATCGAGAAGCTGCTGGTCTATCCCGCCAACATGCAGAAGAACCTCGACCGCCTCGGCGGCCTCGTGCATTCGCAGCGGCTCCTGATCGCGCTGACGCAGAAGGGCGCCAGCCGCGAGGACGCCTACAGGCTGGTGCAGCGCAACGCCATGCCGGTGTGGCGCGGCGAAGGCGACTTCCAGACGCTGCTGAAAAAAGACGCCGACGTGAAGAAGTATCTCTCCGACGCCGAGATCGCCGAACAGTTCGACCTCGGCTATCACTTCAAGCACGTCGATACGATCTTCAAGCGCGTGTTCGGCGAGAGCTGAGAGTCTATGGAGAGGAAGTGTCGAATTGGAATTTGTCATTCCGGGATGGGTTTCAGTCGGCGAAGCCGGCTGGAACGCAGACCCGGAATCCCGAGAGGTTTGAGCATCTCGGGATTCCGGGTTCTCTCGCAGCTGGCGCTGCTCCCGCCCCGGAATGACAAACTCCGGTTCGACACTTGAGGGAATTTGCATGGCCCGAGTAGTCGCCGTCTGCTTCCGCCGCGGCCATCACTTCAGCAAGACGCCGAGCCTCAGCATCCGCCTGCTGACCGGCCTCGGCGTCGAAGGCGACGCCCATATGGGCGAGAAGGTGCAGCATCTCTACCTCGCGCGGAAGAATCCCGATGCGCCGAATCTGCGGCAGGTGCATTTGATGCATAGCGAACTGTTCGACGAAGTCCGCGCCAAGGGGTTTGACGTCAAGCCCGGCGATCTCGGCGAGAACATCACCACCGAGGGCGTCGACCTGCTCGGACTCTCAACCGGCACCAAACTGTATCTCGGCGACGAGGCGATCATCGAGATCACCGGGCTACGCAATCCCTGCCACCAGATCGACGACTTTCAAAAGGGTCTGTTGAAAGCGACGCTGGACAAGGACGCTGACGGCAAACTGGTGCGCAAGTCCGGCATCATGAGCGTAGTGCTCACCGGCGGCGATGTACGCCCCGGCGACACCATCCGCGTCGAGCCGCCCGAAGGCCCGCACCGGCCGCTGCTGCTGGTGTAAGCAAGAACCACACTCTCGTCATTCCCCGCCACTCCAATTGGAGTGGCGGGGAATGACGGAGTTGGTCAGCCCGGCTCGCCCGTCGTCATCCGCGCCACCACATTGTCGTGCTTGACGAAGCGATGATACAGCGCCGCCACGATGTGCAGCACCACCAGCGCGATCAGCACATAGGCCATGTAGATGTGCCAGTCCTCGTAGAGATCGGCGTTGGCCTTGTCGGTCGAGGTGAACTGCGGCACCCGGAACAGGCCGAACCAGCTGGCATAGTCCGGCTTGTGGGCGCCGGAATGCGCCCAGCCCAGCACGGCGACCAGCATGGTGATGACGTACAGCGCCCAGTGATTGCCGCGGGCGATGACGCGCTCCCACAGCGTCGCGTTCGCCGGCGGCGCCGGCACCGGATTGATGGCCCGCCAGATCAGCCGGATCGCCATCACCAGCAGAATGACGTAGCCGATATCGGCGTGGATCGAGCGATGGAAGAACCGATCCGGCCGCGCCACGAGGTGGTTCATCCACCAGCCGTAGGCCAGCATGCCGATGATGGCGAGGCCGAGGATCCAGTGAAGCACGCGGGACGGGCTGCCCCAGCTTGAGGTGGTATTGCGAAGCATCGGCGGAGGTCGCTTTCAAACGGGTCTAAAGACGACCAAAGGCCATGGGATCCGCGCCCGGACAAGCAATCACGGCCTCAGAAGACCCTGAATCGGGCTGGAATAGCTCCAAACTGCCGGGAGTTGCCCAGCGACGGCGGGCATCGCCATGGCAACTTCGCGGTAACCCGATTTCGGGTATGATCGCTGTGTGTCAGTCGGTCCCACCATTCTCGTGTTCGATTCCGGCCTCGGCGGTCTCACCGTGCTGCGCGAGATCGTCCGGGCGCGTCCCGACGCGCGCTATGTCTATGTCGCCGACGACGTGTTTTTTCCGTACGGCCACCACAGCGAGGACGAGATCGTCGATCGCGTGGTGCCGCTGATGGGCGACATGATCGCCGCGCATGCGCCGGACCTGGTGGTGATCGCCTGCAACACCATGTCCGTTTCCGTGATGGCGCATCTGCGGGCGGCCTACAGCGTGCCATTCGTCGGCACCGTCCCGGCGATCAAGCCGGCCTGCGCGGCGTCAAAAACCAAGCGCGTTTCGGTGCTCGGCACCAAGGCCACCGTGAAGCGCGAATACACCCAGGCGCTGATCCGGGATCACGCGCAGAGCTGCACGGTGACGCTGGTCGGCTCGCCCAACCTCGCCTCGCTGGCGGAAGCGGCCCTGGGCGGCGAGATCATCGGCGACGACGATATCCTCGACGAGATCGCGCCCTGCTTCGTTCCCGCCCTCGACGGAGGCCCGCTGCGCACCGATGCCGTGGTGCTGGCCTGCACGCACTATCCGCTGCTGCTGGACAGGTTGGTGAAACTCGCGCCCTGGCCCGTGACATGGATCGATCCGGCGCCGGCCATCGCACGGCGGGTCGTCGATCTGCTCGGCACGGCCCGCCTTCTGGCTGAGGACGGCGGCGCCGAAATGCTGTTCACCTCCGGGCGGCGCCACGCACTGGCCGAGGCACTGATGCCGTTCTTCGGCGGCCGCGTCCCGGCGTAATCCAGGGGTGCCTCGACATTACCGATCGCGCTGCTAGTCTCCCCGCCTTAGGGAGAAAAATCATGATCAGAAAACTGATACTTGGCTTGGCTATCGTTGCGATCACCGGCGCCGGCGTGGCCGTCGCCCAACAACCCGGCATCAAGCGCACGCCGCTGCAGAAAGTGGAATTCCCGGACGGTTACGACACCGTCACCGCCATCGCCGAAATCCCCACCGGCGGCGCATCGGGCCGCCACACCCATCCCGGCGCCGAGACCGGCTATGTGCTCGAGGGCGAGCTTGAGCTGGTGATCGACGGCAAGCCGCCGCTCAAGGTGAAGGCCGGCGAATCCTATCAAATTCCGCCGGGCGCCGTGCATGACGCCAAGACCGCCGGCGACAAGCCGCTGAAGGTGCTCGGCGTCTACGTCGTGACCAAAGGCAAGCCGCTCGCCGAGCCCGCCAAATAGGACGCATAGCAACGCATGACGCCTCCCGCGCCACTTAACCGTCTCAAGCAGCAGTGGCGCGAGGGGCGCCCCACCTTCGGGGCCATCGCCACGATCCCATCGATCCAGACGGTGCGGATCATGGCGCAGTCGCTGGACTGGATCATCGTCGATCTCGAACATGGCCCGATCGATCTCGGCATGGCCCATGGCATGATCATGGCCACATCGGGGACGCCCTGCGTGCCGCTGGTACGGATCGCGGCCAACGAACCCTGGCTCGCCAAGGCACCGATGGATATCGGCGCGCTGGGGATCAACTTTCCGATGATCTGCAGCCGGCAGGATGCCGAAAAGGCGGTGCGCAGCGTGCGCTATCCGCCATCAGGCGAGCGGCTGTGGGGACCATTCCACGCTCCGTTCCGCTGGGGCGTTTCGATGGCCGACTATATGGCCACCGCCGATGACGACATGATCTGCATGATCACCATCGAACACGTCGACGCGGTCGAACGCATCGATGAGATCATGGCGACCGACGGCATCGACATCGCCGTGATCGGGGTCGGCGACCTCGCCACGTCCATCGGCAAACGCGGACTTCTCGACGATCCCGAGGTGCTGGCGCTGGTCGCCCGCGCCGAAGCCGGCATCCTGAAAAGCGGCGTACCGATCGGCGGCGCCGCCCGGACCGCGGAACAGGCCAACCAGATGATCGAACGCGGCTACGTGCTGCTGGCGCTGGGATTCGACTGGTCGCTGTTCCAGCGCGGAATCGCCGCGGGTTTTGCCGGAATCAAACGCTAGACGGTCCCCGGGAAGCCCCGATTTCCGTCTAAACCGGCCAAATCGGCCGGAATACCGCTCGAAAATACTGCATCGGAGCGAAAAACCGGGCTTTCAATTGACATCCCCGGCCGTTCTTCCTAGAAACCGCCTGCTCGCGGGCCGTTTTCGGCCCGCGTTGCGTTTCGCGACCCGTGGTCTTCCCCTCTGCTTAGAGGATGGACCTGTCGGCTCCGGGAAATTCCCGGCGCACAGGAGGGCGCGTTTCCTCAACTTCAAACCTTTAACCGAGGACGCGATGACTAAGCGCAGTGAAGCCAAGTTTAAAATCGACCGCCGTATGGGCCAGAACATTTGGGGTCGTCCCAAGTCTCCGGTCAACAAGCGTGAATACGGCCCCGGCCAGCATGGCCAGCGCCGCAAGGGCAAGCTCTCCGACTTCGGCGTGCAGCTGCGCGCCAAGCAGAAGCTGAAGGGCTACTACGCCAACATTTCCGAGCGCCAGTTCCACTCCATCTACGTGGAAGCCGGCCGCATGAAGGGCGACACCGGTGAAAACCTGATCGGCCTGCTCGAGCGCCGCCTCGACACCGTGGTGTATCGCGCCAAGTTCGTCGCCACCATGTTCGCCGCGCGCCAGTTCATCAACCACGGCCACATCAAGGTGAACGGCAAGCGCGTCAACATCGCCAGCTACAAGGTGAAGGTCGGCGACGTCATCGAGATCAAGGAAGCCTCCAAGCAGCTCGCTTTCGTGCTCGAAGCCTCGACCCTCGGCGAGCGCGACACCCCGGACTACGTCGAGACCGACCACAGCAAGATGACCGCGAAGTTCGTGCGTATCCCCCTGCTGTCGGACGTTCCGTTCGCCGTGCAGATGGAACCGCATCTGATCGTCGAATTCTATTCGCGCTGATCTTTCCTTCAGCGCTACGACATCAAGGCCCCGGATTTTCCGGGGCCTTTTTCGTGGCGACGACTTCATGTCATTCCGGGGCGAGAGCAGCGTCGGCTGCGAGCGAACCCGGAATCCAGAGATGCTCAACCAATTCGAGATTCCGGGTCTGCACTTCCGCCGGCTGCGCCGTCTGAAGTGCATCCTCAGATACGCCAATTGGCGTGTCGGGGAATGACAGCGTTTGTCTTACTCGAACGCGCCGTACACCAGTCTGCGCACGTCGATCTCCATCCGTACCCGCTGCGACGGCGATTGCGTCATCACGATCACGAACATGTCGTCCTTCGGATCGATCCAGAAAAACGTTCCGGCGACGCCGTCCCAGCGATATTCGCCGATCGGACCGGGCTCGCTCGCCAGCTCCCTGGTGCGCACCGCAAAACCGAGGCCGAAGCCACTGCCGTCGCCCGGGAAGTAATAGTAGTCGCGCTTCACGCCGCTGTCCGGCCCGACATGGTCCGAGGTCATCAGCGCCACGGTTGTCGCGCTGAGGTAGCGCCGGCCCTCAAAGGTGCCGCCATTCAACAGCATTTGCGCGAAGCGCGCGTAGTCGGTGATGGTGCCGACCAGGCCGGAGCCGCCGGCTTCCCAGCGCCGCACATGCAGGGGATCGTGCATGCCGATGACAGGACCGAGCATGCGATCGCCCGGCAGCGGTTCGGCGATGCGCGACCGCTTGGCTTCATCGGTGACATAGAACGATGTGTCGATCATCCCCAGTGGATCGAACAGCCTGCTCTTCTCGAACTGATACAGGGTCTGTCCCGATATCACTTCGATGACGCGACCGAGAACGTCGGTGGAATGGCCGTAATCCCACAGCGTGCCGGGCTGCTCGGCGAGCGGGACGTGCGCGATACGATTGGCCAGTTCGGCGTTGTCGAAATCGTGGTCGAACAGATCGAGCTGCGCGTAGCGTCTTCGCGCGGGATCGTCGCCGTAGAATCCGTAGGTGATGCCCGAGGTGTGCCGCAGCAGGTCCGCGATGGTGATCGGGCGACGCAGCGGCACGAACGCCGACGTCGCATGTTCGTCGCCTGCCTTCACATAGACACCGACCTTGGCGTCAGCAAAGGCCGGGATGTATTTGGCGACGGGATCGTCGAGTTTCAGTTTGCCGTCCTCGACCAGCATCATCGCGGCCACCGATGTGATCGGCTTCGACATCGAATACAGACGGAAGATCGTGTCCTTTGTCATCGGGTTAGCGACGTCGCGTTTGCCGATGGTTTCGAAATACACCGGCCTGCCGTGCTGCTGCACCAGTGCGACGGCACCGGGGATTTTTCCGGTCGCAACTTCGTTTTTGAAGAAATCGCCGATGCCGGCCAGTTTTTGCGGCGACAGCGTGCGCGCGACCAGCGGCGGCGCTTCCGCACGGGCGACCGACAATTGCACGAAGGCGACGCTGCCGAGCAGCAGCGCGACAAGCGTCACGGCGAAGCGCTCAGTTCTCCAGCGCTTCATAGACCAGCAACTTCACCGACCTCTGGATGCGCTGCCGCTCCGATGGAGTCTGCTCCAGCAAGATGAAAAAGAAATCCTGCTTGGGATCGATGATGAAATAGCAGCCGCTGGCGCCGTCCCATTTCAATTCGCCGAGCGAGCCTGGCGGCGGCGGCTTGGCATTGCCGGGATCGGTGCGCACGGCGAAGCCATAACCGAAGCCGAAGCCATCACCCGGAAAATACAGGTAGTCGCGCCCGACGCCGGACTCCTTGCCGATATGGTCGGTGGTCATGTCCTTGAACGTGGCCGGACTGAGATAGCGCTTGCCATCGAACTCGCCGCCGTTCAGCAGCATCTGTGCGAATTTCGTGTAGTCGGTCAGCGTCGAGACCATGCCGCCGCTGCCGGATTCCCATTTCTGGTAGGTGTCGGGGCGGCCCTGCCGTCCGGTGCGGAAGTCACGATCCCAGGCCATCGGCTTGGCCAGCATGGATTGTTTCGCCTGCTCCTTCACGAAGAAACCGGTGTCCTTCATGCCGAGTGGCCGGAGGAATTTTTCTTCCTCGAACCCCAGCAGCGATTTGCCGGAGACAACTTCAATCACGCGACCCAGAACGTCCGTCGAGTGGCCGTAGTCCCACGTGGTGCCGGGCTGATGTTCGAGCGGCAGCTGTGCGATACGATCCGCGAATTCGGCGTTGTCGAAATCGCCATCATAGATATTGGCGTTGCCGTAAACCCGTCGGACCAGGCTGTCGCCATAGAATCCGTAGGTGATTCCTGACGTATGCAGCAGCAGATCGCGAATCGTGACCGGACGATCGGGAGGAACGATCTCCAGTGCCTTCTGACCATTCTCAAGCTTCTTCTCGACCCCGACTTTGGCCTTGGCAAAAGATGGAATGTATTTCGACACGGGGTCGTCGAGCTTCAGCCTGCCCTCGTCGATCAGCATCATCGCCGCGAACGACGTGATCGGCTTGGTCATCGAATGCAGCCGGAAAATCGTGTCGTCGGTCATCGGCTGCTTGGTGTCGGAATCGCGGACGCCGAAGAATTCCTTGTAGACCGGCTTGCCGTGCTGCTGGATCAGCACGATCGCACCCGGGATTTTGCCGTTGGCGATCTCGTTGCGGAAGAACTCGCCGATCCTCGCCAGTTTCGCCTGGGAGAAATGCGCGCCGGCGGGAATATCGAAGGTGCCCTCGGAGGCAAACGGCTGTGCCGCGGTGGGCGAGGTCACAACCGTGGGGGCGACAAGCAGCGCGCCACATAAGAGAGCGCGCATCGCATGTCGTCGATTCATCGCCGTTCCTTCCGTTGGATCTGGCGAAGTCTAGCGGCGGGATAGCCTCATACAAGGGGCGTTGCATCAGCCAGTGCCTGCTCGTGCAGGCGCGCGCTCGGCTCGGAGAAGCAGCAGAAGGTAACGGAGGTAACGACGGGTGCCGCGGCGAGAGAGGCGATCACAGCCTTGACCGCAATCCTTGCGGCGCGCTCGGCCGGAAACCGATAGACGCCGGTGGAAATGGCCGGAAAGGCGATCGAGGCGAGGTCATGGGTCTGACACAAGGCCATCGCCCGGGAATAACAGGAGGCCAGCGCCTCGTCCTCGCCGGCCCGGCCGCCGTACCAGACCGGCCCGACGGCATGGATCACATATTTGGCCGGTAACCGGTAACCTTGGGTGATCTTGGCGTCGCCGGTGGCACAACCATTCAGGGTGCGGCACTCGGCGAGCAATTCCCGCCCGGCAGCGCGATGGATCGCGCCGTCCACGCCGCCGCCGCCGAGCAGCGACGAATTGGCGGCGTTGACGATGGCGTCAACGCGAAGCGTGGTGATGTCGGCCACGACGACGTCCAGCGTCGCCGTGCCGATCTGACGGCTAGCCGAAATCAGGCGGTCGCCGGCGCCGCAATGACGCCCTTGTCGGCCAGCAGCGCCTGCAGCTCACCGGCCTGGAACATCTCGCGGATGATGTCGCAGCCGCCGACGAATTCGCCCTTGACGTAGAGCTGGGGAATGGTCGGCCAGTTCGAATAGGTCTTGATGCCGTCGCGCAGCTCGGGCGATTCGAGCACGTTCAGGCCCTTGTAGCCGACGCCGACGTGATCGAGGATCTGCACCACCTGGCCGGAAAAGCCACACTGCGGAAACTGCGGCGTGCCCTTCATGAACAGCACCACGTCGTTGGTCTTCACTTCGTTTTCGATGAATTGCTCAATGCTCATGATCGCGTCCTTGTTGCGGCCCGGTCTCGGGCGCTCCACCCGTCTGACTTGTCATATATGTAGCCGAAACCATTATGCACCCCAAGTCAAAAGCCGGGGAACGGGCATTTGGGCCACCACCACAGGCCATTTTCTTGGGGTTTTGCCGCCCCGGACGCCCGGCTGAATCATATGATGATGAGCCTTTTATAACGGTTCGGACGACCTATTTAGGACAGGCTGCCTGCGGAACCGATCTGGGGGAGCAACGTTCTCTCCAAAATCGGAGACTTTTGTGACGAAACCAGCTTCCGCCGCAGCCCCAATGGCCGCCCCAGCCGCGTCCTTGTTTTCCGATTCCGGCTCGCTCGCCCAGAAGCTGGGCGACGCCTTTTTGGTTGTCCGCAACGAGACCGAACGCCGTGCCGCCTCGCTGTCCCCGGAGGATCAGCTGGTGCAGTCGATGCCGGACGCCAGCCCGGCAAAATGGCACCGCGCCCACGTCACCTGGTTCTGGGAGCAATTCCTGCTCGGCGAGCATGCGCCGGGCTACAAGCCCTACCATCCGGACTATGCCTATCTGTTCAATTCCTATTACGTCTCCGCCGGCCCGCGCCACGCCCGCGCCCAGCGCGGCCACCTCACCCGCCCCGGCGCCGACGAGGTCACCGCCTATCGCAAGCACGTCGATGCCGCGGTCATCAAGTTCTTCAACGAGACCGACGACGACAAGCTGACCTCGCTGATCCCGCTGCTGGAAGTCGGCTTCAACCACGAGCAGCAGCATCAGGAATTGATGCTGACCGACATCCTGCACGCCTTTGCGCAGAACCCGATCCCGCCCGCTTACGATCCCGCCTGGCGCTTCCCGGAATCAAATCGATTGGGCGAGGAATGGCTGACGCTGACCGAGGGGATTCACACCATCGGGCACCAGAGTGACAGTTTTCACTTCGACAACGAGAAGCCCGCGCATCGCGCACTGGTCGGGCCGGTCAAGCTGGCCCGCAATCTCGTCACCAACGGCGAATGGCTGCAATTCATGGAAGCCGGCGGCTACGCCACGCCGACGCTGTGGCTGATGGACGGCTTTGCCGCCGCGACCAACGAGGAATGGCAGGCGCCCGGGCACTGGCGCAAGATCGACGGCGAATGGCAGATCATGACGCTGGGCGGCTTGAAGCCGATCGATCCGGCGGCGCCGGTCTGTCACGTCAGCTACTACGAAGCTGATGCTTATGCGCGCTGGAGCGGCAAGCATCTGCCCACCGAAATGGAATGGGAAGTCGCCGCCCGCGCTGGAGGGCTCAACGACGCCTTCGGCATCGTCTGGCAGTGGACCCGCAGTTCCTACGCCGCCTATCCCGGCTACCGCGCCATCGAAGGCGCGCTCGGTGAATACAACGGCAAGTTCATGGTCAACCAGCTGGTGCTGCGCGGCTCATCGCTTGCAACTCCCGAAGGCCACAGCCGTATCTCATACCGCAATTTCTTTTATCCCCATCACCGCTGGCAATTCACCGGACTCCGGCTTGCCGATTATGGCGGCTGACTTCTTCCAATTCACGGCGCTGCGAAGGCGTTGAGGAGACTGATATGAATGTACATGCCCCGTTGGCACAGGCGCCGCTTGATGAACAGACGTCGGCCTTCGCCGATGATGTGACCGAAGCGCTGTCGCAGCATCCGAAAAAGCTGTCGCCAAAATATTTCTATGATGCGGCGGGCTCGGAGCTGTTCGAGCAGATCACGCTGCTGCCGGAATATTACCCGACCCGCACCGAACTCGATATTCTTCGCGCGCGCGGAGCGGACATCAAGGCGATCATTCCGAAGAACGCGGCCCTGGTCGAATTCGGCGCCGGCGCCACCACCAAGGTGCGGCTATTGCTCAACGAATGCGACTTCGGCGCTTACGTGCCGGTCGATATTTCCGGCGATTTCCTGAACGCGCAGGCAGCTGAACTCCGCACGGATTTCCCTGATCTGAACGTGTTTCCGGTCACCGCCGATTTCACCGCGCCGTTCGAATTGCCGGATGCCGGCAAGGCGATGCCGAAGGTCGGCTTCTTCCCGGGCTCGACGCTCGGCAATTTCGAGCCGCACGAGGCCTGCGGTTTTCTGCGCAGCGCCCGCGCCATTCTCGGCCAGGGCGCCTTGATGCTGATCGGCATCGATCTGGAGAAGGACGAGCGGCTGTTGCATGCCGCCTACAACGATGCCGCGGGGGTCACCGGGCGCTTCAACATGAATGTGCTGGTGCGGATCAACCGCGAACTCGGCGGCAATTTCGACCTGTCGGCGTTCGCGCATCGCGCGATCTACAATCGGGAGCGCCACCGCATCGAGATGCACCTGATCAGCAAGAAGCCGCAGACCGTGCGCGTGCTCGGCCGCAGCTTCACCTTCCGTGCCGGCGAAAGCATCCACACCGAGAGCAGCTACAAATACAGCCTCGAGCGTTTTGCGGCTCTGGCAAAAGGCTCCGGCTGGACGCCGAAGGCGTCCTGGACCGACGCCGACAAGCAATTCTCGGTTCACGCGCTGGTGGCATCGGAGTGAGCGGCGTTCGAGCCCAGTGACCACGCTTCCCAGACCGCGACCACGAGCATGATCAGCGTTGTCGCCGCGGATAACATCAGCGGCGACAGCGCGTGAGCAAACGGGATCAGGACCGCCAGCGCCGCGATCCCGACCAGATGCGACAATTGCCAGCGGCCGCGCACGCTCAGCTTGAACAGCAGCATCCCGACCAGAAACAGCAGTGGTCCGCCGATCATGGTGATCGCCGCCTTGATGTCGGTGTGACCATCGGGATGCGCCAGCAGCACCTCGTCGCCAACAGCGGATATGACGATGCCCGCGACGATCGGCAGATGCAGGTAGGTGTAAGCGAGCCGCGCCAGCCGGCCGGGATCTTCGGAATGCGAAATGCGTTCGGAGCCGAACTCCGCGCCGATATGGAAATACACCCACCACATCGCGATACTGCCGATGGTCGCCACCGCAAACGCCACCATCGTGGTGGCGGTCCAGGCGATATCGGCAAAGGTCGCGCCGGTAACGACGATGGATTCACCGAGCGCGATGATGATGAAGCCGGCACAGCGCTCGGCCATATGGCCGCCCTCGACGTCCCAGTCGGCTGTCGCAGAAGCGCCGAGGACCGGCACCCAGAACAGCGACACCGGCCCGGCATATTCGATCAAAAGCGCCGCGATCCACAGCGCGAGCCGCGCCTGATCTTCCGCGAACCCGCCGGCAATCCAGAACACGCCACTGACTGACAGCCAGATCAGGATGCGCAGGAAATTCCGCCGCAGGTTTTCATGGGCCGCCGGAAGCGACCAGGTGAAAAATGCGGTGCGGCCGACCTGCATCGCCGCGAAGGCCACCGCGAAAGCAAGGCCGCGACCCTCGAACGCTTTCGGAATGGAAGTGGACAGCAGCAGTCCCGCGATCATCAGCACGAACAGCATCAGCCGCACGGCGGTCTGTTCGGGGTCGAGCCAGTTGGTGATCCAGGAGGTGTAGACCCACACCCACCACACCGCGAGCATCAGGATCGTGCTCTGCAGCGCGCCGAGCGGGGTAAAATGCGCCAGCAGGAAGTGCGAGATCTGGGTGATGGCAAACACGAACACCAGATCGAAAAACAGCTCGGCGTTGGTGACGCGGTTGTGCGCATGGGGCTTGCGCTCGCGCAGCAACTTTCCGGTGTGCCCGATCTGCGCCAAAGCCACCCCTTGGCCGGATCAGGCTTCCGGCACGCCGGTTTGCAGCGCCAGCGCGTGCAGCACGCCGCCCATCTGACCCTTCAGCGACTGATAAACGATCTGGTGCTGCGCAACGCGGGATTTGCCGCGGAACGATTCCGAGATGACGGTGGCCGCGTAATGGTCGCCGTCGCCGGCCAGATCGCGGATCGTCACCTCCGCATCGGGAATCGCGGCCTTGATCATGGTCTCGATATCGTGGGCGTCCATCGGCATTCAAAAGTCTCCAGAATATCGCTCGAATCGCGGTCCGCGGCGCCGCGCCGGATGCCTGAGCCTAACGCGGACGCCGCATGGCGTCACGGTTTTCCAATGATATATCCCTCGCCCGCCCCTTTTAAAGGCCGCTGACATCGCACATCTGATGGGCAGCATCCGACCGCGCAACGAGGGTTTGACCATGAAGCTCCCCGGCCCCGACCATCCCATCACCATCACGCCCAGCCCGAAGCACGTTCGCGTCCTGGCCGGCGATATCGTGATCGCCGACACCACCCAGGCCCTGACGCTGAAAGAGGCCAGCTATCCCGCCGTGCTGTACATTCCCCGTGCCGACGCCAACCTGAAGCTGGTGGCGCGCACCGACCGGGTGACGCATTGCCCCTACAAGGGCGACGCCAACTATTACAGCATCAATGCCGGCGGCAAGGTGCTGGAAAATGCGATCTGGACCTATGAGACGCCGTTTCCGGCGATGACCGAAATCAAGGACTATCTGGCGTTCTATCCGGACAAGGTCAGGATCGAGGAAGTGCCGGGCTGATTGCCGACGGCCGGATCACCCCCTATTATTTCCATATGTGCGATCTCTTGGGCATGGGTGCTCGAGGGTATCGGGTGCATCGCGCCGTAGCCGTAAGGTTTGTCGATCCAAATGTCAGACCGCAACGCCGCGCTGGACCGGGCCCGGACCTTCATCACCCTGCTGGTGCTGGCGAACCATGCGGTGGTCGCCTACACCGCCTTCGGCCGCTTCTACCCGAACCATTATTTGTGGTCGTCGGCGCCCATCGTCGACAGCCAGCGCTGGATCGGCTTCAACGTCCTGACGCTGTTCAACGACGCCTTCTTCATGTGCCTGATGTTCCTGCTGTCCGGGCTGTTCGTCTGGCCCAGCTTGCAGCGCAAGGGCGTCGGTAACTTTTTGCGCGACCGCGCCTTCCGGCTCGGCCTGCCTTTCCTGGCGCTGATCTTCATCCTGATGCCGATCGCCTATTACGCCTCGTTCAAGCTCTCCAGCACCAAGCTCGGCTTCATCGACTTCTGGCTGGGCAATTTCAGGCAGGGCATCTGGTTCGACGGACCCGGCTGGTTCATCTGGTTTCTGCTGTTTCTCGATCTGCTGGCGATCCCTGTCTTCTACTTCGCGCCCGGCCTGATCGACGCCATCAACAGGCTGTCGCTGAAATCCTTCCAGCGCCCGGCGCTGTTCGCCGGCGCCCTCGCGATCGTCTCTGTCATCGCTTACGTGCCACTGCTGTTTCAGGTCGGCGCGGTCCGCTGGTTCAACTGGGGGCCGCTGCAGGTGCAGCTCAGCCGCGTCGTGCTGTATGGGGTGTTCTTCTTTGCCGGCATGGGCATCGGCGCCGCCCATCTCGATCAGGGCCTGCTGGCAAAGACCGGCGCGCTGGCGCGGCGCTGGTTTGTCTGGGTCATCGCCGCCGCGGTGTCGTTCGGCGCGCTGGCTTTTCTGGTGAATTTCCGGCGGATGCGGCTGAGCAATCTGCCGGGCGCGCCGCCGTTCTGGTGGCAGAGCAGCTACGGCGTGATCTACGCGCTGGCCTGCGTCGCGATCTGCCTGGCGGTGCTGGCGCTGTTCCTGCGCTTCGGCCAGGGCAACAAGAGCATCTTCGATCCCGTGCGCGACGACGCCTATGGCATCTATGTCGTGCACTACATTTTCGTGCTGTGGCTGCAATACGCCCTGCTCGACGCGCCGATGTCGGCGATCCCGAAGGCGCTGATTGTGTTCGTGGGAACGCTTGCGCTGAGCTGGGGCGTGACGAAGGGATTGCGCGCGATCCCGGGCGCGAAGCGGGTGCTGTAGGAAATGTAGTTGCGCGGACGCGATGGCTTCCCTCCCCCTTGCGGGGAGGGTCGGCCGAACGAAGCAATGCGCAGCATTGCTGAAGTGGAGGCCGGGGTGGGGGTACCGCGGGCTCGGAGTGCGTGGCACCCCCACCCGACCGCGCTCCGCGCGGCCACCCTCCCCGCAAGGGGGAGGGAAAGCAGGCGCGCCGCGCGTTACGACGCTTTGCCGGCCATGTAGTTCGGCAGCCAGCTTTCATGCGCGTGGTGCAGCGCCTTGACGTGCACGGCGCGCTCATTGGCGATGGCGACCTCAACGCCGCCGGTGACGCCGATCTGCACGCAGGGCACTTCGACGGCCTTCAGCTTGGTCAGCACGCTCAGCAGCGCGCTTTCCGGCACGGTGACGACGTAGCGCGCCTGATCCTCGCCGTACCACCAGGCATGCGGCACGACCGCTTCCGGCGCGGCATCGAGCTTGGCGCCGATGCCTGAGGCGATCGCCATCTCGGTGAGCGCGATCAGCAAGCCGCCGTCGGAGACGTCGTGCACGGCGGTGGCGGTGCCCGCGTGGATCATGCCGCGCACCACATCGCCGTTGCGTTTCTCGGTGGCGAGATCGACCGGGGGCGGCGCGCCCTCTTCGCGGCCGCAGATGTCGCGTAAGTAAACCGACTGGCCGAGCCAGCCTTCGGTCGCGCCAATCAAGAGGATCGCTTCGCCCTCGGCCTTGAAGGCCAGGGTCGCGGATTTGGTGAAATCATCGAGCACCCCGACGCCGCCGATCGACGGGGTCGGCAGGATGCCGCGGCCGTTGGTCTCGTTGTAGAGCGAGACGTTGCCGGACACGACCGGGAAGTCCAGCGCGGTGCAGGCTTCCGCAATGCCCTTCAGGCAGCCGACGAACTGGCCCATGATCTCGGGCCGTTCGGGATTGCCGAAATTCAGATTGTCGGTGATCGCCAGCGGCTTGCCGCCGACGGCAGTGATGTTGCGCCAGGCTTCGGCGACGGCCTGCTTGCCGCCCTGATACGGATCGGCCTCACAATAGCGCGGCGTCACATCGACCGTCATCGCGAGGCCCTTGGGGCCATCCTCGATGCGCACCACGGCGGCATCGCCGCCGGGGCGCTGCACGGTGTTGCCGAGAATGACGTGGTCGTATTGCTCCCAGACCCAGCGCTTCGAGCACAGCTCCGGCGTCGCGATCAGCTTTTCCAGCGCGTCGGCAATCGACAGCGGCGCCGCGATGTCGCGGGCGTGGATCACCGGCAGAACAGGCGACGGCACATGCGGGCGATCGTACAGCGGCGCTTCGTCGCCCAATTCCTTGATCGGCAGGTCGACCATCACTTCGCCGCCATGCTTGACGACGAAACGCATGGTCGGCGTGGTGTAGCCGACGATGGCGAAATCGAGTCCCCACTTCTTGAAGATTTCCTCGGCCTGCTTTTCCTTCTCCGGCTTCAGCACCATGAGCATGCGCTCCTGGCTCTCCGACAGCATCATCTCATAGGCGCTCATGCCGGGCTCGCGGGTCGGCACGGTGTCGAGATTGAGCTCGACGCCGAGGTCGCCCTTGGCGCCCATCTCCACCGCGGAACAGGTCAGGCCGGCTGCGCCCATGTCCTGGATCGCGATCACGCAATCGGCGGCCATGATCTCCAGGCAGGCTTCCAGCAGCAGTTTTTCGGCGAAGGGATCGCCGACCTGCACGGTCGGGCGCTTCTCGGCGGAATCCTCGTCGAATTCGGCCGACGCCATCGAGGCGCCATGGATGCCGTCGCGGCCGGTCTTGGAGCCCAGATAGACGATCGGCATGTTGACGCCGGAGGCCGCCGCCAGAAAGATCTTGTCGGCATCGGCCAGGCCGACCGCCATGGCGTTGACCAGGTTGTTGCCGTCATAGCGGGTGTGGAAACGCATCTGCCCGCCCACCGTGGGCACGCCGAACGAATTGCCGTAGCCGCCGACGCCGGCGACGACGCCGGAGACGAGATGCCGGGTCTTGGGATGCTCCGGCGCACCGAAGGACAGCGCATTGAGGCAGGCGATCGGCCGCGCGCCCATGGTGAACACGTCGCGCAAAATACCGCCGACACCGGTGGTCGCGCCCTGATAGGGCTCGATGTAGCTCGGATGGTTGTGGCTCTCCATCTTGAACACGATGGCCTGGTTGTCGCCGATGTCGATAACGCCCGCGTTCTCGCCCGGTCCCTGCAGCACCCATGGCGCCTTGGTCGGCAAGCCCCTCAGATGCAACCGCGAGGATTTGTACGAGCAATGCTCGTTCCACATCGCCGAGAAGATGCCCAACTCGGTGAAGCTCGGCACCCGGCCGATCAGCTTGAGGATGCGCTCGTACTCGTCGGGCTTGAGGCCGTGGCTGGCGACGAGTTCGGGGGTGATCTGGGGCTGATTCATGATGCTCTTGCGCTGATGAAGCTTCTTCATAGGGAGATCGGAACAGCGGGAAAAGGCCTTTTTCAGCCCGATTTCGCCCTGTCCCACGATTGCGACGGTCCCGGCCGGAAGCCGCATTTGCGCCCGGCGGATGGATCGGATTTAACACTTTTCGGAGCCAATCCAAGGAGTTCAGACCGTGAATATCGCGACGCCCCCGATCCTGCCGTTTCGCTCGGAGATGCTGACCGCCACCGAGGGCGAATTCGCGGGATGGACCACCTGGAGCCGCGATTCCTTCGAATCCAACAACGGCCCGTTCTGGCACAAGGTCGAGGCCGACGGCCGGGTGCGCTGCGCGTTCCGGGTCGAGAAGAAGCACCTCAACGGCATGAAGAACGTCCATGGCGGCTGCTACATGACCTTCGCGGATTACTGCCTGTTCGCGCTGGCCTCGCGCGAATTGCAGGGCCCGGGCATCACCGTGTCGTTCGGGTGCGAATTCCTCGATGCCGCCCGCGAGGGCGAACGGATCGACTGCGACGGCGAAATGACCCGGATCGGCGGCTCGCTGATCTTCTTGCGCGGCATCCTGAGGTCCGGCGAGCGCCCGCTGTTCACCTTCTCCGGGACCATCAAGCGGGTGAAGAAGCGCGACAGACCGGCGGCGTGAACATGTAGGGTGGGCAAAGGCGCACTTGCGCCGTGTCCACCAACTGCTTCGCAATCTTACACAGCCGCTTTGGTGGGCACGGCACCAATCGCGCTTCGCGCGATCGGGGGCTTTGCCCACCCTGCGAAGCTACTGCATGCTCACCAGCGTCAGATCGACGAACCACGATTGCGGCGACACAAACCCCTTCACCTTGCTGCTCATCGCCCGCGGGTTGAGATCGTGGACGATGTAGAGCCAGGGCGGGTTGTCGACGAGGCGCTCATGGGCCTTGCGATAGGCCGTCGAGATCACCTTGGGATCGGTGGCCTCTGCCAGCGTCTTCAGGGCATCCTCGAAATCGTCGTCTTTCCACTGCTCGAAATTGAAGCCCTTCGGCGAGAAGTTGGCGGCGGCAAAATAGCGCGCCATGATGCCAACGTCGGACGATGGCGACGAGATGTTGAGCGCCAGCGCGCCCTGCAGGGCCGGCGCATCCGGCGTGGCGCGCGCGGCGTTGAGCAGCACCTGCCATTCGATGACGTCGAACTCTACCTTGACGCCGCAGGCTTCCTTCAAATTCTGCTGCAGAAACTCGTTCATCACCAGCGGCAGCATCTGGCCGGAGCCGGAGGAGGACATCTGCACCTTGAACGACAGCGGTTTCGCCGCGGTGAAGCCGGCTTCCGCCAGCATCGCCTTGCCCTTGGCCGGATCGTACTTGTAGTGGTTCACGGGACTGCCGAAGTTGGGATCGCTGGTTTTCAGCCAGCCCGCTGACGGCTCTGCGGTGCCTGACAGCAGCGAAACCAGCCCTTCGCGGTCGATGCAGTAGTTCAGCGCCTGCCGCACCTTGACGTCCTTGAACGGGCTGTTGGTGGCGCCGATGTTGTAGAACCACGGCCAGACATGCGGATAGGAGCCGGTGGTGATGGTGAAGCCAGCCGACTTCAGCGAGGCGATGCCGTCGGGTGGCGGCACCTCGATCCAGTCGACCTGGCCGGAGCGCAACGCGGCGAGCCGCGAATTGACTTCCGGGATGGGCAGCAGCACGACGCTGTCGACCTTGGCTTTCTTCGAGGCATCCCAGTAGCCGTCGTTGCGCGCCAGTTCGACGCGCTCGCGGGGCACGACCTTGATGATGCGGAACGGGCCGGTGCCGGCCGCCGGCAGGGTCGCGACCTTGGTCCAGTCGCCGGCCTTGGCGAATGACGTCGGCGACGTAAAAAGCAGATACACCGCCATATAGGGGAAATACGATGCCGCCGACGTGGTGGTCATCGAGATGGTGCTGTCGTCGACCTTCTTGTAGCTGCCCATCAAGGGCACGCGGGAGCGCGAGATCGCCGAGGCCGCGACTTCGAATTGCGGGCTGTCGTTCTTGAAGAAGCGGTCCAGATTCCAGATCACCGCGTCGGCGTTGAAATCGGTGCCGTCATGGAATTTCACGCCCTGGCGCAGGTGGAAGATCCAGGTCTTGTTGTCGTCGGCCGCCTGCTCCCATTTTTCCGCAAGCCCGGGACGCAAGGTCGCGAGCTGATCGGTCCGGGTCAGGTCCCACAGCACCAGGCCCTCGAAGATCGGGTAGCCCATGAAGCGCATGCCCTCGAAGCCGTTGTTCGGCATGCCGGTCGCGGTCGGGATGTCGGACGCGGTCATCGCGATGCGCAGCGTGGTCTCGGCCACCGCCGGTTGCGCCAGCATCAGCGCCGCGAGCGCCAAAGCTTTGGTAGCGTGACGAATGGGCATGATCTCTCCAGCGTTCGGGGAACGGCAGGGAGATACGAGCAAGTTTCAGGCCAGCGGGAGCGGCGCTCTGAACCTCTCCCCGCCCTTCGCGGGGAGAGGTTCAAAGCGGCCTCGCCTGAACTTTATTTCGTCGCCAGCAGATCGCGATATTTGGCGACGTCGCGCGTCACCAGTTGCTGCAGCACGTCCGGCGTGTGCTCGTTGGGATCTGGCGCGACGGTGGAGAGATCGGCGAACCGCTTCTTCACGATCTCGCTTTCCACCGATGTGCGCGCCGTCGCGTTGAGTTTTGCGATAATTTCCGGCGGTGTGCCCTTCGGCGCGAACAATCCGTTCCAGCCCTGTGCCTCGAATTCCGGCAGACCGGCTTGCGCCGAGGTCGGCAGGTCCGGCAAGGACGCCAGCCGCACCGTGGAGCCGACCACGAGGCCGCGCACCAGCTTGTCGTCGATCGCCTGCGACACCGAGGCCGCGGCGTCGCAGATGCCGTCGATCTGGCCGCCGATGGCGTCGGTCAGGGCCGGCGCGGCGCCACGATAGCCGACCAGCGTGACGTCAATGCCCGCGGCCTGCACGAAGCTCTTGCAGATCAGGTAGTTCGACGAACCGATGCCGGCATGGCCGAGGTTGATCTTGCCGGGATTGGCTTTCGCGTAGGCAATGAAGTCCTTCAGCGTCGCCGCCGGAAAATCCTTGCGCAGCGCGACGATGCCGAAGGTCTTTGCCACCATCGCGATCGGCGCAAAGGAATCCGGCGTGAACGGCAGTTTTGGATAGATGGTGTAGGTCGCCGCACTGGTGCCGGCATTGCCGATGGCGATGGTATAGCCGTCGGGATCAGCGCGCGACGCCCGCGCCAGCGCGGTCGAGCCGCCGGCGCCGGCGACGTTCTCGATGATGACCGCCTGTCCCAGCGCCACGGCCATCTGCTCGGCAACGGCGCGGGCGATCACGTCCGAGGTGCCGCCGGCCGCGAACGGCACGATCATGGTGATGGGATGTTTGGGGAAATCCTGCGCGCGCGCAGACGTGGCGAAGACAGCAACCAACCCAAATGCCGCAGCGAGTTTCAGCAACCGCACCACACTCATGCCGCGTGCGCCAGATGCTCGACGAGGCCGGCGAACAGGCCGCGGCCGTCGGTGCAGCCCATGATGTCTTCGACGTGGTTTTCCGGATGCGGCATCATGCCGAGCACGTTGCCGCGCTCGCTGACGATGCCGGCGATCGACTGCGCGGCGCCGTTGATGTTGTGGAGGTCGCCGACTTCGCCGCTGGCGGAGCAATAGCGGTACAGCACGCGGCCGTCGCCTTCGAGCCGCTTCAGCGTTTCGGTATCCGCCGTGTAGTTGCCCTCGCCGTGCGCGATCGGCACGCGGATCACCTGCCCGGCATTGTAGCCGCGGGTGAAGGCGGTGTCGGAACGCTCGACGCGCAGATGCACGTCGTGGCAGATGAATTTCAGTTTGGCGTTGCGCATCAGGATGCCCGGCAGCAGGCCGGACTCGCAGAGGATCTGAAAGCCGTTGCAGACCCCGAGCACGAGACCGCCGTCGGCCGCAAAGGCGCGCACCGCATCCATCACCGGCGAGCGCGCCGCGATGGCGCCGCAGCGCAGATAGTCGCCATAGGAAAACCCGCCGGGCACCACCACGAGATCGGTGCCCTTCGGCAGCGCGGTGTCGGCATGCCAGACCATGGTCGAGTCATGGCCCGATGCGAGCTTCAGCGCCCGCGCCATGTCGCGCTCGCGGTTGATGCCGGGGAAAACGAGAACGGCGGATTTCATGCGGGTTTCCATTCGCAGGCGCGCAGGCACGTCATGCCTGCTGCCCCTGACTTACCCATTTGAGCACCGGTTTTCCAGTGCTAGCCTCGCAGTTCAGCACCGCGAATGTGGGCTGGATGACAAAAAGGGATGGAAAACATGGACAATAACCGCCGCAAATTCCTCACAGCGTCAGCCGCGGGCGTCGTCGCCGGTGGCCTGCTCGCCACCAGCGCCCGCGACGCCTTTGCCCAGGCCACGGCCACACCGGCGCCGGCTGCCGGCCAGCCGAAGCTGCAGAGCACCAGGAACATGACGCTGGCGATGCTGCAGACGCCGAATGGGCTGTCGCTCGGCGTTCGCACCGACAAGGGCATCATCGACGTCGGCGCGGCCGCAGCGGCGTTCAAGATCGACGCCCCCGGCTCCACCGACGAGGTGATCAGCGGCGACTATGATGCCGCCGCGCTGAAATCGGCCATCGAAAAGGCCAAGGCCGCCGGCGGCAAATACCTCATCGCCGAAAAGGCCGCGAAATTCGGCCCCTGCGTCACCGAGCCCAGCAAGATCCTGTGCGTCGGTCTGAACTATCGCGCGCACGCCGCCGAAGCCAACGAAAAGCTGCCGAAAGAGCCGATCCTGTTCAACAAGTACAACTCGGCGCTGAACAGCCACGGCGGCACCATCGCGGTCTCCAAGGAGCCCGGCAAGAATTTCGATTATGAAACCGAGCTGGTGGCGGTAATCGGCAAGACCGCCCGCAATGTCAGCGAAGCCGACGCGCTCGGCTGCGTGTTCGGCTATTGCACCGGGCAGGATTTCTCCGAGCGCGACCAGCAGATGCGCTCCGGCCAATGGATGCTCGGCAAGACCGGTGACGGCTGGGGCCCGATCGGCCCGTGGCTGGTGACGGCGGATCAGGTCGATCCGGAAAACCTCAATCTGAAGACCACGGTGAATGGCGAACAACGGCAGTCCGCCAATACCAAGGACATGATCTTCGGCGTCAAGCAGATCGTCTCCTTCGCCTCGCGCTACATGACGCTGGAGCCCGGCGACCTGATCTTCACCGGCACGCCCGAAGGCGTCATCCTCGGCTATCCGCCGGAGAAGCGCGTCTGGCTGAAGGCCGGCGACAAGATCGTCTCCAGCATCGACAAGCTCGGCGATCTGGAATTCACGCTGACCTGAGAACGAGCCGTCGTTCGTCATTGCGAGGAGCGCTTGCGACGAAGCAATCCAGCCTGCGCCTTGCAGTTTCCGGATTGCTTCGCGGAGCCTGTCATCGGACGGCGCTTTGCGCCGACCCGTTGGCTCGCAATGACGTTGTGGCAATGCCTCAAACAAAACCACCGGCCAGTTGGCCGGTGGTTTTCATGCGTGAACTGTGGTCGGATATCAGACGATCTCGACCCGGTAATTCTCGATCACCGTATTCGCCAAGAGCTTGTCGGCGGCGTCCTTCAACGCCGCTTCGGCCTTGGCCTTGTCGGCGCCGGGGATCTCGATATCGAACACCTTGCCCTGCCGCACGCTGGCGATGCCATCGACGCCGAGCGACTTCAGCGCGCCCTCGATGGCCTTGCCCTGCGGATCCAGGATGCCGGTTTTCAGTGTAACGGTGACGCGCGCTTTCATTTTGACTCCGTCATTCCGGGCGGGCGCGCCCTTGCGCGACCGAACCCGGAATCTCGTTGTGTTTAGCTACTTCCAGATTCCGGGTTCGTGCGCCAAGGCGCACGCCCCGGAATGACCGCCGAAGGCGGTCAGCTCTTGACCAGTACGGGACCGGTGCCCATCGGGCGCTCGTTTTCCGCCAGAATGCCGAGCCGCTTGGCGACTTCGGTATAGGCTTCCAGCACGCCACCGAGATCCCGGCGGAAACGGTCCTTGTCGAGCTTCTCGTTCGACTTGATGTCCCACAGCCGGCATGAATCCGGCGAGATCTCGTCGGCGACGATGATCCGCATCATGTCGTTCTCGAACAGCCGGCCGCATTCCATCTTGAAATCGACGAGGCGGATGCCGATGCCGAGAAACAGCCCGGTGAGGAAGTCGTTGACGCGGATCGCCAGCGCCATGATGTCGTCGATTTCCTGCGGCGTCGCCCAGCCGAACGCGGTGATGTGCTCTTCCGAAACCATGGGGTCGTTGAGCTGGTCGTTCTTGTAATAGAACTCGATGATCGAACGCGGCAGCTGGGTACCTTCCTCGATGCCGAGGCGCTGCGACAGCGATCCCGCCGCCACGTTCCGCACCACCACTTCCAGCGGCACGATCTCGACTTCGCGAATCAGTTGTTCGCGCATGTTGAGCCGGCGGATGAAATGGGTCGGCACGCCGATGTCGTTCAGATGCTGGAACAGGTATTCCGAGATCCGGTTGTTGAGGACGCCCTTGCCCTCGATCACCTGATGCTTCTTGGCATTGAACGCGGTCGCATCGTCCTTGAAGTGCTGGATCAGCGTTCCAGGCTCCGGCCCTTCATACAGGACCTTGCCCTTGCCTTCATAAATGCGACGTCGACGGCTCATAGGGATGTACCGTGTGTTGTTGAAATCCATGGAATTGGTGTGCTCCGAGTGACAGGATCGACCCACGACGGAGCTGCCGTGACGGCCAGGAACGGGAAACAGAACAAGAACCGAACCTGCTGGCAACCTAGCCGATCGGTCCCGCCAGTACAATCGATTGAGGCAGTTCCCACCGGGTTTTACCCTCGCCCTGCGACCTTGCGTCCGTTGTTTCGGCCTTCTCCGCTCTCTATCTAAGGTCCAGAACGGCATCCGCAATGCCGGAATCCATCACCTTCCAGACGTCAGGCCGGGATTTAACCATGTCAACATTCGACAAGCGCGAAGAAGGCTTTGAGAAGAAATACGCGCTCGACGAGGAGCTGAAGTTCAAGGCCGAGGCCCGCCGCAACAAGCTGCTGGGCCTGTGGACCGCCGAACAGCTCGGTCTCACCGGCGACGCCGCCGCGTCCTATGCCAAGGAAGTGGTCGCTGCCGACTTCGAGGAAGCCGGCAATGTGGTGCGCAAGGTCACGACCGACCTCGCCGCCAGGGGCGTGGCGATCGCCGAGCCGGCGATTCGCGCCAAGATGGACGAGTTGATGGCGGAGGCGGTCCTGCAGGTGAAGGCGGGGACGTAAGGCGCAGGCCCCTCCCCGTCGTTGCGAGCCAACGGGTCGGCGCGAAGCGCCGCCCGATGACGGGCTTCGCGAAGCAAACCAGATGGCTGCAAGCGAAGACTGGATTGCTTCGTCGCAAGGGCTCCTCGCAATGACGGTTGCGAGTACGCGCCGGCGTCTTCCCTGCAATCTGATATTCCGCTGGCGGATTGGCGTTAGCAAAGCAAGGCAACAAAGCGCGCTCGCTCCTTCTTCACGTCGATCACGGTTAACGAGCGGATTTAGAATAACTCTCATCATTCGATTTGCTGAAGTTGCCGCTCTTGAATGCATGCGGTGGCGCAGTCGCTAGCAAACTGCGCCGACGAAAGCATTCTTAGAGCTATTCAATTCCAGAACTGCACTTTTCAACTGCGACTGCGTTCTTTTCATCGATCACGACTGTTAGACGCGCCCACGTGAGATCGATCTCCAACGTGGAAGTGAAACGACGTGACGACCAATGCAGATGCCCAGCTCGCCGGCCTTCGCCATCCGTTCAACAGCCGCCGGGCGCATTTGCTGATAGGCACGGCAATCTTGTTACTTGGTGATCTGTCCGTCGGCACGACGATCGCGCGCGCGCAATCGGGTGTCCCGTTGCCGGCCGTGACGGTCGACGCGCCGACGCAACGCGCCAAGCCTGCCCGCGCTGCCGGCACACCGGCACGACGGACGCAAGCCGCCGCAGCCCGCCGGCAGAACCGCAATCCCGCGCCCGCAGCACCGACGCCAACCGAGCGCGCCATTGCTGCTGCGGCTGCAAAATACGAACAGATCCTCGGCTATCGCGCGATGCCGAATTCGACCACGCTGCGCGGCGCCACCTCGGCGCTCGATACATCGCAGACGGTCAACGTCGTACCCGAGCAGGTGATCAAGGATCAGCTGCCGCGCAATCTCGACGACGCCCTCGTCAATATCAGCGGCATCACCCAGACCAATACGCTGGCCGGCACCCAGGACGCCGTCATGCGCCGCGGCTTCGGCGACAACCGCGACGGCTCGATCATGCGCAACGGCATGCCACTGGTGCAGGGCCGTGCGCTCAATGCCGCCGTCGAGAGCGTCGAAGTGCTGAAGGGACCGGCATCGCTGCTGTACGGCATCATCGATCCCGGCGGCATCGTCAACACCATCAGCAAGCGGCCGGAGCTGTATCAGCACGGCTCCGTCACGGTGCTCGGCTCGACCTATGGCTCGCGCGCCGGCGGCGATGCGACCTTCGATATCACCGGCCCGATCGGCAAGGACGGCCTCGCCTATCGCTTCATCGCCTATGGCGTCAACGAAGACTACTGGCGCAATTTCGGCACGCATCACGAGACGCTGTTTGCGCCGTCGCTGGCCTGGTACGGCGACAACACCACGGTTCAGCTCAACTATGAGCATCGCGATTTTTACTCGCCGTTCGATCGCGGCACCGCGCTCGATACCCGCACAAATACGCCGCTCGCGATTCCAGCGACGCGCCGCATCGACGAACCCTATAACAGCATGTGGGGCACGTCCGACCTCATCCAGGGTTCGGTCGAGCAAAAGATCAACGAGGACTGGAAGATCTATGCGGGCTACAGCTACAACGCTGAAACCTACAATGCGGCCCAGTTGCGCAACACGGCGGTCAACCCGGTCACGGGCGTCACGACGCGCAGCAATGACGGCACCTACGGCGCGCTGACGCAAGAGAGCTATGGCACCGCATATCTGCAGGGCAGCGTCTGGCTCGGCGACCTGAAAAACGACATCCTGTTCGGTGGTGACGCCCAGTATCGCGTGATCTACCGCAAGGATCTCGAACGGCAGACGGTCGGGACTTTCAACGTCTACAACCCGCTCTATGGACGGTCCCTGCCAGGCACAACGATCTCGGCCAGCGACAGCGAGCAGACCGACAAGCTCGGCACCCAGGGACTGTTCTTCCAGGACACGCTGCATCTCACCAACAAGCTCGCGCTCGTTGGCGGCGTGCGCTTCATCGACTACGCTCAACTCGCGGGCAAGGGCCGACCGTTCGATACCAACACGAACCTCAGCGGCAACAAGGTGCTGCCCCTCGGCGGCGTGATCTACAAGATCACCGACGAACTCTCGACCTATGTCAGCTACACCCAGTCACTGAAGCCGACCTCGACGATCGCCAACTTCTCGTCCACCAATCCGGACTACGTGATCACCTCCGGCGTCCAGCCTGAGGAGGGCACGCAATGGGAGACCGGCCTCAAATACGACAACAAGCGGATTTCCGGCACGCTCGCTTTCTACGACATCGAAAAGAAGAACGTTCTCGTTGCTCAGCTGAACAACTCCACGGGAATCACGGAAGCCACCGCCGCCGGCAAGGTCCGCTCACGCGGCATAGAACTCGACGTAACCGGCAGGCTCAGCGACAGCTGGAGCATGATCGGCAGCTATGGCTACACCGATGCGCGCGTGACCGAAGACCCCGTGTATCTGGGCAAGCAGCTTCAGAATGTCGCCCTGAACACCGCGTCACTGTACCTGGTGTATGACTTCGGCACGCTGCTGCCCGGTCGTTTGCGGGTCGGTGCCGGCGGCCACTATGTCGGCGATCGTCCGGGCGATGCCCTGAATACGTTCGTGCTGCCGTCCTACGCCGTCGCCGATACGTTCGCGACCTACGAGACGAAGTACCAGAACTTGCCGGTGATCTATCAGTTCAACGTCAAGAACCTGTTCAACAAGGTGTACTATCCTTCGGCGGTCAACAACCTGAACGTTGCCATCGGCGATGCGCGGCGGTTCTCGCTCGCCGCAACGGTGAAGTTCTGAGGTTGGCCATGCAAACATGGCGACGACGCAGCGGCTGGATCTTCGGACTGGCGATGGCGTCGTTACCTCTCCTCTTCGGCGTCGCCGTGGGCCATGCCGAGGAGATCAACCTCTACTCGACACGCGAGCCACCGCTGGTCGAGCCGGTCATCGCGGCGTTCACGGCGGCGACCGGAATCAAGGTCAAGCTCGTCCATATCGAGGATAATCTCGTCAAGCGCCTCGCGGCGGAGGGAGACGCCTCCCCCGCCGACGTCTTGATGACGATCGGTCTCGACAAGACTTCGCAATTCGCAGCGAATGGGCTCACGCAAGTGATCGCATCGCCCGTGCTCGACAAGGCCATCCCGCCTCCACTGCGTGGCGCGGAATGGATTAGCCTGTCGATCCGGCCAAGAGTGGCGGTGACGCGCGCCGACGCGACGCTGGGCGCGATCCGCTACGAGGACCTCGCCGATCCCCAATGGCGCGGCAAGCTCTGCATGCGCTCGCCACTGCACCAGAACAATGTCGCGCTGATTGCGGCCTATCTGCTGCATCATGGCGCAGACGCCACTGAGACATGGCTGAAGGGCGTGAAAGCCAATCTTGCGCATCCGCCCGAGGGCAAGGACAATGACGTGATCCGGGAGATCGCGCAGGGCAGCTGCGAGATCGGCATCGCCAACACCGTGGCGCTGGCGCAGTTGCGCGATGGCCGCGAGGGCCCGGAACGGGTGGGATGGGCACGCAAGGTGAAGACCGTGCCGACGGCGTTCGAGACCGGCGGCGCCCATGTGAATCTCACCGGTGCTGCTCTGGCAAAGAACGCGCCGCATCGCGACGCAGCGCTCAAATTTCTCGAATTTCTGGTGACGCCGGCGGCGCAGAAACTCTATGCCGCCGCAGAGCTTGAATATCCCGTCACCGCAGAGGCCGAGAGCCACCCGCTCGTCGCAGCGATGGGATCATTCCCGATCGATCCATTGCCGATCGACCAGATCGCAGCGAACCAGAAGGCGGCCACCGCCCTGATCAGGAAAGTCGGCTTCGAGAAGTAGCGGCTGGCGAACAGCTCATCGCGAGCATTGCACGCCGCCGGAGGATCACCCGGCGCTGCGGCCGAGGGGATCGCGGGGGCGCTAGGCGCGCCAGTGCCCGCGCCTCACACACCTCGTCATTCCCCGGCACACCAATTGGTGTGCCTGAGGGCGGGACGCGGCGCCGCAGGCGAACGCGGCACGAACCCGGAATTCCGAAGTGACTAAACACGTCGGGATTCCGGGTTCACACGCGCAAGAACGCGCGCGCCCCGGAATGACAGTGTGTGTGGTGCTACCGCCACCCCAATCCCGGCGCGACGTGTTTCAGGATCGCCTCGATCACATGGGCGTTGTAATCGACGCCGAGTTGATTGGGCACGGTCAGCAACAGCGTATCCGCCTCGGCAATGGCTTCGTCGTCCTTCAGCTGCGCGATCAGAACGTCCGGCTCCGCCGCAAAGCTGCGGCCGAAGATGGCGCGCTCGCTGCCGCCGAGAAAGCCGACCTGGTCATTGCTCTCGCCGTCGCGGCCGAAATACATCCGGTCGCGGTCGTCCATCAGCGCGATGATGCTGCGGCTGACCGACACGCGCGGCGTGCGCGTGTGCCCGGCCGCCGTCCACGCCGCCTTGTAGAGCCGGATCTGCTCGGCCTGCTGGACGTGAAACGGCTTGCCGCTCTCGTCGATCTTGAGCGTCGAGCTCTGCAGGTTCATTCCCAGTTTGGCCGCCCATTCCGCCGTCGCATTGGTGCTGGCGCCCCACCAGATGCGCTCGCGCAGGCCCGCCGAATGCGGCTCGAGGCGCAGCAGGCCGGACGGGTTCGGAAACATCGGGTTCGGATTCGGCTTGGCAAAGCCCTTGCCATCAAGCACGTCGAGAAAGACCTCGGTGTGGCGCCGCGCCATGTCGGCGTCGGTCATGCCCTCGGTTGGCACGTAACCGAAATAGCGAAAGCCGTCGATCACCTGCTCGGGCGAGCCTCTGGAGATGCCGAGCTGCAGACGGCCGCCGGCAATGAGGTCGGCGGAGCCGGCGTCCTCCGCCATGTAGAGCGGGTTCTCGTAGCGCATGTCGATCACCGCGGTGCCGATCTCGATGCGCTTCGTGCGCGCGCCGACCGCCGCCAAAAGCGGAAACGGCGAGGCCAGCTGGCGGGCGAAATGATGCACCCGGAAATAGGCCCCGTCGGCGCCGAGTTCTTCGGCCGCGACGGCCAGATCGATCGATTGCAGCAGCGCGTCGGACGCCGTCCGCACCTGCGACTGCGGCGACGGGGTCCAGTGACCGAAAGAGAGGAAGCCGATGTTTTTCATGGGGAATGGTGCTCAAGGATGGGTTTGCTGTGCACCTATCTAGGGCTGAATTTGAACGGGAACAGGGGCCGCATGGAAACGATGAGTTTCCGGATTGATGTCCAGGCAGCGGTGACACCATCAGCCCGTAGGGGGTTAGGCGCAACGCGCCGTAACCCGCCCCACGGGCTGCAACGATCCCGAATCCGTCCAGCTTCACGCAACCCAGAGCGGGCACCATGGGGCAACCGGCCGAGAGAACGTTCCCATGGTGTCAACCTATCTCAATTACAATTCTGTCGTGAGCAACCTCACCCAGTCCCTGACGCGCGTGGCGCAGCAGGCCGACGTGACGCGCAATGCCGCCTACTACAAGGACAACATCGGCAAGGTGAAGACCGCCGACGACCTGCTCGGCGACTACCGTCTCTATCAATACGCCATGAAGGCCTATGGGCTGGAGGACATGGCCTACGCCAAGGCGTTCATGAAAAAGGTGCTGGAGAGCGACCTCACCGACGCCAGCAGCTTCGCCAACCGGCTGAGCGACAAGCGCTATCGCGACTTCGCCGCGGCGTTTTCCTTCAACGCTGCCGACACGTCCGTGGCGCAATCGGGCAGCCAGACCGACGAGATGATCGGCCTGTACACCGCGAGCGTGAAGCGCCAGGTCGAGGCCGTGGACGACGCCTCGCGCATCTACAATCTGGCCATCGGCAGCGTCAAAAGCGTCGACGACCTGCTCAACAACGACCAGCTTCGCGACTATGTGTTTTCGGCGTTCGGCATCGACGACAGCCAGTGGTCGCGCGACACCATCAAGAACGTCATGAGCAGCGATCCCGCCGACCCCAACAGCTACGTCAACACGGTCTGGGTATCGCAACTGGACGGCATCAACGACAAGATCGACAAGGCTCGGGCGGCTGTCGCCGACTCCGGCGCGAAGATAGACAGCTACAGGGCGCAACTATCGCAACCCGGCGCCAATATGAGCGATCTCAGAGCAAAGATCGCGATGGAAAACCGCCTTGTGGCGTATAACGCCGGCAATATCATCAGCTACAACGACGCCATCACCGAGATCGGCAAGTATCTCGATCTCGCCCGGGCCTTCCAGTTCTCGCCCGACGGCACGCTGCCGCCCGGCACGGCCGCGCAGACCGATGCCAACCGCACCAGCACCAACGAGCGCTTCGTCAACAGCCAGGGGGCCGCCTATCTCGCGGCGGACGACGACAACGAGGCGCTGCTGGCCAGACTGTTCAGGGCCAGCATTGCCAGCGTGAAGTCGGTCGACGCCTTCGTATCGACGCCGAATGCGTATAATTACGCGCTGAAATCCGTCGGTCTCGATCCCGACAAGGTCTCCCCGGCGGTGATCAAGGCCGTGCTGAAGAGCGACCCGAGCGACCCGAAGAGCTACGTCTATACGCTCAAGGACGACCGCTACGTGCAGCTGGCCCGCGCCTTCAACTTCGATGCCAAGGGCAACCTGATGACGCCGCTGGTGGCCCAGGACCAGACCGAGGTGATCCAGACGGCCAGGGACTACATCGTTGCAAAAACGAAATTTGCCAGCGAAACGGACGCCACCGCGCTGCGCGCCGCGGCCGAGAAGGATGCGGTGTACTACCAGAACACGATCGCGCAGATCGGCAGCGTTTCCGAACTGCTCGCCGACAAGCGCATGGTCGATATCGTCCTGGTGGCCAAGGGCCTGCAGCCCGACAAGGTCAGCACCGACTATCTCAAGAAGATCTTCAGCTCGGATCTGGGCGACCCGAACAGCTTCGCCAACACCGAGAGCGATCACCGCTTTGCCGAGATCGCCGCCTCGTTCAATTTCGACAGCGCGGGCGACGTCGCCCGTCTGGCGACGTTCGGGCCGCAGAAACGCGACCAGCTTCTGGCAACGCAGAACAACTATCTGCAGCAGACCCTGGAAGCGCAGCAGGGTGATGCCAATCCGGGCGTGCGTCTGGCGCTGTATTTCCAGCGCATGGCCGGCGGCATTACGTCCGCCTATGACATCCTGGCCGACAAGGCGCTCGCAGAGGTGTTCCGCACCACCTATGGCCTGCCCGACACGTTCAGCGCCATGGACGTCGACCAGCAGGCCAAGGTGGTGGAGAAATATCTCGATCTGAACGATCTCACGGACCCGGCGAAGCTCGGCAAGCTGCTGAGCCGCTTCTCCGTGATGTATGACCTGAAGAACAGCCAGACGTCCTCATCGGCGCTCACCATCCTGCAGGGAACCAGCACCGGCTTCAGCGAAGACACCTACCTGGCCATTGCGCAGCTCGGCCAGCGTTGAGCCCACCGTGAATCGCAACTGGGGTTAGCCCGTTTGGCGGATTAGCGAAGCGTGATCCGCCATTCTGCGGCCTCGTCTGCACATAAAACGTGATGATGCGTCCCCGGAGGTAGAACATTTCGTCCCCGACCGCGATTTGCAGGGGGGGCGGCTCTTCCATCTAGCGCGCCACAAAATAGAAGGCCCCAAAGACTACCGCAACAGCGGCCACGATGCCGACGACTCCTTCGGCGGAAACGCTCAGGCCGAGAAACTTAACTTCAAACTTGGTAGGTTCGCGCATGACATAGCTCTCCATTTAAAATCTTGAAGAGCTGTTCTTTCGGGGCGATTGAGTTATTAGGCTGAATCCCGCGGGGGTTGGCAAGAGGGCAAACTGAGTCCGGTACAGATTTAGGCCCAGCTCAGACCAAAATCTTTACAATTGCGGTCCCACATCTGATTTTTGCAATTTTCCATTGCGAATACGCAATTCCAACAGCCACTTCGATGAACCTAAATGTACATCGAAATGTACGTCCGTATACGTTTCGACGACATCGATCCGGTACTAATGAAGTGATTCGCAGGTGAACGACCCTCGGAAGCATCACTACATTCCCGTATTCTATCTCCGCCAATGGGCGACGAACGGCTTTCTTTGCGAAATGCGCAAAGTCCACGGCGGGAAAGTTGTCGTTCACTCGAAAGCACCGGACGGCACCGGCTATCTCAAGGATCTCTATAAGATTGACGGCGTACCTCAGGAGGTCTCCCAGCACATGGAGCTGAAATTCATGAGCATGGTGGACGGACATGCGGCCGACGCGCTGAGACTCTTGAAAGCTGGCTTTACGGACGCCTGGCCGATCAGGGAAAGAGACGGCTGGATACGCTTCATCCTATCCCTGCTCTTCAGAAACCCGGAGTCGGTCAACATCATCAAGCTTCATTTCAGGTCTGTCTGGGAAGAAGGCGTCAAACATCTTCGGGAGGATTATACGAAATCCAGAAAGCCTGACGACCCAGAAACCTACGATGAATTCCTTCAGAAAACTGACCCCTACGCTGCCGCTATGGCTGCTTCTAACTTCATGCAGATCATCATGAACAGCGAGGTTGTTGGCAACGCAGTCGCAAAGATGAAGTGGACGCGCATCTATTTAAAACATTCCAGATTTGATCTGCTCACATCCGATCGGCCGATCGACATGCCGCTCAAGCTTCAGGATAAGGAAGCATACATTCTGATCCCCATCGGTCCCAAAGACCTGTTCATTGCTTCGAATGACGACGCATACCTTCAGGACATCAAGCGGGCAAACCACTCCGATATTGTCCGCAAGATAAACGAACGGGTCGTGGCGCAAGCCCGTCAGTTTGTATGGGGTAGGAACGAAGCAGCTCTGTCTTTTGTCAAAAAGCACATGGCCACCCTACCCGACCGCGAGATAATCACAGAGAGGGCTCGGCAGAGGTCATTGGAAGAGGCAAAAGGCAGTCCAGCCCGTAAGGCGGATTAGCCGAAGGCGTACCCTTCGCCACGTTGTCTCGGGATTGGCCGATTACGTTTCGCTAATTCGCCCTGCGTGCTGCCGGTCCATGGTCATGTCGCAGTCGATGGCCGGCATAGTGCCATCGCCGAATTTCTCCTCGGTCAGGAGTTTTATCGCCGGCAGCGCGACCGGGAGGACAGGCCTCAGCGATCGGCAAATCCGCAGGGATGAACGAGCCGATGGCGCAGGGCGGGCGGAGAAAGCGGGGACGTAAGGCGAAGGCCTCTCAGCCGTCATCCCGGCCACCGGATCGGCGCAAAGCGCCGTCCGATGACAGGCTCCCGCCGGAACCCATACGCCGTGCAGATTCGTGGCGGCACGGCGGAGAGGCCTTCGCTCCATCGAGACGACAGCGGCTATGGGTCCCGGCTCGGCGCGCGCACTTCGTGCGCGCCGAGCCGGGACGACAAGCGGATCGGCCTCACTCTTCCTTGAAGCCGTATTCCTGGTTGTTGCCGGTGGCGCCGTAATATTTGTACGGCAGGAACTTGCCGGACATGGTGATCTGGACGCGGTCGCCCTTCGGATTGGCGACGCGGACCATCGCCATGTCGAAGTCGATCGCCGACATGATGCCGTCGCCGAACTCTTCCTCGATCAGTGCCTTCCACGCCGGGCCGTTGACCAGCACCATCTCGTAGAAGCGATAGATCAAGGGATCGGTCGGCGGCATCGGCGTGTCCACGCCGCGCATCGGGATCTCGTTGAGCATCGCGATCTCGCTCTTGCTCAGGCCGAACAATTCGCCGGCCGCGGCGGCCTGCGGTTTTGTCAGCTTCATGTTGCCGAGAATCGCGCCGACGATCAGCACTTCCGAATGGCCGCCGATCTTTTCGCAGATGTACTTCCAGCTCCATTCGTTGTCGCGCTTGATGTCGAGCAGCTTTTCGGTGAGGTCGGATCTAATCATTTTTTTTGCTCCTGTGTGAATCGATGAAATGTCTAGCGCGCGGCACTTTGCGCAGGCTGCGTCGCCACCAGCACCGGCTCGGCGAGCAGCGGGCGCACCAGCGGCACGTTGCGCGGGTCAAAGTTCGGCGTGGTGCTGGTGAACGTCTTGCTGCGCGTCACCAGGAAATCGATGATGTGGTTGCGCAGCGCGTAATATTGCGGATGGCGGTGCAGATCGACGCGGGTGCGATCCTTCGGCAGCGGATTTTCCACCACCTCGGCGAGCACCGCGCCGGGTCCGTTGGTCATCAGGAAGATCTTGTCGGCGAGATACATCGCCTCGTCGACGTCGTGGGTGATCATGAAGGTGGTCTGGCCGGTGTCGAGACAGACGCGGCGCACCTCGTCCTGCAGGGTGCCGCGGGTGAGTGCGTCCAGCGCCGAAAACGGCTCGTCCATCAGCATGATCTTCGGCGTGATCGACAGCGCGCGCGCAATGCCGACGCGCTGCTTCATGCCGCCGGACAGCTCCGACGGCCGCTTGTGCTCGGAGCCGGTGAGGCCGACCAGATCGATGAAGGTCTGCGCGTGGGCCTTCACTTTGGCCTTGTCCCATGTGCGCCATTTCGAGCTCACGGCATAAGCGACGTTGCCCATCACCGTGCGCCACGGCAGCAGCGCGTGGCTCTGGAAGATCACCGCGCGGTCGAGGCTGGTGCCCTGGATCTCCTGGCCGTCGACGATCACGGTGCCGGCGCTCGGCGCGTCGAGCCCGGCGAGGATGTTGAGCACGGTCGTCTTGCCGCATCCGGAATGGCCGATGACGCAGCCGAACTCGCCCCGCGGCAGCGACAGCCACAGATTCTCGAACACCGCGATCTCGCCGCCACCCGCCCCGGGATAGCGCTTGGCGATGCCCTCGATGGAAATGAACTTGTTCGAACTCATGCTCAACACTTCCACGACGGCAGCGCACCCCCTCGCCCCGCTTGCGGGGAGAGGGTTGGGGTGAGGGGGCGGTTCGATAGGCTCGGGACGTTGCAACGCCCCCTCACCCGGACCGCACGCTGACGCGCGCAGTCCGACCTCTCCCCGCAAGCGGGGAGAGGTGAAGGTGTGGTGACGCCTGTGAAATTTTTCATGCGCATCACTCCGGGAACGTAACCATGCGGGTGAAGCGGGCGAGCACCTGATCGAGCAACATGCCGACCACCCCGATCAGCAAAATCGCAATGATCACATTGGTGATCGATAAATTATTCCATTCGTTCCAGACGAAGTAACCGATCCCCGTCCCGCCAACGAGCATCTCGGCGGCGACGATGACGAGCCACGCGATGCCGATCGAGATCCGCATGCCGGTGAGGATGGTGGGCGCAGCGGCCGGCAGGATCACGGTGAAAGCGCGGCGGAGCGTGCCGACTTCCAGCGTGCGGGCGACGTTGATCCATTCCTTGCGCACGGCGGCGACGCCGAAGGCGGTGTTGAGCAGCATCGGCCAGATCGAGCAGATGAAGATCACGAAGATCGCCGACAGGCCGGAATCCTTGATGGTGTAGAGCGCCAGCGGCATCCAGGCCAGCGGCGAGATCGGCTTCAGCACCTGGATGAAGGGATCGAGCGCCTTGTTCATCAGCGGCGACATGCCGATCAGGAAGCCCAACGGAATCGCGATCGCCACCGCCAGGAGATAGCCGAGGCCGACGCGGCCGATCGAATAGGCGAGCTGGATGCCGAGGCCCTTGTCGTTGGGGCCGTTGTCGTAGAACGGCCGCTTCAGGTGCTCCCACAATTTCGCGCCGACATCGAGCGGGCCCGGCATCGCGGATTTGCCGGCGGTCGCGGTCAGCCCCATCAGCTTGGCGTATTCCGGCGTCATCGCAGCGACGCTGCCGGTGCCGCGCGTGGCGAGGTGCCAGGTGCCGATGAAAGCGCAAAGGATCGCGATCGAGACGACCGCGGCGCGGAAGCGGAGGGATTTGGTCATGGCGTTGCGGTCCGTGTCCCGGGCGCGGTGCAGTACGTCGCGCAGCGACGTGGTGCGCCGCAGACCCGGGACCCACGCGTTGCGCGATGCAGGAATGGGTCCCGGATCTGCGAAGCAGCACATCGCACGTCGTGCGCTGTGCCGCATCGCGTCCGGGACACGAGGCTGTTCATTACGTCGCCTTCTTGATCTTGAAGCTGGCGAGATATTCCGCGGGCTTGGCGGGATCGAAGGTTTTGCCCATCACCTGGAAGGATTTGTACGACGAGGCCGGCGGCGTCAGGCCCATCTCCTTCATCACCTTGGCGGTGTCGGCGGCGAGATAGATCTGCTCGGCCACGCCCTTGTAGTCGACGTCGCCCTTGATCTGGCCCCAGCGCTGCATCTGCGTCATCATCCACACCGCGAAGGACTGCCACGGGAACGGATCGAAATCGACGCGCTTGGCATCGGTCTTGATGTTGCCGAGGCCGTCCGCATAGGTACCGGTCAGCGCCTGCTCCAGCACTACCGGCGGCGCGTTGAGATAGTTCGCGGGCGCAATGGCCTCGGCGATCGACTTGCGGTTCTCCGCCTTCGACGCATACGCAGTGGCATCGACGATGGCGCGGGTCAGCGCGGCGAACGAGTTCGGCGAGGTGGTGATGAATTCCTTGCTGGCGGCGAAGCTGCAGCACGGATGGCCGTCCCAGATTTCCTTCGACAGGATGTGCATGAAGCCGACGCCGTCATAGATCGCGCGCTGGCAGATGTTGTCCGGCGCGAGAAAGCCGTCGATGTTGTCGGCGCGCAGATTGGCGACCATTTCCGGCGGCGGCACCGAGCGCAGCTGCACGTCGGTGTCGGGATCGATGCCGTGCTCGGCGAGATAATAGCGCAGCAGGTAGTTGTGCATCGAATAGTCGAAGGGAATCGCGAGCTTGAAGCCCTTCCAGTCCTTCGGGTCGCGCTTGTCCTTGTGCTTCATGGCCAGCGTGATGCCCTGGCCGTTGATGTTCTCGATCGCCGGCACCGTGAACGGAATCGGCGTCGATCCCAGCCCCAGCGAGATCGCGATCGGCATCGGCGCCAGCATGTGCGCGGCGTCATATTCCTTGTTGATCGCCTTGTCGCGAATGACGGCCCAGCCGGCGGTCTTCACCACGTCCACGTTGAGGCCCTGCTTGGTGTAGAAGCCAAGCGGATGCGCCATGATGATCGGCGTCGCGCAGGTGATCGGAATGAAACCGACCTTGAGATCGGTCTTTTCGAGTTTGCCGACGCCCTGCGCGAACACCTCGGTGGCCGTCTTGATCGGGAAGAACTGCGACAGCACGGCGAGCGCCGAGGACGCACCGACCGATTTCAGGAACGCGCGCCGCGCGACTTCCTTGGGAAACACCGCGCGCATCACCGCGGAGGCCACCACACCCTCATAGCGCTGCGCCTCGCTCTCGGGGGCAACGCATTGCATCGCCGGCTGCAGGCTGGCGTCATGCTCGCTGGCGCTGGCATGCTGGCCGCAAGAGCAGCCGGAGCGCAGACGACGGGCGGGATCGAATGGATTGTCGAACGTGGACATGTGACCTCCTGCGTGGCGTTGCCAATGGTTACGCAAGGAGTGTGCCAGCCGCGAAGCAGCGGAAATGCCCAATCGCCGCAGGCGTTTCGGCCATTAGTTGGAAACTACGAAAAATCGTGATACACGAAAATTCGTAATTGAATTACGAATTCTCGGAGTTCTGCGTGATGGATTTCTCGTCGCATACGCTTGCCGCCACGATCCTCGATGCCGACCTGCGCACCGTCACCTTCGACTACGCGGTCGAGCCGACGCTGCTGCTCGATCCCCACGCCGACCAGATCGTCGATGCCAATCCGGCCGCCTGCGCCCTGCTCGGCTATGACCGCGCGCTGCTGCGGCTGACCAAGATCAGCGCGCTGCATGAAGGGCAATTGCCGGCGCTGATCGTGTTCACGCAAGCCGTGCTCGCCAAGGGCGCGTACTGGACCAATACGCTGACGCCGCGCCATGCGACGGGGCAAGCGCTGCGGCTGGAATATGCGGGCTCGCTGGTGCCGCAGGGCGAGCGCTCCTTGCTGCTGCTGACCATGAGCGATCTCGAGCAGCGCCGCCGCCGCCATGTCGATGCCGCCGCCGAAGACCACATGCGCGGCGGCATCGCCGCCTGGCAACGCGTCGAGCGGGTGTTCCAGGACATCGAGCGCGAGAACCAGCTGATCCTGCGCGCCGCCGGCGAAGGCATCTATGGCGTCAATGCCGAGGGCAAGACCACCTTCGTCAATCCCGCCGCCGAACGCATGCTGGGCTGGGCCGCGGACGAACTCGTCGGCAAGGAGATTCATCCGATCGTGCATCACAGCCATCACGACGGCAGCCATTATCCCGATCACGACTGCCCGATCTATGCGGCGTTTCGTGACGGCGCCGTGCACAACGTCGACAACGAGGTGTTCTGGCGCAAGGACGGTTCGCCGGTGTGGGTCGAGTACACCTCGACGCCGATCCGCGACCGCAGCATGGTGGTCGGCGCGGTGATCGTGTTTCGCGATGTCAGCCAGCGCCGCGAGGCCGATGAAAAGCTGCACGCCGCGCTCGCTGAAGTCGATCGCCTGCGCGAGCGGCTTGAGCTGGAAAACGCCTATCTGCAGGAAGAGATAAGGATCGAGACCAATCCACGCGGCATCATCGGGCAGTCGGAGGCGATCCAGAAGACGCTGCGTCAGGTCAAGCTGGTGGCGCCGACCACCGCGGCGGTGATGATTTCAGGCGAGTCCGGCACCGGCAAGGAACTGATCGCCCGCGCCATCCACGAGGCCTCCGGCCGCCGCGACCGGCCGCTGATCCGCGTCAACTGCGCGGCGATCCCGCGTGAACTGTTCGAGAGCGAATTCTTCGGCCATGTCCGCGGCGCCTTTACCGGCGCGGTGCGCGACCGCATCGGCCGGTTTGAGCTGGCCTCCGGCGGCACGCTGTTTCTCGACGAGGTCGGCGAAATTCCGCTGGAGCTGCAGGGCAAGCTGCTGCGCGTCTTGCAGGAGGGAAATTTCGAACGCGTCGGCGAGGAGCGCACGCGCAGCGTCGATGTCCGCGTCATCGCTGCCACCAACCGCAATCTCAAGCAGGAGGTGCAGCGCGGAAGGTTTCGCGAAGATCTGTATTTCCGGCTCAACGTATTTCCGGTCGAATCCGTGCCGCTGCGCGACCGCCGCGAGGACATCCCGCTGCTGGCGCAGCATTTTCTGATGAGCGAAAAACTGAAGTCCGATCTGCGATTGTCGGAAGGCGATGCGCGGCGGCTGTCGCGCTACGACTGGCCCGGCAATGTCCGCGAACTGCAGAACGTGATCGAGCGCGCCGCGATCCTGGCGCAGAACGGGCGGCTGCGGATCGACCTGCCAGACGCACCCGGCCCGCATCATGCGTCAACATCAGGCCGCGCGAAGACCGACGCCAAGCCGGCGGTGATGACCTCGGCGGAAATGCGCGATCACGAGCGAAGCAACATTCTGGCGGCGCTCGCGGCGTGCAACGGCAAGGTGTTCGGCCCCGGCGGCGCGGCCGAGCTGCTGGATCTCAGGCCGACGACGCTGTCGTCGCGAATGAAGGCGCTGGGGATTGCGGGGGCGCGGACAAGAGTGGGCTGAGGCGCCAGGGTTGTCATTCCGGGATGCGACAGACGGCGAAGCCGGATGACGCAGGCCCGGAATCCGGAGCTGTTCACCGTCCCATCTCGAGGTTCCCCGCCACTCCGATCGGAGTGGCTGAGGTTCGCTCGCCGCTGACGCGCTCGCGCCCCGGAATGACAGCCGTGCTTCGCTTGCAATTTCCCCGAATAGGCATATAATCCACACTATGCCCTATCCCCTCTTTCCCTCCAACATTCGCGTCATCAACTCCTCCGTGGAGCGGCTGGGGCAGACTGCGGTCTATGACGGACCGCCGCCGGTTCCGGGCGGCCGCCCCAAGGGCTCGAAGCGGCTGCATACCAATGCCACGGTCGCCGCGGTGCGCCGCCTGATCGAGCAGACCACGCTGAGCCACGCGCAAATCGCGGCGAAGACCGGCGTCAGCAAGGGCATCGTCACGCGCTGGGCCCGCGACGGCGGCTGGCAGCGTCACCCGTTTGCGCCTGTTGCCAGCGATACCGTGCCGACCGCCCGCGCCGGCCGCAGGCTCAAGCTGCGGATGCTCGGGGCGAAGCTGCATGCGCTCGCCGAGCGCTGCGTGCAGGAGCTGTGGAATAGCCCCTCAGTCGATCTCGACCGGTTGATCGAGGCCATGCAGGTACTGAAGATGGCGCGGCTGGAAGCCATGGGCCGCCGCCGCCCGCGCCGCGTCATCGATGCGCCGCCGCGCACCGGGCAGGACTGGATCGACCGCGACGACGCGATCCGCAAGGCACTGAAAGAGATGCGCCGCGGCGGCGTCAATATCGACCGCATCCCCGACGCAGCAATGGCGCTGCTGGAAGACGCCCATACGCCGCCGGAGCGTGATCATCCGGCGCTGCGGCCGAGGGGGCCAAGGCGGAGGCGGTAGGCGCGCGCAGTGGCAGATATCCGAGCGATGAAGGGCATCAAGCAGGACGACATGGACGACTGAGAGATTCTATGATGGCTTGTTCATTCCTGCCTCGGCGAGAAACTGGCTTTCAAGATGGTCGATGACAAAGCGTAGACCACCGAAAGTCTGACTCTTCGCATGGTCAACGATTGACGGAGGTAGAATGGCTCGAAGCAATTGATCGCAGCCACTGTCCTCTCGCCAGTCAACCAGCTTCCGGTCTTTAAATGAGTTTGTTATAAGTAATGCGGTGCGACCGTAGACAGCTTGTAGAACATAAAACACCGACCAAACACGATGATTGACGAAAGGACGCTCTTTAGATGCCGCTTCTAACGATCCCGCCGCGTTCATTTTTTGAAGCGCCCTGGTCATATCGGCGTATTCCCTAACCGAATCCATAATCTGATTGTGCTCTCGGTATTGAAAGTATGCGTTCTGCTCAGATGCCAGGAGCACGTTATCGACGAAAATCACCATTGAAAATTCACTGCTCAAATTGCGCACTGACTGCCAAAGCACTTCTACAGCTTGGATTTGTCGTTGATGTGTTAGGTGATTGGCGGATGGGGCACTCTGCAGGGTTATATTAGTTGCATTGACGGTCTGAGCTGAAATTCCACCGCTTTGTCCTTGAGTTGAGACAAGCACAAAGTCTCGTGCTACGCGGGACGCTTCCTCCTCAGAAACGGGTTCGGAACGCTGTTCGTTGATGCTTTTCAACTTCAACAAATATTCTACGCTGTAAGCGTCCTCGTCATCGTCTATAACGGTGTGGTGAGTGGGACACATCAGAATGAGATTTTTGTAATCGTGTCGTTCGGTGTCCGACTGGCTTGGGTCGTGACGAGCACTACCGGGACGGACCCCTTTTATGTGGCAAACTTCGCCCGTCAGGGTCTCGTTGAACGCCATTGGTGCGGTGCACTTAGGAAACGCGCACCTGTTGCCCGACTTGGCAAATAGGAATTTTATGTCGGTGATGCCCGGTCCGCTTGCAGCCATTACAGGTCTCTTATCCGCGAGTCGTGGGACAATATCATGGAGTAGCCCGCATGAGCACAGCGATATGCGGAGGCGCATCATCAAAAAGACCGATGTCGCTTCACTCATCCGGGCTACGCTTGCTAGAAAGGACTCGCAAGCGTTGTCTCGATGAAAGCCAAGCCGGCCTTCAATAAAAACTCACCGCTTTCATGAGATATGTTTTTGGTCAACACAGTTTCGAGCGAATGAATCAATGACGCGGGCGATCTACGACAAGCCTCAGAAGGGAAATCCACATAGGCTCGTCATCCGGCAACATGTTTTCCCGTCTGCAAGCATCAAACGCTTCGCGAACGAGGCAGGATCTGTCTATCTCGCCGATTTGAACCGAAACATTGGGCGCGAAGCGAAACCAGAAGATGATATTTTTTGTGCGAAACGAGCTTGGCACGAGAGTGTCGAGACCGGCATGTTTAAACGAATCGAAGACCGTTTTCAGACACTAGCCGATTTTATACTGGAGCGCGGTATCAGTGCCGTCACTCAAGAGCAAGCAGTCACTATCTCAGATTTTTACGCCCTGTGGTACATGCGCGCTCGGCGCAGATCTTTATCATCGCGGACAATTAAACTGATAGGCATTCATGGCGGCGGTGGTCTTTCACTGGATCAGGAGGAAATGCTCGAGAAGAATGGGTATGTCTTTGCGCGTAACGACGGTGAGATGCCTGCACGCCATATCAATGGCGTACGGCTTCAGATGCATATTCAGCGCTACGCTCGCCAGATTATCGATAATTCACAGTGGGGCGTGGTCCAATCTATAGAAGGCGAATTCATTGTGCCGGACCGTCCCGAGCAAACTGTAATTCCTTTGGCACCAGATATCGCCATGGTATCACCCGCGCCTTGCTGCTTAATCCGCCGCGATGATCTGGTAAAAATCAATCAATTCTCTGCAACAAATGCTGTTGATTACTTGTTCGCTCGAAGCCTTTCGAAGTGCCCCCTCTTCTAATCCCCGTCAGCCCGTAGGGCGGATTAGCGAAGCGTAATCCGCCATTCTGCGGCTTGATCGGGAACGGCGCAATACGCTCCGCTATTGCGTCCTATGCGCCTTACGCCGCCACCACGCTGATCCGCGCCGCCGCGCGCGAGCGTGGTTTCTTGCGGATGACGATCTCGACATCCTGATCAAGCGTGGTGAGCAGGGTCATCAGACGCTCGACTGAAAAGCCTTCCAGCTTATAGTTGCGCAGCGCCGAGACCTTGGGCTGGTTGAGGCCAAGCCGCGCCGCGGCGGCGGGCTGGCTCAGCCTCGCCCGGTCGATCACCGCATTCAGCGCGTAAGCCAACCCGAGCTTGGTCTGCAACTCCTCGGCGTCGGGCAAGCCCAGATCCGCGAACACGTTGCCGCTGCCGCGGGTGATCTCGGCTGCATTGCTTTTGCTAACGCTCGCTCTTGCCATGACGGGCCTCGTCGTCCTGTCGCGCAACCTTCAGCCGCCGCGCAATGAGTTCGATATCGCTGCGCGCAGTCCTGATACCGCGCGGCGACTTCTTCTGAAACGCATGCAACACGTAAACCACGTGCCGAAAGCGCACGGTGTAGACCGCCCGGTAGGTGTCGCCGTCAAAGTCGTCGACCACCTCGAATACACCAGGACCTCGCCCTTACATGGCTTGGCGCGCGGATGCTTGCCGCCGAACTGAGCCAGCCCGAGCGCGTTGCCGATGTCGCGCTGCACCGGCAACGGGAAGGCGCAAAAGTCGTCCTTCGATGACCCAACCCAGTCGAGCGGCTTTTCGCCCGTGGCAAGACGCGTGCGCATGGCAATATCCCAGTTCTGGGATGTGAGCAACGGGATGGGAATTGTTCCTGATTTGTTCTTATCACTGATGGCATCGACTGCCAAGTATTTGAGGAGCGTGCTATCCAACGAGAGAATGATCGGGCTTTTGCCAATGCGGAGACGGCCTTCGCGAGGTGACGCGCCCGGCGCGCTATCACTGTCATTCCGGGATGCAGCAGACGGCGAAGCCGGATGGTGCAGGCCCGGAAACCCGAAGTGTTTTGAACATCTCCGGATTCCGGGTTCGCTCGCGGCTGGCGCCGCTCCCGCCCCGGAATGACAGTTCTATTTCTTCGCAAACAACCCGTTCAGCTCCGCGCCCTTCGCCGCCTGCGCAAAGGCCGTGAACGTCCCCTGTCCGGCGATCTCCTGCGCGGCCTGCATGAACCCCGCCCAGGCCACCCGCGCCAGTGCGCCGCCGACGCTGATGCGGCGGACGCCGAGGCTTGCGAGATGCTGCACGGTCATGGTCGTCTTGATGGTGAGGACATTGAGTGGCTTTCCGCCGATCGCCTTCACCAGCGTGGTGATCTCCTCGTCCGTGGCGACGCCCGGCGCATAGAGGCAATCGGCGCCGGCGTCGGCGAAGGCGACGAGGCGGGCGATGGTCCTGTTCAGATCACGCTCGCCGACGAGAAAACCTTCGCAGCGTGCCACCAGCATCACCGCGGGATCGACCTTGTCGATCGCGGCGCGGGCAGCCTTGATGCGAGCGACGGCGAGCGCGTCCTCGTAGAGCGGTTGCTCCGCGTTGCCGGTGGAGTTTTCGATCGACAGACCAGCGATGCCGGTCGCCACAGCGCGGCTGACATTGGCGGCGACGCCTTCGGGATCGTCGGCGAAGCCGGCCTCGAAATCGGCGTTGACCGGCAGGTCGACCGACGCGCACAGCGTGGTCAGGTGGTCGATCACGTCGTCACAGCTGACATGGTTGTCGGCTCGCCCCGTCGACCAGGCATAGCCCGAGCTGGTCGAGGCCAGCGCCTTGAAGCCGAGGTTCTGCAAGAACCGCGCGCTGCCGACATCCCAGGGATTGGGGAGCACGAAGCAGCCGGTCTCGTGGAGTTTGCGGAAGTTCGCGCGCTTTTCGGCTGTCGAGATCGTCATGGTCGGCCTCCCTGTTGTTTTTAGCCGTCATTGCGAGGAGCGCAGCGACGAAGCAATCCAGAAGGCCACAAGTTAAGAACTGGATTGCTTCGTCGCCAAGAGGCTCCTCGCAATGACGGCTGCATTTCTAACTAGTCCTGACCGGGCATGTGGCCGGCCAGCGCCGTCTCCAGCCGCAGCAAGACCGCGGCGATATCGCTGGTCACCTCGTCGGTCCGCATCGCCACCACGCGGTAGCCGCGCTCCTCGAGCCAAGTCTGCCTGACGGCACGGTCGCTCACAATCACATCGGTCTCGTCGGGATTGATCAGCTCGATGGCAGTGCGCTGTGCGAACGAGACGAAATCCGGAATATGACGGCCGACCGGGGTCTGCCGCTTGAACTGGCCGGCGAAGCGGCGGTCGGAGCGCAGCTGCTCCCAGAGCAGGCGCTCGGCGTCGGTGGGATTGCGCCGCAGCAGCCGCGCCAGCCCGCGGACCGTGCCGCTTTCATGGGGCGCCGCGCCCTGGCCGTGCTCGGCCAGCAGCGCGCGCAACCGCGTCGCCTGTTCGCCATCGAGCACGCCGCCCTTGGCCGGCCCCTTGCGGCCTTCGGCGATCGCCATCACCACGCCGTGCAGCGTGTGCATGTCCTGCTTGGTCGGCTCCATCCGGCTGAAGATGTTGCGCAGGTTGACCAGCATGGTCTCGCGCTTCTCCGCCGGACGGAGAAACTCGACCTTGTCGAGTTCGCGGACCAGGTTGTCGAAGAACGCCTGCATCTGGTGCTGCGAGGCGCGCTCGGAGCGCTCCGGCATCGCGAAGGGCAATCCGTTCTGGGTCGCCAGCTTGAACCACTCGTAGCCGATCAGCAGCACGGCCTGGGCGAGGTTCAGTGAGGCGAAGCCGGGATTGACCGGGAAGGTGATGATGCGATCGGCCAGCGCGACCTCTTCGTTGAGCAGGCCGTAGCGCTCGCGGCCAAACAGGATGGCGACGGTGCCGCCGGTGGCGACCTGCCTGGAAATTTCCTGGGCAGCGGCTTCGGGGGCCACCACCGGCTTGGCCTGGTCGTGGGCGCGCGCGGTGGTGGCGAACAGCAGCGTGCAGTCGGCCACCGCCGCTTCCACCGTGTCGAACAGCTCGACCTTGTCGAGGATGTGATCGGCGCCGGAGGCGGCGCGGCGGGCGTGGACGTTCGGCCAGCCATCGCGCGGATTGACGATGCGCAGCCGCGTCAGCCCGAAATTGCCCATGGCGCGCGCGGCCATGCCGATATTCTCGCCGAGCTGCGGCTCGACCAGAACGACGACGGGGCCGTCGAGCTCGCTGGGGGCCTTGGTGTGGTCGGTGCCTGAACCGGACATCTCACTTCACTTTCTGATTCAACGTCTCAAGATCTTGAATCATCCTTTGAAGGTTTTGATTCAACGCCTCATCCCCGCCGCTGCCTGTTCCTCCATCCCGGCCATTTTATCAAGCAAAATGATGGGCTTGGTTCAGCTCTCCGAGATTTCCCCGGAAATGGTTTTGCAGCGTCGGACGGGTTGTTGCTTTCGCTTGGCTTTCGATTATCAGTCCAAACCACAATGAAAACGAACCCGAAGCCGGCGCGACCGGCACGGGATGGGGAGGCACTTCAATGCGCGCACGCTGGACATTGGCAATCGCAGGCGCCGTTCTGATGCTGGCCGGCGGATTGCTGGCGCATCTGACGCAAACCGCGGGCGGCATCAAGATTCAGGATATCAGGTTCAAAGGCGCCAAGGGCAACACCATGAGTGCCCTGCTCTACATCCCACCCAACGCCACCGCGCAGACCCCCGCCCCCGGCATCCTCGCCGTGCACGGCTACATCAATTCCCGCGAGACCCAGGACGGCTTCGCCATCGAATTCGCCCGCCGCGGCTATGTGGTGCTGGCGATGGATCAGACCGGCCACGGCTACAGCGACCCGCCGGCGTTTGCGAATGGTTTTGGCGGACCGGACGGCCTCGCGCATCTGCGCAGCCTCGACATGGTCGACAAGAACAACGTCGGCCTCGAGGGCCATTCGATGGGCGGCTGGACCATCCTGTCGGCCGCCACCGCGATGCCCAACGACTACAAGGCCATGGTGCTGGAAGGCTCGTCCACCGGCAAACCGTTTGCCGCCGATGGCACGCCGAGCTGGCCGCGCAACCTCGCGCTGGTGTTCGCGCAATACGAGGAATTTTCCACGCTGATGTGGGGCGTGCCAAAGGCGAAGGATGTCACGTCCAGTCCTAAGCTGTGGGCGCTGTTCGGCACATCGGCCGCCGTCGAGCCCGGCAAGGTCTATGGCGACATCGCGCAGGGCAATGCGCGGGTGCTCTACACCCCGGCGATGACCCATCCCGCCGAGCACATCTCTCACGAGGCGATCGGCTATGCGCTGGACTGGTTCGGCAAGACCCTGCAGGGCGGCACGCCGCTGCCGGCCAATGACCAGATCTGGTTTCGCAAGGAGATCGGCACCGGCATCGCCTTGCTCGGCTTCGTCGCGTTCCTGATCGGCATGTTCGACGGCCTCTTGGAAGCGAAGCTGTTTTCCCGGCTGATCCTGCCCGAACCGGCGGATGGCACGCTGCCGGCCGAAACACCCGTTAACCGCGGCCGCTGGCTCGGCGCCCTCATCCTCTCGGCACTGATCCCGGCGCTCACCTATTATCCGGCATTCTCGCTGGCTGGGAATTATCTCAAGCCACAGGCGTGGCTGCCGCAGGGCATCACCAACCAGATCGTGGTCTGGGCCCTCATCAACGCGGTGATCGCGCTGGCGCTGATGCCGTTCGCGCCGAAGCGGGCGCGCCGCCGCGGCATCGTCGGCCTGTCGATCGCCATCGCGGTGGCGACCGTTGCCGCCGGCTATCTCGCGCTGTGGCTGGCGGATGTCATCTTCAGGATCGACTTTCGGTTCTGGATCGTGGCGCTGAAGCTCCTGAGCGGCAAGCAGGCGCTGATGGCGCTGATCTATCTCGCCCCGCTCACCGCGTTCTTCGTCATCGCGCTGCACGTGATGCACCGGAATTTCAGCACTCTGGCGGCCAGCCGCGGCGCGGTCTACCTGACCAATATCTGTGCGCTGACGCTGGGCTTCGTCGTGCTGCTCGGCCTGCAATACGGCGCGCTCTCGATCAACGGCCAGTTGATCGATCCGGCGCCGGCGGTGATCACCTCGATTCCGCTGAACACCATCGTGGCGATCCAGTTCGTGCCGCTGCTGGCGATCGTGGCGGTCATCGCCACCTTCACCTGGCGCAGGACCGGATCGAGCCTGCCCGGTGCGCTGATCTGCGCCCTGCTGGTGACCTGGTACGTGGTGGCGGGGACGGCAACGCAGGCTGCGTTTTGAGCTAAAAAATGGGCTGAAACTGCATAACGCCTTGGCTTTCGCCGAGGCATTCGCGGTGCTATAGCCCCCCTACGACCACCCATACCCTCCCCACAAAGGCCCGATCCCCCATGGCAAAAATCAAGGTGACCAACCCCGTCGTCGATCTCGATGGCGACGAGATGACCCGGATCATCTGGCAGTACATCAAGGACAAGCTGATCAACCCCTTCCTTGACGTCAACCTGATGTATTTCGACCTCGGGATGGAATACCGCGACAAGACCGACGATCAGGTCACCATCGATGCCGCCAATGCCATCAAGAAGTACGGCGTCGGCGTGAAGTGCGCCACCATCACCCCCGATGAAGGCCGCGTGAAGGAATTCGGCCTGAAGCAGATGTGGAAGTCGCCGAACGGCACCATCCGCAACATCCTCGGCGGCGTCGTGTTCCGCGAACCGATCATCTGCAAGAACGTGCCCCGTCTGGTGCCCGGCTGGACCAAGCCGATCATCATCGGCCGCCACGCCTTCGGCGACCAGTACCGCGCCACCGATTTCAAATTCCCGACCGCCGGCACCATCACCCTCAAGTTCGTCGGCGACGACGGCAAGGTGATCGAGCGCGAAGTCTTCAAGGCACCCGGCAGCGGCGTGACCATGGCGATGTTCAACCTCGACCAGTCGATCAGCGACTTCGCCCGCGCCTCGTTCAACCAGGGCCTGGCCAAGGGCTATTCGGTGTATCTCTCCACCAAGAACACCATCCTGAAGCAGTATGACGGCCGCTTCATGGAGATCTTCCAGGACATCTTCGACAAGGAATTCAAGTCCCAGTTCGAAGCCAAGAAGATCACCTACGAGCATCGCCTGATCGACGACATGGTGGCCGCCGCCATGAAGTGGTCCGGCGGCTACGTCTGGGCCTGCAAGAACTACGACGGCGACGTGCAGTCCGACACCATCGCGCAGGGCTACGGTTCGCTCGGCCTGATGACCTCGGTGCTGATGACCCCCGACGGCCAGACGGTGGAAGCCGAAGCCGCCCACGGCACCGTGACGCGCCACTACCGCGAGCACCAGAAGGGCAAGGAGACCTCCACCAACTCCATCGCCTCGATCTTCGCCTGGACCCGCGGCCTGTCGCATCGCGCCAAGCTCGACAACAACGAAGCGCTCGGCAAGTTTGCGCTGACCCTGGAAAAGGTTTGCGTCGACACCGTCGAAGCCGGCTTCATGACCAAGGATCTCGCGCTCCTGGTCGGCGCCGATCAGCGCTGGCTCTCGACCACGGGCTTCCTCGACAAGGTCGCGGAAAACCTGACCAAGGCGATGGCCTGAGACAACCGCTGACGCCGTCGCAACGCGGCGTTGGCGCAAGGTGTTAAAAACGTTATCTGGAAGTCCGGGCTGCCACTGGCACCCGGACTTTCTTTTTGAGGAAATCGATAATGGCGCAGACCAACCCGGCCGATGGCAGCAACGATCCCCTGCTCTGGCTTGAGGAAATCGAGGGCGAACGCGCCGTCGCATGGGTCGAGGCACAGAACAAGCGCACTGATGGCTTTCTCTGCGATCAGGCCTACCGCGCTGACTACGACGCGGTGCTGGAAATCCTCAATGCCGACGACCGGATTCCCTTTGTCGGCAAGTCCGGCGATCACCTCTACAATTTCTGGAAGGACGCCGCGCATCCGCGCGGGCTGTGGCGGCGGACCACGCTTGCGAGCTACAAGACCGATACGCCGGAATGGGACGTGCTGCTCGACATCGACGCGCTCAACAAGGCCGAGGGCATCTCCTGGGCATTTGCCGGCGCCACGCGCTCGCCGGACAAGAGCCGCGCGCTGATCAGCCTGTCCTTCAACGGGACCGACGCCATCGAGGTCCGCGAATTCGACATCGCCAGCAAGAGTTTTGTCGCCGATGGCTTCTTTCTGCCAAAGGCGAAGACCCGCGTAGGCTGGCTGGACCAGGACACGCTGCTGTTCGGCAGCGCGCTCGATCCTGAGGACACCACCGAAGCCGGCTATGCCCGCCTGATCCGCAGATGGCAGCGCGGGACGCCGCTCGCGTCGGCGGAAACCTTGTTCGAAGCCGAGAAGAAGGATGTCGCGGCGTGGTTCGGCATCAACCGCCGGCCGACGCATCAGCGCGTGATGTATTGGCGTGCGCTGGATTTCACGCGCTCGCATATTTTCGCCGAACAGAAGAACGGCCCGCATGCCGGACAGCGCGTACGGCTCGACCTGCCGGACGAAGTCTCGATCTCGGCGGATGCCGACGATCTGCTGGTCAGCCCGAAACAGGACTGGACCGTCGGTGGCATCGTGATCCCGACCGGCGCGCTGGCGACGATCAATCTCGATCGCTTCATCGCGGGCGACCGCGATTTCGAGATCATCTTCACGCCGACGCCAACACGGGCGCTGCAATCCTGGCTGGAAACACGCCACGGCACCGTGCTGGAAATTCTCGACAACGTCCGCGGCCGCATCATGCTGGCGCGGAGCGACGGCGAAGGCTGGGCGGAGACCGCGCTTCCGGACCTGCCGGACAATGCCTCGATCAGCGCATCCGCCTTCGGCGGCGAGGACGATGCCGATCTCGGCGAGGATGTGCTGCTGACCGTCACCGGCTTCGACCGGCCGACGACGACGGCGCTGTGGCACGGCGACGGCGCACTGGAGGCGCTGAAGCACGCGCCGAGTTCGTTCGAGGCCGATGGCATCGAAGTGAAGCAGTGCCACGCCGTCGCGGAAGACGGCACCAAAATTCCGTACTTCCTGATCGGCAAGAATCTCGCCGCGGGCGGTGCGCCACGGCCGACGATCCTCTATGGCTATGGCGGCTTCGAGGTGTCGCTGACGCCGTCCTATATGGGCGCCACCGGCCGGCTGTGGCTCGAACAGGGCAACCTCTACGCGCTTTCGAATATCCGCGGTGGCGGCGAGTTCGGCCCGGCGTGGCATCTCGCCTCGCGCAAGATCACCAAGCATGTGGCGCATGACGATTTTGCCAGCGTCGCGCGCGATCTCGCGGCGAGCGGCGTGACCACGGCGCAGAAGCTGGCCTGCCACGGCGGCAGCAATGGCGGCCTGCTGGTCGGCAACATGCTGACGCGCTATCCGGAATTGTTCGGCGCGGTGTGGTGCAGCGTGCCACTGCTCGACATGGCGCGCTACACCAAACTGCTCGCAGGGCAAAGCTGGATCGCGGAATATGGCGATCCGGAAATCCCCGACGAGTGGGCGTTCATCCAGAAGTTCTCGCCATATCATTTGGCGGCGGCCGGCCAAAAATATCCGCCGATCTTCATCACCACCAACCGCACCGACGACCGCGTCCATCCCGGCCACGCCCGCAAGATGGCGGCGCGGCTGGAAGAACTCGGCTATCCCGTGTGGTTCAACGAGACCGTCGCCGGCGGCCATTCCGGCGCGGTGGACAACACGAAACAGGCGCAGAGCCAGGCGCTGGGCTTTGCGTTTTTAAGGCGTACGATCGGGGCGGAGTGAGATAAGCAGCAGACCATCTGGAACAAACGCGCGAGGGTTCAGCATGACCAGCATTTTTACACGCCAGATCGTAAACACGATGATGGCGCTGTCGCTCAGCGGATTCGCTGCCGTGTCCTCCGCGTCAGCGCAAGTTCCGGATGCGATTGCAGCTCCGGGTGAGACGCAGATTGCCAAGCTGCATGCCGAAGGCGCGCAGATCTATGAGTGCAAGGCCGATGCGGCGGGCAAGCTCGCCTGGGCATTCCGGGAGCCGATCGCCACGCTGATGGCCGATGGAAAGACCGTCGGCCGCCACTACGCCGGACCGAACTGGGAATACAGCGACGGCAGCGCAGTCGTCGGCAAGGTCACAGGCAATGTACCGGGCACCACAGCCAAGGATATTCCTTGGCTTCGACTCGAGGCGGCGTCGCATCGCGGCAGCGGCTTGCTGAGCGGCGTGACCACCGTGCAGCGGGTCAATACCGTCGGCGGCGTGTTCAGCGGCGCCTGCTCTAGCGCAGGCGCGTTGCAGAGCGAGCCCTATTCGGCGGACTACGTGTTTCTGCGCAAGGGCTGAGGAGCGGCTTAGACCCCGCCCATCGCCTTCTCAATCGCAGCCAGCGCGGCATCGGCCTTGGTGCCATCGGGGCCACCGGCCTGCGCCATGTCCGGCCGGCCGCCGCCGCCTTTGCCGCCGAGGGTTTCGGAGGCCATCTTCACCAGGTCCACCGCGTTGAAGCGCGCGACCAGATCCGCTGTGACGCCGACGACGACCCCCGCCTTGCCGTCGGCGGCAATGCCGACGATCGCGACGACGCCGGAGCCGAGCTGCTTCTTGCCGTCATCGGCAAGGCTCTTGAGATCCTTCATCTCGATGCCTTCGACCGCGCGGGCCATCAGCTTGACGCCGCTGACCTCGCGCACGCCGCTGGCGCCGGCATCAGCCGCGCCCGCCGCAGCGCCACTGCCCATGGCCAGACGCTTGCGCGCCTCCGAGAGATCGCGCTCCAGCCGCTTGCGCTCTTCCATCAAGGCCGCGATGCGCGCCGGCATCTCATCGAGCGTGGTGCGCAACTCGCCGGCCGCGGTCTTGGCGAGCTGGATGGTATCGTTGGCGTGATGCCGGGCATGGTTGCCGGTCAAGGCCTCGATGCGGCGCACGCCGGAGGACACTGCGCTCTCCCCGGTGACCGAGATCATGCCGATGTCGCCGGTGCGGCGCACATGGGTGCCGCCGCACAGTTCGACCGACCAGCCGAGCGCATTGCTGCCGCTCTCACGTGCGGTCTTGCCCATCGACACCACGCGGACTTCATCGCCGTATTTCTCGCCGAACAGCGCGCGGGCACCGGCCTCGCGGGCATCGTCCACCGCCATCAGGCGCGTGGTGACTTCGTCGTTTTCGAGCACGATGTTGTTGGCGATGTCCTCGACGCGGCGGATTTCGTCAGGGGTGATCGGCTTCTGATGCACGAAATCGAAGCGCAGCCGGTCCGGCGCCACCAACGAGCCCCTTTGCGCGATGTGATCGCCGAGCACCTGGCGCAACGCTTCATGCAGCAGATGCGTCGCGGAGTGATTGGCGCGGATCGATGAGCGGCGGCCATGATCGACATTCAGCGCCAGCGCGGCGCCCGTCTTCAAGATGCCCTGCTCGACAGTGCCGAGATGCACGAACAGATCGCCGGCGCGCTTTTGCGTATCGGTGACGCGGAACACCACTCCGTCGGCCGTGATCACGCCGAGATCGCCGACCTGGCCGCCAGACTCCGCATAGAACGGGGTCTGGTTCAGCACGATGGCACCGTTCTCGCCGGCCTTCAGACTGTCGACTTCCGCGCCGTCCTTGACGAGTGCGCCGACCACGCCTTCGGCGGTTTCGGTTTCGTAGCCGAGGAATTCAGTCGCGCCGAGCTTTTCACGAAGCCCGAACCAGATGTTCTCGGTCGCGGTATCGCCCGATCCCGACCACGCCGCACGCGCCTTGGCGCGCTGCCGGTCCATGGCGTCGGTGAAGGAGGCGATATCGACGGAGATGCCGCGGTTGCGCAGCGCGTCCTGGGTGAGATCGAGCGGAAAGCCATAGGTGTCGTACAGCGTGAACGCGGTCTCGCCGTCGAACATGTCGCCCTTCTTCAGGGTGCCGCTCTTCTCGTCGAGAATAGAAAGGCCGCGATCCAGCGTCTTGCGGAAGCGGGTTTCTTCCAGCCGCAAGGTTTCCTCGATCAGGCTCTCGGCGCGCACCAGTTCGGGATAGGCCTGGCCCATCTCGCGCACCAGCGCCCACACCAGCCGCCACATCAGCGGCTCCTTGGCGCCGAGCAGCTGGCCGTGGCGCATGGCGCGGCGCATGATCCGGCGCAGCACATAGCCGCGGCCTTCGTTCGACGGCAGCACGCCATCGGCAATCAGGAACGATGAGGCGCGCAGATGGTCGGCGATGACGCGCAGCGACGCCTTCATCGGTCCCTGCGGGTCGGCACCGGTGAGTTCGGCGATGGTGCGGATCAGCGCGACGAACAGGTCGATGTCGTAATTGTCGTGCTTGCCCTGCAGCACCGCAGCGATGCGCTCCAGCCCCATGCCGGTGTCGATCGACGGCTTCGGCAGCGAGATCCGGTTGCCCGGCGCAAGCTGGTCGAACTGCATGAACACCAGATTCCAGATCTCGATGAAGCGGTCGCCGTCTTCATCGGGCGAGCCGGGAGGGCCGCCGGGAATCTTGTCGCCATGATCGAAGAAGATTTCCGAACACGGGCCGCACGGACCGGTGTCGCCCATCTGCCAGAAATTGTCCGAGGTCGGGATCCGGATGATCTTCGAATCCGGCAAGCCGATCTTCTTCCATAGATTGAACGCTTCGTCGTCCTCGGAATAGACCGTCACCAGCAACCGGTCCTTGGCCAGACCATATTCCTTGGTGATCAGGTTCCAGGCCAGCTCGATGGCGCGTTCCTTGAAGTAATCGCCGAACGAGAAGTTGCCGAGCATCTCGAAGAAGGTGTGATGCCGTGCGGTGTAGCCGACATTGTCGAGGTCGTTGTGCTTGCCGCCGGCGCGGACGCATTTCTGCGAGGTGGTGGCGCGCTGATAGGGGCGCTTCTCCAGCCCGGTGAAGACGTTCTTGAACTGCACCATGCCGGCATTGGTGAACATCAGCGTCGGGTCGTTGCGCGGCACCAGCGGCGACGACGGCACAATCTCGTGACCGTTCGTCGCAAAGTAATTCAGAAATGCCGACCTGATCTCGTTAACGCCGCTCATATCAGTCCCAATCGCACCCAAATCGCCCGCAACCGCGCCCAAAGCGCTGCCCGAGACGGAATTTTCCAGCCGAACGCTTTTAGACGGGGGGGCTGGCGCTGTCCAGAAACCGTGCAGGGAGATCAGTCAAGCGGATCAGGGGCTTGCCGCAGCAGCACAGAGGCGTTGATAGGTCCCGCAGCCGCGTTGACAGATTCGGGGCGGCCGTGGTTTCCTCTGCGCCGTTGAGTGATGTCACGTCGGGAGAGATCGGCCTTGTGCCGGCGCCGAAGGAGCAACCGCCCCGGAAACTCTCAGGCAAACGGACCGCGTGACTGGTTAGCATCTGGAAAGAGACGCCGCCGAGCCCGAACGGGCCGATGGTGTCCGCCGACGGGATAATACTCTCAGGCACAGCGACAGATGGGGCTCTGCAGGTTTTTCGGGATGGTCCCGGGGAACCGCGAGGACCCGTCATTATGCTTGCACCCGACACCGCTTCAAAATTGAAACAAACCCCGCTGTATCGGCTGCATCTCGCCCGCGGCGGCAAGATGGTGCCCTTCGCCGGCTATGACATGCCGGTGCAATACCCAACCGGTGTGCTCAAGGAACATCTGCAGACCCGCGCCCATGCCGGCCTGTTCGACGTCTCGCATATGGGCCAGATCGCGCTGCGGGCGAGATCCGGCAAGGTCGAAGACGCCGCGCTGGCGCTGGAACAATTGGTGCCGCAGGACATCCTGGCGCTGCCGCCGGGCCGGCAGCGCTACGCGCAATTCACCAATAAGACGGGCGGTATTCTCGACGACCTGATGGTGGCGAATTTCGGCGATCACCTGTTCCTCGTGGTCAACGCCGCCTGCAAGGCCGAAGACGAGGCGCATCTGCGCGCGCATCTCTCCGACAGCTGCATCATCGAGCCATTGCCCGAGCGCGCGCTGATCGCGCTGCAGGGGCCTGACGCCGCCGAGGTGCTGGCCAAGTTCTGTCCTGAGGCGCCGACGATGCGCTTCATGGATGCCGGCCCGCACGAGGTGAACGGCATCGCCTGCTTCGTGTCGCGCTCCGGCTATACCGGCGAGGACGGTTATGAAATCTCGGTGCCTGCCGATCAGGCCGAGGCGCTGGCCACCGCGCTGATCGACAGCGGCGCGCTGCCGATCGGGCTTGGCGCCCGCGACAGCCTGCGGCTCGAGGCCGGGCTTTGCCTCTATGGCCACGATATCGACACCACGACGACGCCAGTCGAAGCCGGCCTGACCTGGTCGATCCAGAAGAGCCGCCGCACGGGCGGCGCCCGCGCCGGCGGATTCTTCGGTGCCGACCAGATTCTCGCGCAGCTCGATGACAGCGCGCCGCGCTGCCGCGTCGGCCTGCAGCCGGAAGGCCGCGCGCCGGTGCGCGAAGGCGCGAGGCTGTTCGCCGATGCCACGTCCACGGATTCCATCGGCAGCGTCACCTCCGGCGGCTTTGGCCCCAGCATCAGTGCGCCGGTTGCGATGGGCTATCTGCCCACCGCGCAGGCCGCCGATGGCACCATCGTCTTCGCCGAACTGCGCGGCCAGCGTATGCCGATGCGCGTTTCACCGATGCCCTTCGTCCCCCACAGCTACAAGCGTTGAGGATTTCAACATGACCATCCTGTTCACCGCCGACCACGAATGGCTCCGCATCGACGGCGACGTCGCCACCATCGGCGTCACCGATTACGCGCAGTCGCAGCTCGGCGACGTCGTCTTCGTCGAACTGCCGAAGATCGGCCGCCAGCTGAAGAAGGCCGAGGCCGCCGCCGTGGTCGAATCCGTCAAGGCAGCGTCCGACGTCTACGCGCCGATCACCGGCGAAGTCTTGGAGGTCAACGAAGCATTGGCAGCCGAGCCGGCGCTGGTGAATTCCGACGCCGGCAACAAGGCCTGGTTCTTCAAGATCAAGATCTCCGACAAGACCGAACTCGACGGCTTGATGGACGAAGCCGCCTACCAGACGCACACCGCCTGAGGAGGATTTGTCATGACCGCGAAGACTTCTGCCGATATCGCGACCGATTTCGTCCGCCGCCACATCGGCCCCTCACCGGCTGATATCGGCGCCATGCTCGACACGGTCGGCGCGAAATCTCTCTCCGCGCTGATGGGCCAGACTCTACCGGCCTCGATCCGGCAGAAGCATCCGCTCGATCTCGGCAAGCCGCTCAGCGAGACCGAGGCGCTGGCGCATATGACGGAGCTGGCTGCGCAGAACCAGGTGTTCACCTCGCTGATCGGCCAGGGCTATTCCGGCACCATCCTGCCGGCGGTGATCCAGCGCAACATCCTGGAGAGTCCGGCGTGGTACACGGCCTATACGCCGTACCAGCCGGAGATCAGCCAGGGCCGGCTGGAAGCGCTGTTCAATTTCCAGACCATGATCTGCGACCTCACCGGGCTCGATGTCGCCAATGCCTCGCTGCTCGATGAAGCCACTGCCGCCGCGGAAGCGATGGCGCTGGCGGAACGCGTGTCATCCGTGAAGACAAAAGCCTTCTTCGTCGATCACGAGGTTCATCCGCAGACGCTGGCCGTGCTACGCACCCGCGCCGAACCGCTCGGCTGGACGCTTCAGGTCGGCGATCCCCTTGTCGACCTCGATAAGGCCGACGTGCTCGGCGCGTTGCTGCAATATCCCGGCACGTCCGGCGCGGTGCGCGATCTCAAGCCTGCCATCACCTCACTGCGCGCCAAGGGCGCCCTTGCCATCGTCGCCGCCGACCTGCTGGCGCTGACATTGCTGGCCTCGCCCGGCGAACTCGGCGCCGATATCGCGATCGGTTCGGCGCAACGCTTCGGCGTGCCGATGGGCTATGGCGGGCCGCATGCCGCTTACATGTCGGTGCGCGATGCGCTGAAGCGCTCGCTGCCCGGCCGCCTTGTCGGCCTCTCCATCGATTCCCGCGGCGAGCCGGCCTATCGGCTGGCGCTGCAGACCCGCGAACAGCACATCCGCCGCGAAAAGGCGACGTCGAACATCTGCACCGCGCAAGTGCTGCTGGCGGTGATCGCCTCGATGTATGCGGTGTATCACGGGCCGGAGGGGCTGACGCACATCGCGCGCACGGTGCATCGCCGCGCGGTGGTGCTGTCAGCTGGCTTGAAGAAGCTCGGCTTCGCGCCAACCAGCGAAACATTTTTCGATACTGTCACGGTGAGCGTCGGCGCCAAGCAAGGCGAGATTGTCGCCCGCGCGCTGGCGGAAAAAATCAATCTGCGGATCGGCGATAGCACGCTCGGCATCGCACTGGACGAGACCACGACCGATGCGACCGTTGAGGCGGTATGGCGCGCCTTCGGCGGCACGCTGGCTTACGCCGATATCGAGCCCGGGCTGCGCGACGCGATGCCAGCTTCACTGAAGCGGACAACGGCGTTCCTCACCAACCCGGTGTTCCATTCCCATCGCTCCGAGACCGAACTGTTGCGCTACATGCGCAAGCTGAGCGATCGCGATCTGGCACTCGACCGCGCGATGATTCCGCTGGGCTCCTGCACCATGAAGCTCAACGCCACCACCGAGATGGTCCCGCTGACCTGGCCGGCGTTCGGCAGCCTGCATCCTTTCGTGCCGGACAATCAGGCCGCCGGCTATCATCAGCTATTTGCGAAGCTGCAGAGCTGGCTGTGCGACATCACCGGCTATGACGCGGTGTCGCTGCAGCCGAATTCCGGCGCGCAGGGCGAATATGCCGGGCTGCTGGCGATCCGCGGCTACCATGCCGCGCGCGGCGAGCCGCATCGCAAGGTATGCCTGATCCCCTCCTCCGCACACGGCACCAATCCGGCCTCTGCCAGCATGGTGGGCATGGATGTGGTCGTCGTCGCCTGCGACAAGCGCGGCGACGTCGATGTGGAAGATCTCCGCGCCAAGGCGGACAAGCACGGCGCCAACCTCGCCGCTGTCATGATCACCTATCCCTCGACCCACGGCGTGTTCGAGGAGCACATCCGCGAGATCTGCGACATCGTCCATGGCCATGGCGGCCAGATCTATCTCGACGGCGCCAACATGAATGCGCAGGTCGGACTGGCGCGCCCCGGCGACTACGGCGCCGATGTCAGCCATCTCAACCTGCACAAAACCTTCTGCATTCCGCATGGCGGCGGCGGACCCGGCATGGGACCGATCGGCGTCAAGGCGCATCTCGCATCGTTCCTGCCCGGCCATCCCGCCGCCGACGGACATGCGGCAGTGGGGCCGGTGTCGGCGGCGCCCTATGGCTCGGCATCCATCCTGACGATCTCCTACATCTACATCCTGATGATGGGCGGCGCCGGCCTCACGCGTGCCACCGAAATCGCGGTCCTGAATGCGAACTACATCGCGACAAAGCTCGATCCGCATTTCCCGGTGCTGTACCGCAACGCCAAGGGCCGCATCGCCCATGAATGCATCATCGATCCCCGCGCGCTGAAGACCTCGGCGGGCGTCACCGTCGATGACATCGCCAAGCGGCTGATCGACTACGGCTTTCACGCGCCCACCATGAGCTTCCCGGTGGTGGGCACGCTGATGATCGAGCCGACCGAATCTGAATCTAAGGGCGAGATCGACCGCTTCTGCGATGCCATGATCGCGATCCGCAGCGAGATCGCCGAGATCGAGAACGGCCGCTGGAAGGTCGAAGCCTCGCCGCTGCGCCACGCGCCGCACACGGTGCACGACATCGCCGACGACAACTGGCAGCGCGCCTATACCCGCGCGGAAGGCTGCTTCCCCGCCGGCACATCGCGCACCGACAAGTACTGGTGCCCGGTCGGCCGCGTCGACAATGTCTATGGCGACCGCAACCTGGTGTGCTCATGCCCGCCGCTGGAAGACTACGCGCAGGCGGCGGAGTGAGTAAGCTCCCTCTCCCCGTTCTTCACGGGGGGAGAGGGTTGGGCCGGTGCTCGTGGCGGGCTTCGGAGGTCGAACCTTACGCCGCAGCGGCGAGATTGATCGAGGACTCTGCCAATACGGTCAGCGACTCGTCAGTCTTCTTTTCCTGCTTCAGCGTTTCATCGAGCAAATTCGCGGCTTCCTTCATGCCAAGCTGGATGGCCCACTGCTTCAGGGTGCCGTAGCGCGAAATCTCGTAGTGCTCGACAGCCTGGGCGGCGGCGAGCAGGCCGGCGTCCCGCGCTTCGGTGCCCTTGTACTCGTCCATGATCTCCCTGCCCTCGTCGAGGATGCCCATAATCGCGTCGCAGGTCTTGCTGCGAGCCGGCTTGCCGAGCAGTTCGAAAATCCGCTCCAGGCGTTCGATCTGGCCCTCGGTTTCATCGTGGTGCTTGTCGAAGGCGGCTCGCAGCTTGTCGGAAGCGGCGGCCTTCGCCATCTTCGGCAGCGCCTTCAAAATCTGCTTTTCGGCGAAGTAGATGTCCCTGAGCGTATCGAGAAAGAGATCGTTGAGATCTTTGTCCTTGGTCATGGCGCGCACTCCATTGGCGGCAGGGGATGTTTCCCGCCCGTCAACGTGAAGTGAAGTGTCTTGTTCCTGATGTTGCGGCGCGCCCGCAAAAAAATCGCGGGCGCTGCTGCGGCTACGCCGCCAGCGCGGTCTCGACGAGCCGGACCCAGTACGACGTTCCGAACACGATGGCGTCGTCATTAAAATTGTAGGCGGGGTGATGCAGCCCGGCGCTCGGGCCATTGCCGACGAAGATGAAGGCGCCCGGGCGGGCTTCCAGCATGTAGGCAAAGTCCTCGGCGCCCATGATCGGGGTCATGTCGGTATTGACGTTGGCCGCACCGGCGACCTCGCTGGCGATCTGCACCGCCATGTCGGTTTCCGAGGGGTGGTTGACCACGACGGGATAGCCGCGATCGTAATCGAGCCTGATTTTGGCGCCGGTCTGCAGCGCGACGCCGTCGACCACCTCGTTCATGCGCTTCTCCATCAGATCGCGCACCTGCGGCTTGAGCGAGCGCACGGTGCCCTTCAGCGTGGCTGAGCCCGGGATGACATTGTGGGCGTTGCCGGCGTGGAATTCGCAGATCGACAGCACCGCAGATTCCAGCGGATTGACGCTGCGCGAAACGATCGACTGCAACGCGGTGACGAGTTGCGCACCGACGACAACCGCATCGACGGTATTGTGCGGATAGGCGGCGTGGCCGCCGACGCCCTCGATCTCGATCGTGATCAGGTCCATGGCGGCCATGATGGCGCCCGGCCGCAGCGCGAACGAGCCGACCGGAATCCCCGGGCCGTTGTGCATGCCATAGACCTGCTCGATGCCGAAGCGGTCCATCAGACCGTCCTTGATCATCGCGGCGGCGCCGGCGCCGCCCTCCTCGGCCGGCTGGAAGATCACCACGGCGTCGCCGGCGAAATTCCGGGTCTCGGCGAGGTATTGCGCGGCGCCGAGCAGCATCGCGGTGTGGCCGTCATGGCCGCAGGCGTGCATCTTGCCGGGCGTCTTCGAGGCATAGGGCAGATTGGTCTCTTCCTCGATCGGCAGCGCGTCCATGTCGGCGCGCAGGCCGATCACCCCGCTTTTGCCCGACTTGCGGCCCTTGATGACGCCGACGACACCGGTTTGCCCCAAGCCGGTCGCCACCTCGTCGCAACCGAACGCGCGCAGCCGCTCCGCCACGAAAGCCGCGGTGCGGTGCACGTCGTACATCACCTCGGGATGGGCATGGAGGTCCCGGCGCCAGGCCATGATGTCCGGCTGCAGATCGGCGACGCGATTGATGATGGGCATGGGATCAGGTCTCGAATGGGTCAGATGGCTGGAAGCTTCTGTCTAGCATGCCGCGTGCCAGCCGCCCAATCCTGCCCCGGGCCCCGGGGTGCTGTACAGACCGCCGCGGCGCCGCTAAGGCGTTCCGGCGCGGCGCTGAGACCGTGGATGAGGCGATGGAACGATGGCGACACGGCTCGAGGGTGATTTCGACTATATCGTCGTTGGCGCGGGCACCGCCGGCTGCATCGTCGCCAACCGGCTGTCAGCCGATCCCCGAAAGCGCGTCCTGCTGCTCGAAGCCGGCGGCAACGACAACTGGATCTGGTTTCACATCCCGGTCGGCTACCTCTTTGCGATCGGCAATCCGCGTTCCGACTGGATGTTCCGCACCGAGCCGGAACCAGGCCTCAACGGTCGTTCACTGGCCTACCCGCGCGGCAAGGTGATCGGCGGCTCCTCGGCGATCAACGCCATGATCTCGATGCGCGGCCAGGCCGCCGATTACGACCACTGGCGCCAGCTCGGTCTGGCCGGCTGGGGCTATGACGACGTGCTGCCGGCCTTCAAGAAGCTCGAGGATCACTTTCTGGGCGCGAGCGAGCATCATGGTGCAGGCGGCGGCTGGCGGATCGAGGCACCGCGGCTGTCCTGGCCGGTGCTCGACGCGGTCGGCAATGCCGCAGCGGAAATGGGCATCCGCCGCACCGACGATTTCAACACCGGCGACAATGAAGGCATTGGCTATTTTCACGTCAACCAGAAGCGCGGCCGGCGCTGGTCGTCCGCGCGCGGCTTCCTGAAGCCCGTATTGAACCGTCCCAATTTGCGCCTCGAAACCAAGGTGATGGTGGATCGCCTGATCATCGAACACGGCCGCGCCGTCGGCGTGCGCTTCCTGCAGAACGGCGAGACCGTCGAGACACGCGCCAGGGGCGAGGTCATCCTCTGCGCCGGCGCCATCGGTTCGCCACATCTCCTGCAGCGCTCCGGCATCGGCCCTGCGGACTGGCTGGCGCAGGCCGGCATCGACGTGGCGCTGGATCGGCAAGGCGTCGGCCGCAATCTGCAGGACCATCTGCAGCAGCGCGCGATCTACAAGGTTTCCGGCGTGCGCACGCTGAACGAGACCTACTATTCGCTGATGCGGCGTGGGCTGATGGGCCTCGACTATGCCTTCCGGCGGCGCGGACCGCTGACCATGGCGCCGTCGCAATTGGGCATCTTCACCCGCTCCGATCCGCATCGCGAGCGCGCCAATATCCAGTTTCACGTCCAGCCGCTGTCGCTCGACAAGTTCGGCGATCCCCTGCACCGCTTTCCTGCCATCACCGTCAGCGCCTGCAACCTGCAGCCGACCTCGCGCGGCACCGTGCAACTTCGCACGGCCAGGCCGGATGAGGCGCCGGCGATCGCGCCGCATTATCTCTCCACCGACGAAGACCGCCAGGTCGCTGCCGACGCCATCCGCACCACGCGACGGCTGATGAAGCAGAAGGCGCTGGCGGCCTATCGTCCGGAAGAATATCTGCCGGGGCCTTCGGTTGGCGACGACGCAGCATCGCTGGCGAAGGCGGCCGGCGACATCGGCACCACGATCTTTCATCCCGTCGGCACCGCCAAGATGGGCGCGGCTTCAGACCCGATGGCAGTGGTCGACGAGCGGCTGCGATTTTACGGGATCGCCGGCTTGCGCGTCGTCGATGCCTCGGTGATGCCGACGATCACGTCGGGCAATACCAACACGCCGACCGCGATGATCGCGGAAAAGGGCGCGGCGATGATCATCACGGATTCGCGATAAGGTCGATTTCCGGGAATAAACCCCGGCCTCGCCCGATCCAGTCCCCGTAGCCCAATGCAGGGCTCATGGAGATTGGCGATGAGCGCATTCGATCACGACCATACCAACGACGATCCCCGCATCAGCCGCCGCAAGGTGCTGGAATGCATGACCTGGGCCGGCACCGGCGTGCTCTGGACCATTTCCGGCGGCGTGCCGCGCTCGCTGGGCCTTGTGGGATCCGCGCAGGCGGCGGAGCCGGCTGGCCTCACCTTCCTGCAGATCAGCGACAGTCATATCGGCTTCGACAAGCCGGCCAATCCCAATGCGCTCGGCACGCTGGAGGAAGCCATCGGCCGGATCAAGGCGATACCCGTAAAACCGTCCTTCATGATCCACACCGGCGATATCAGCCATCTGTCGAAGGCGTCCGAATTCGACGACGCTGACCGCATCATCTCGCAGGCGCAGCTCGACGTGCATTACGTGCCCGGCGAACACGACTTCATCGATGAAGAAGTGAAACTGTATCGCGAGCGCTACGGGCGCGGCACCAAGGGCGCCGGCTGGTATTCCTTCGATGCCAGCGGCGTGCACTTCATCGGCCTCGTCAACGTGGTCGACCTCAAGGCCGGCGGGCTCGGCAATCTCGGCGCCGAACAACTCGAATGGCTGGAGAACGACCTCAAGGGCCGCTCGAAATCGACGCCGATCGTGGTGTTTGCGCATATCCCGCTGTGGTCGGTCTATCCGACCTGGGGCTGGGGCACCGAGGACGGCGCCCGCGCGCTGGATTACCTGAAAGGCTTCGGTTCGGTCACTGTGCTGAACGGCCACATCCATCAGGTGATGCAGAAGGTCGAAGGCAACGTCACCTTCCACACCGCGCGTTCGACAGCCTTCCCGCAGCCGGCGCCGGGTACCGCGCCCTCGCCCGGGCCGATGAAGGTCGCCGACGACAAGCTGCGCAGCCTGCTCGGCACAGCGAGCATCATCTTCAAGCCGGGCAACGAAAGCCTCGCGATCATCGACACGCCGTTGCAGGGTTAAGGACCATCGCATCATGACATTCGCATCCCTGCGCAACCTTGGTATCCGCTGCGCCATCGCCGCGGTCATGGCGTCCCAGATGACCGCCGCCCGCTGCGAAGATTCGACGATAACGATCGACAACTTCACTTTCGCGCCAGCCCAACTCACCGTGAAAGTCGGCACCACCGTGACCTGGAAAAACCAGGACGACATCCCGCACACGGTGGTCTCGGCCGGCAAGTTCAAGTCGAAAGCCCTGGATACCGACGACAGCTACTCGTTCACCTTCACCACCGCCGGCGACTACAAGTATTTTTGTTCGCTGCATCCGCACATGACGGGGATGATCAAGGTTGAGTAGCAACCAAAAGCAAGGCATCACAACGATGTCCGGCAGCTGGAATGCCAGCAGCCGGACATCGGCCATAACAGGCAAAACGATGCCAGTGAATACGGCGGAAAACAATCCGGACAGGACGCGGCGCTTTCGCGACGCCGCGCTGCCCTATCTCGACGATGTCTATACGCTAGCACGCTATCTGCTGCGCGACGCGGCCGACGCCGACGACGCCGTGCAAGAATGCTATCTACGCGCGCTCAGGCATTTCGATAGCTATCGCGGCCCGGCGATGAAGCCGTGGCTGTTTTCGATTCTGCGCAACGTCTGCCATGCCGAGTTTGCGCGACGCGCAAGCGCGCCGGCCGCTGCGGTCGAAGACGCACCGGACGATTCCAACGATGCCGCGCCACTCTGGCATGAGGCGCAGGAGTCCCCGGAAACGCAACTGCTACGGCGCCGGGATGCGACGACGGTCCGGCGCCTGATTGAAGCACTGGCGGAACCGTTCCGCGAAACCATCGTGCTGCGTGAAATTCAGAACATGTCCTATCGCGAGATCGCCGAAATCGTCGGCGCGCCAGTGGGAACCGTGATGTCGCGCCTGGCGCGGGCGCGCGCCATGCTGCGCGACGCGTGGATGGCGGAAGAGGAGCAACCGAAATGACCTGCGACGAGGCCGAAATCCTCCTGCACGCGCTGCTCGACGGCGAACTCGACGCCGGCCATGCCCGCGAGGTCGAGGCGCATGTCGCGGGTTGCCCGCGTTGCGCCGCGCTGCTCAACGCCCATCGCGACATGAGCAAGGCGATGTCGGACGGCGAATTGCGCTTCAAGGCGCCGCTTCATCTGCGCCAGCGCATTGAAGCGGCACTGCCGCAAACGCGTGCGCCCAACCGGCGCGCGGTGCTGAAAGGCTTTGCGATGGGGTCGGTCGTGTCGGCGCTGGCCGCCACCGGCCTCGTCGTCATCGTGCTGCGCCGCGAGGACGAACAGCGCATCCTGTCCGATGTCGTCTCGGCGCATCTGCGTTCGCTGCAGGCCGGCCACCTGACGGACGTGCTGTCCACCGATCAACATACGGTAAAACCCTGGTTCAACGGCCGGCTCGACGTAGCGCCGCCAGTGATCGATCTGACGACACAGGGATTTATGCTGATCGGCGGCCGACTCGACACCATCGACGGGCGCGCGGTCGGCGCCATCGTCTACCGGCGCCGCACCCATGTGATCAATCTGTTCGTCGCCCAGGCGGCCAATGCCGAGCAACGCACGGCCAAAATCGAGACGGTGCAGGGATTCAACATCCGGCGCTGGAGCGAACGTGGCCTGAATTATTGGGCGGTCAGCGATCTTGGCGCCGATGAGCTGGCGGACTTCGGCAGCAAATTCGAGAGCGCGATGCGGGTCGGCTAAAGCCTAAGCCGACTTCCGCACGGCGTTATCGACCAGCGTCTTGCCGAGCGACCAGATCGCACCGGGGACGCGGTGGCTGTCGGCAATCACGGTCTCAAACGAATTCTCGATCCACTTGCAGTCGGCTTCGGTGATGGTCAGCGGCGGCAGCAGCTTGATGGTGTGGCTGCCGTGGCCGGAGACCTGGGTCAGGATCTTCTGCTCCTTGAACAGCGGTACCGTGATGAGCTGGCAGAACAAGCCCTTGTTGGCGGATTCCAGGATATTCCAGGAGGCTTTCAGCCGCAGCGATTTCGGCGGGCCGAATTCGATGCCGATCATCAGACCTTTGCCGCGTACTTCCTTCAGCAATTCGAATCCGGGAATCATGTTTTGCAACGCGAGCCGCAATTCGGCACCGCGTTTCGCCGAATTTTCGACCAGCTTCTCGTGCTTCATCACTTCCAGCGTAGCGATGCCGGCGGCCATGGCGAGATCGTTCTTGGCGAAGGTGGAGCCGTGCACCACGGCGCGGTCCATGCGGTTGAATATCTTGTCGAAGATGCTCTTGCGCGTCAGCAGCGCGCCGACCGGGACGTGGCCGCCCGACAAGGCCTTCGCGAGCAGCACCATGTCGGGCTCGACATTCCAGTGCTCAATGGCGAGGAATTTTCCGGTGCGGCCCATGCCGGTCTGGATTTCGTCGGCGATGAACAGCGTGCCGTAGCGCCGGCACAGCGCCGCGGCGCCGGGCAGGAATTCGTCGGTGGGCATATTGACGCCCTTGCCCTGGATCGGCTCGACAATGAAGGCGGCCACCTGCCTGGTGGAGAGCGCCTTTTCCAGCGCTGCGAGGTCGTTAAACGGAACTGAATTGCAGCCCGGCAGCAGCGATCCGAAGCCGCCGCGAAAATTCGCATCGTCGGTCAGCGACAGCGCGCCATAGGACAGGCCGTGGTAGGCGTGATCGCAATACAGGATTTCGTTGCGCCCGGTCGCATTACGAGCAAATTTCATCGCCGCTTCGACGGTTTCGGCGCCGGAATTGGCGAAAAACACCTTATCCAGATAGGGAGCATGCTCCAGCAGGCGTTCGGCAAGGATGCCGGCGAGCGTCGACACGTCCATTTGCACAAGATTTGGCAAGTCGGCGTCGAGCACGCTCTTCAGCGCTTCCCGCAATACCGGATGGTTCCGGCCAATCGCAAAAACGCCAAATCCGCTCAGTAGATCTAGGTAACGGGCGCCGTCGCGATCGAACAAATACTGGCCGACGCCGCGCTGGAAGCCAACATCGTATCCGATGGTCTTGAGAACTCGAACGAGCTGTTCATTGAGGTGACGCGCGTGCATCGAACTGCGCTGCGCCTGCCGTTCAACAAACATCTCGGAAACGTCTAGATTCGGATATAGCATGAGATACTTACGTCGGTTGATGGTCGCTTCGTCAACTGGAAAACTTAAATGCGGCGATTTGACTTCGCCGAAAACCGCTACTTAAGCATAGGTCTAAGCATGTTGCAGCGCCCAAGCATTACCACGCGAAATCTCCTTTATTGCGGAATAGTTTTGTCGGCAGGATTGATTTCGGCAGGGTTAACACCCGCTCTTGCGGCGGACCCGACGGGCGACTGGAAGGTCGCCGATGGTGTAGCTAATATCCGTGTCGCCGAATGCAACGGCAACATGTGGGGCGCCGTGGCGTGGGAGAAAACCCCCGGCGGGCTCGACAAGAACAATCCGGACGTGTCGAAGCGGAACAGGCCAACCCTGGGCATGCCGATCCTGATCGACATGAAGAAGAATGCAAAGGACGATAAGTGGGCCGGTCAGGTCTATAACGCCAAAGACGGCAAAATGTACAAGTCGACCATCGCCCTCGGCGACTCGCCGGACGAGCTGGAAATCGAGGGCTGCGTGCTCGGCTTCCTGTGCGGCGGCGAAACCTGGACCCGTGTTGGGCCGCCGATCCCTTCGAGTCCGTCCAACAGCCTCGCCAAGGGCCCGGCCTCCAAGGCCACGCCCGGCACCGCGCCCACGCCCGGCACGGCGCCGAAGATGACCCAAACACCTGCGACACCTGCGCCGAAGGCCGCGCCGGCGCCCGTCGCGGCCGCGCCCAAGGCCCCCCCTGCTGGTCAGAAGACGGCGGCCGGACTGCCGGCCGCCGATCCCGTCGGGGATATCTGCCTACTCCCGGACATCGCGCGGTTTGCCCATTAAGGCCGGCTGAAACAGCAGCACCGCGGCCAGCGTCACCACGAAGGACAGCGCGAGCAACTTGCCCATGCTCGCGGTGCCCGGGTGGTTCGACAGCCACAGGCTGCCGAACGCGGTGGCGGTGGTCAGCGCGCTGAAGAATATCGCCCTTGTCAGCGCCGACTGCAGCAGATTGGTACGGCCGGCGCGCCACGCCGTTACATAATAGATCTTGAACGCAACACCGACGCCGAGCAGCAGCGGCAGCGCGATGATGTTAGCGAAGTTCAGCGGCAGTCCGATCAGCACGCAGATCTCCAGCGTCACCGTGCCCGCCACCAGCAGGGGAATGATGGTCAGCAGCACGTCGGTGATGCGTCGCAACGACAGCCACAGCAGCAGCGAAATTGACACCAGCGCCCAGAAACCCGCATGAATGAAGGCTCTGACGATGGTGTCGCCGGATTTCAGAATCGAGATCGGGCCGCCAACGGCGAGCGGTTCCGACGCCAGCACCGCGCCGGCAAATTTGCGCAGCGTGTCGTTGTCGTTCGGATCGCCGCGCGGCTGCGCCTCGACGCGAAGCTGGCCGTCCTTGGTCTTCCAGGAATTGACGAGATCCGGCGGCAGCGTCTGCAGGCTGACAGGAGCCGCCTGCAGCAGGTTGCGGAGCTGCGCCAACGCCAGCTGCAGCGGCACCACGAAGGTCGCCTGCACCTTGTCACGCACCGGCTGGCTGGCCTCAGCGGTTTTCGACAAGGCATCGGCTAGACGCTTGGCAGCTATGGCCCCGGGGCCGGTCTGAGCCCCCGCTACCTTGCGCAGGCTTGCCGCGGAGTCCTTCAGGGCGGTGACGTTCTCGGCATCGGTCGGCGGCTTGTCGATCGAATCGGGGTTAAGCGCGGGCTCGAGGATTTTCGCGCCGTCCCGGATCAGCTTCAGCTTGGCGGGCTGGTCCTCGGGCACGAAGCTGTCGAGCGAGATCGTGCGCGCGACCTCCGGGACCTTGGCGAGACGCTCCTCGACCTGCTTTGCGGCCGCCTCGTTGGGCGTCATGATGTTGACGGCGTTGGCGCCGGTGTTCGGATCCTTGCGCAGATCGAGGAAGGTCGCGATCGACTCGACCTTGGGGTTTCGCAGATTGATCGGATTGAAATCGAATTTAAGGAAATACAGCAACGGCAGGCCGGCAATGGTAATCAGCAGCGTCCCGCCGATGATCCAGACGCGCTGCTTCTCCAGGAAATGATCGACCGGCGCCAGGAAAGCATACCCGAGCGGCTCTTTTTCGCCGGCGGGATTGAACAGGTCGAGCAGCGCCGGGAGCACGGTGATGCTGGTAAAAAATGCAATCATCATGCCTGCACCGGCGATCTTGCCGAGCTCCGACACGCCCTTGTAGTCGGTGGGCAGGAACGACAGAAAACCGGCCGCGGTTGCCATCGCAGCAAGTGAGAGCGGTATCGCCGAATATTCGGCGGCCTTCACCAGCGCCTCTTGCAGGTCACCGCTCTTGTAGCGCTCCGAGCGATATCGCACGCTGAACTGGATGCCGAAGTCGACACCGAGCCCGACGAACAGCACTGCGAAGGCGATCGACAGCAGGTTTAGCGACCCCACCATCATCAGGCCGACGGCGGTGGTGATCGACAGGCCCACGAACAAGGTGGCGAACACGGCGACGATGATCTTGGCGGAGTGCAGCGCCATCCAGAGGATGGCCAGCACGATCAGTACGGTGCCGATGCCGTTCACCACCGCGCCATCCTGCACCGTCGCAAATTCCTCATTGGCGATCGGCACCGGCCCGGTCAGCCGGACCCGGGCGCCGTATTCGCCGGCGATGTTCAGATCAACGGCGGCCTGCCGGATCGCGTCGGTCGCGGTCTTGCCAGGTTCTAGCGCGTTGAAATCGAGGATCGGCTTGACCTCGATGAAGCCACGCTTGTCGGCGTCGGTCAGCGGCGTATCGCTGACCAGTCCGCGCCAAGAGAAGGTTGCGGCGCCGGTTTTCAGCACATTCTCGATGGTCTCGGCGATCGTGCCGAACGTACGTGCGGTGCTGTCGAGCGGCACCTGGCCGCGGCGGACACCGGTTAGGCCGGTTTCCAGCGCGCCGGTCAGCCCGCGCAGACTGGGATCGCCGGCCATGATTTCGAGCAGCGGGGCAGCGGCCTGGAACTGGCCGGTGAGCTGGGCAACCTCGGCGGTGGGCAGAAACAGCAAGCCGTTCTTTTCAAAGAATTCGCCCGCGCCGAGCCGGCGAACCGAGTCGAAATCTGTCTTGTTGCTGGCTAATTTCGATTCCAGCGCGGCGCTCGCGGCATTGGCGAATTCCGGCGTCGGCGCCTCCACCACGGCCAGAATCAGCCGCTCCTGGTCGAACGCCTTGTCGAACGCGATATCGCGCTGACGCCAGTCCAGATTCGATGCGATCAGCTTGTTGATGTCGGTATTGATGCCGAAATTCTTGGCCGTGTAATAGCCAGATCCGACCGCAAGTAGCAGCGCGATCAGCACCGTCGGGGTCGCAAACCGGGTGCAAGCTTTCACAATGGAGACGACAAGACTTGTCAGCACACTTTTTCTTTCTATTCAGACAGGGCGCGAAGTTGGCGGTTTTTCAAACCATTCTATTGCAGTCGCATCCCGATTTCTTCAAAAACACGTAGAAATGGCATAAAACATGCTGAAGAAGGCATATCGAGACCCTGATATAGTTGGTTGCCGGGGCGGTAAAGTGACGAACAAGTGAGGTTTTAGGGCGTTGTTTAGCCCCAGTTCATATACTGAAAATTGTACCGATGCCGACATCCCCCAGGCTGCAAACCGGATTGTGTGTGCTTGGTGGCACATTGAGTGATTTTTGTCACACAGAACCAGCCAAATACCGCGGCGGGCTGGATATGTCTCTGACAATGGTACACATTTGACGATTAGACGGAATCGAACAGGACTTGGTGCAACGTGCTTAGTCAGCGTCCCCTCGAAGTGCTTCTGGCGCAACCGCGCGGCTTTTGTGCCGGCGTGGTTCGCGCCATCGAAATCGTCGAGCGCGCGCTCGATAAATACGGCGCGCCGGTCTATGTGCGCCACGAGATCGTCCATAATAAGTACGTTGTCGAGAGCCTGAAGGCCAAGGGCGCCATTTTCGTGGAAGAACTGTCGGAAGTACCGCCCCACGCTGTCACGGTCTTCAGCGCCCATGGCGTCGCCAAGAGCATCGAGGAAGAGGCCGCAAGCCGTCGCCTGCCGGTTTTGAATGCGACCTGCCCGCTGGTCACCAAGGTGCACAATCAGGGTAAACGCTACATGGCCAAGGGCCGGGCGCTGATCCTGATCGGCCACGCTGGCCATCCCGAGGTGGTCGGCACCATGGGCCAGGTTCCCGGGCCTGTGCATCTGGTTCAGAACGTCGAGGACGTCGCTGCGCTGACGCTGCCCACCGATACGCCAGTGGCCTACATCACCCAGACGACGCTCAGCGTCGATGACACCAGGGACATCATTGCCGCGCTGGAGCAGCGTTTTAGCGATATTCAAGGCCCGGACATCCGGGATATCTGCTATGCGACACAGAACCGCCAATCTGCGGTAAGAGACCTCAGCAAGCTCGTGGATGTCATCCTGGTGGTCGGAGCGACCAACAGTTCGAACTCCAATCGGTTGCGCGAGATCGGCACCGAGGTCGGTGTTGCCAGCTACCTGATCGCCGACGGCAGCGAGCTCAATCCGGAATGGTTAAAGGATGCCAGGGCCGTGGGTGTCACGGCTGGCGCATCGGCGCCAGAAGTGCTTGTTGATGACGTGATTGAAGCCTTGCGGCGGATCGGACCGGTTGCGGTGTCGGTATTGCCGGGGCGCGAAGAGAATATTGAATTCAGGCTACCTACCGAACTGGCAGAACTGTCCGCGGTTTGATCCACCTTCTTCACGATGTGATGCGCAGAAAGAAACTTGAAATGGCAATTCCGTTTTTTAAAGAGATGAAGATCGGCGGATACCTGGTGAAGCAGAAGCTGCTGGGCCGGAAACGTTATCCGCTGGTGCTCATGCTGGAACCGCTGTTTCGCTGCAACCTGGCCTGCATCGGCTGCGGCAAGATCGACTATCCCGATGCGATCCTGAACCGCCGCATGTCGGCGCAGGAGTGCTGGGATGCAGCCGACGAGTGCGGCGCGCCGATGGTGGCAATCCCCGGCGGCGAACCGCTGATCCACAAGGAAATCGGCGAGATCGTGCGCGGCCTGGTCGAGCGCAAAAAGTTCGTCTCGCTCTGCACCAACGCGCTGTTGCTGGAGAAGAAGCTCGATCTGTTCACGCCGTCGCCGTACCTGTTCTTCTCGGTGCATCTCGACGGCCTCAAGGATCATCACGACAAGGCCGTGTCGCAGAAGGGCGTGTTCGACCGCGCCATCTCCGCGATCAAGGCTGCGAAGGCCAAGGGCTTCGCCGTCAACGTCAACGCCACGATCTTCGACGGCCACGCCGCCGAGGATATCGCCAAGTTCCTGGACTACACCGTGGAGCTGGGCGTCGGCGTCTCGATGTCGCCGGGCTACGCCTATGAGCGTGCGCCCGACCAGGAGCACTTCCTCAACCGCACCAAGACCAAGAAGCTGTTCCGCGACGTCTTTGCGCTCGGCAAGGGCAAGAAGTGGAACATCATGCATTCCGGCCTGTTCCTCGACTTCCTCGCCGGCAACCAGGAATACGAGTGCAAGCCCTGGGGCATGCCGGCGCGCAATATCTTCGGCTGGCAGAAGCCGTGCTACCTGCTCGGTGAAGGCTACACCAAGACCTTCAAGGAATTGATGGACACCACCGACTGGGACACCTACGGCACCGGCAAGTACGAAAAGTGCGCCGACTGCATGGCGCATTGCGGCTATGAGCCGACCGCAGCCGACGCCGCGATCAGCAACCCGTTCAAGGCGCTCTGGGTCGCCATGCGCGGCGTCAAGACCACCGGCCCGATGGCGCCGGAAATCGACCTCACCAAGCAGCGTCCGGCGCAGTATATCTTCTCCGCTGAAGTGCAGAAGCGCCTGTCCGACATCCGCAAGGACGAAGCCGAAGCAGCCGCGCTGAAGGCGCAGCAGAAGGCATCGACGGCGGCGTAAAGTCGACCAACGACCAAAACGGAAACAGGGCGCGATGCAAATCGCGCCCTGTTTCTTTTGATATTTTGAAGATCGGTTGCCGCCGGCAGCGCAGCCAGAGCGCTTCTTAAATTTCGGTGACGACGAGGCTGGTCCGCCCAAGGAAAAAGCTGCGGCAATCGCGCAGGCTGCGCAGCGCGCGATTGAAGTCGCGCCCGGTCGAGACCAGCGCGCGGATCGTCAGCGGATTGCGGGCGATGCCGCGCAGCACCTTGCCAAGATCGATGTCACCGTTCGGCTTGATCGCGGTGGTCGCCAATTCCGGCAGCGCGCGGCTGGCGGGATCGCTGACCACGCGCAAGGCTGCGAACGGAAGGCCCGCCTCGGCGGCATAGGCCGCAGCGATATGGCTTTCCATATCGACCGCCGCCGCACCGGTCTCCGAGCGCAAGGCGGCCTTGCCCGCCTGCCCGGTCACGACCTTCTCCACGCCGACGAGACCGCCGCGAAACACCGTCTGGCGGCCGACGCCGGCACCGGCGATCAGTTCTTCGCTCAAGGCTTCGGCGGCCGGCCAGCGGCGGTCGCCGGCCATGACTTCGGTCGCGATGACGACGGCGCCTGATTTCAACTGGGGATCGAGGCCGCCGGCGACGCCAAAGGAGATCACGCCGCGGACGGTCGAAGGGTCGAAGCCTGCCAGTAGCGCGCGCAACTGAACGGGATCGCTGGAGCTGCAGATGACGGTCATTCCAGGCCCGGCTGCAATTTTTGCTTCCTGAACCAGCCCCGTCACGATCAGTACCGGCCGCGGGTCAATCGAATCACCCACGGTAGCAGTGCCCCCAGCCGCCAAAATCACATCCCGACCCCTACCGTCTTGCTGTTGGTGCTCTTCAAATTCCGAAACCGCGCCAAAGCCCAGAGCGGGAAGAATTTTGAATAGCCATGATAACGCAGATAAAACACCCGAGGAAAGCCAGTGGCCGTGTAACGGGCCTCATCCCACAGTCCTTTTTCGGTCTGTGTTGCCATCAGGTAACCCACCCCGCGGGCTACGGCCGGATTTGCGACCTCCCCGGCCGCCATCAAGGCAAGCAAGGCCCATGCCGTTTGCGAGGCCGTGGTGGGCGCCGCTTCAAATCCCTTGTAATCGAGTCTGTAGCTGACCGCATCCTCGCCCCAGCCTCCGTCGGCGTTCTGGATCGACAGCAGCCAGGCCACCGCCTTGCGCATCATCGGCTCCTGATGATCGACGCCGGCGGCGTTGAGGGCGCAGAGAACCGACCAGGTGCCGTAGATATAGTTCAGGCCCCAGCGGCCGTACCAAGAGCCCTCGGCGAGTTGGGTGCGGCGCAGGTAGGCGACGCCGTCGGCCAGCGGCTTGCTGGTCTCGATGGTCTCGCCGAGCTGCGCCAGCATCGAGACGCAGCGCGCTGTGACGTCCTCGGTCGGCGGATCGAGCAGCGCGCCGTGGTCGGAAAACGGGATGTGGTTGAGATAGTATTCGAGGTTGTCGACATCGAATGCCGCCCAGCCGCCGTCGCGGCTCTGCATGCCCTCGATCCATTCGCGGCCGCGGTCGATCGCGGTGTCGTAGTCGTTGCTTCCGGTCTGGCGCCGCGCGCGGTCCATCGCCATCATCACCACCGCGGTGTCGTCGAGATCGGGGTAATAGGCGTTGTTGTACTGAAATGCCCAGCCGCCCGGTCGCACGTCGGGCCGCTTCACCGCCCAGTCGCCTTTGACGTCGAGCACCTGCTTCGGCAGCAGCCAGTCGAGGCCTTGCTTGGCCGGGCCGAAGGCGTCGTCACCGGTCTCAAGCATGGCGTGAGCCGTCAGCGCGGTGTCCCACACCGGCGACACGCAAGGCTGGCAATAGGCCTCGACCTCGCCAATCACCAGCAGTCTGTCGATGCCGCGGCGGGTGACGGCGCGCGGCGGGTAGTCCGCGGGAAAGCCGAGCACCTCGTACATCATCACGGCGTTGGCCATCGGCGGATAGATCGCGCCGAGACCGTCCTCGCCGTTCAGGCGTTCCTCGATGAAGGCCACTGCCTTGGCAATCGCATGCGCGCGCAGCCGCTTCGGGAAATACGGCTCGGCGGCGCGCAGCACGATGTCGATGCCGGTGAAGAACGCGAACAGCGCGCGGCCCTGATGCGGCGCGCGGGCGGTCCTGCCGATCTTGGCCGGGTCCTGCAGGAACAGTTCGTCGATGCCGATCTGGGTCTTGTTCTGCGCGCGCGGCTTCAGCGCCGCCAGCACCATCAGCGGCACGATAGTGGTGCGCGCCCAGTACGACATCTTGTTGAGATGGAACGGAAACCAGAACGGCAACAGCATGATTTCGACCGGCAGCACCGGCACGCTCTTCCACGTCAGTACGCCGAACATCGCCAGCAAGAAGCGGGTGAAGACATTGCTGTGGATCGCGCCACCGCGCGAGCGGATCGCCTCGCGCGCGCGCGCCAGGTGGGGCGCATCGGCGGAGTGGCCGATCATCTTCAGCGCGAAGTACGCCTTCACGCTGGCGCTCATATCGAAGGGGCCGTCCTGCACCAGCGCCCAGCCGCCATGGGTGCCCTGGGTGCGGAGCAGATAGACCGCAATCTTGCCTTCGAGCGCGGCATCGACGGGCTCGCCGAGAAAATGGCGCAGCAGCACATATTCGGAGGGGATCGTGCCGTCGGCTTCGAGCTCGAACACCCAGTGACCGTCGGGCTGGCGGAAGTCGAGCAAACCATGTTTCGCCGACGCGATGCTGTTTTCGAGCGCCGCGTTTTCCACTGTGACCTCAGGAATGACCGATAGCATCGCGTTCGACATGTCTATGTACTCGTCGTAAAATAGTCTCGTTGGCGATCACGCCTGCCGCATCGCCAGCACGAGGTCCGCAGCGCGGTCGCCGGAGCGCACCGAGCCTTCGATGGTGGCGGGCAATCCGGTATCCGTCCAGTCGCCGGCGAGAAACAGGTTCTTGAAGCTGGTGACCGGGCCGGGACGCAGCGCGTTCTGTTCTGGCGTCGCCTCGAAAGTGGCGCGGCGTTCGCGCACGATCTGCCACGGTGGCAGTTCGCCCTTGATGCCTGCAGTCTTGCAGATGTCGTCCCAGATCGCCTGCGCCAGTTCCTCGCGCGGCATATCGACGAGGCGGTCGCCGTTGCTGATGGTGATCGAGAGCCGCTGCGGAAACGCGAACAACCATTCGACGATGCCGCCGACCACGCCGGTCAGTGCCGGCAGGCCCGGCGGCGGATCGAAACGGAAATGCGCATTGACGATGGCGCGGAATTTCGTCGGGGCCTTCAACCCGGGCAGCAGCGAGGTCGCGGCGCGCGGCGGCACCGCCATGACGACGACGTCATCGGCACCAAGCGCGATCGTATCGTCGGCGCCGAATTTGAGTTCGCCGACACGCTCGCCGGACATCGTGTAGCCGCGCAGCTCATGGCCGAAATGAATGCCGGCGCCCTTGGCGCGCAGCAGCTCGATCGCGGGTTCGACGAGAACGGCGCTGAGACCATCGCGCGCGATCAGTGGGCGGCAGGCCTGCCCGCCGGCCAGCAGCGTTTCGCGCACGATTGCACCGGCGAGGCCTGCGGAGCCTTCCGGCGGATCGACGTTGAGGGCGGCCAGCAGCAGCGGCTGCACCAGCCGGTCATAGAGAACGCCTTCGCAGCGAATGGCGTCGCCTACCAGCCGGTTCGGCGATGACCAGATCAGCGGCGCCAGCGCGAGGTAATCACCGACGCCGGTGTCGGGCACGCGCCGTGTCTTGTCGAACAGCCAGGTCGGAATCCTGCCGTCGCCGAGATCGAGTTGCCAGCGCTTGCCGGTCTTGATATCGGCGAAAGCGAACTGCGCGCGCGCCGGCCCGACCAGACCCGCTTCGGTGCCGATCGATTTCGCATAGGCGGTTGCGTGGCTGTTACCAGACAACAGCAGATGGTTGCCATTATCTATGGTCAGCTGCGTCTGCGCGTCGAAATAGGAGCGGCAGCGGCCGCCGGCCTGCTGGGTGGCCTCGTGGACGTGGACCTTGAAATTCGCATTGGCGAGCCGCACCGCGGCGGCCAGCCCGGAAATTCCGGCACCGATGATGTGAGCGGTCTTTTGCATCAGATGATGCCGTATTGCAGCAGGATCGCCATCTTGGACGCCTTGCCGAGACGAACCGCATTGCGCGGCAACGCGAAGCCACGCACCATCAGCAGTTCCAGAATCTTGCGATAGTATTTCGACATGATCCGCGGCGCCCGCACCGCGCGTCTTTTGTTACGGCTCATGATCTCGTCGGACTTCTCGAAGTGCGCCCGCGCCCGCATTACCAGCGGCGCGCAGACCTTCGGCAATGCAGGGCTCGCGATCACCACACTGGGATCGCTTGACGTGATGCCGGCGTGAAACAGCATTTCGCGCGGCAAATACAGACGGCCGATGCCGGCGTCCTCGTCGAGGTCGCGCAGAATGTTGGTCAATTGCAGCGCGCGGCCGAGATGATGCGCGAGCAGGATGCCATCGGCATCCGGCAGGCCGAACACCTTGACGGAGAGACGGCCGACCGCGCTGGCGACACGGTCGCAATACAGGTCAAGCGTTGCATCGTCCGGCGCGCGGATGTCGGCAGGCACGTCCATTTCCATGCCATCGATGACGGCGAGGAAATCCTCGCGGCGCATGCCGAATTGCGCGATCGGCGCCACGTAATCGCGCACCCGCGCCGGCGGATGCCCTGCATAAAGTGCGTCGATATCTTCACGCCACTGCTGCAAGGCGGCCAGCCGCTCGTCGCGCGGACCATCGGAATCCGCGATGTCGTCGACCTGGCGGCAGAAACTGTAGATCTGAAACATCGCGTCGCGCTGCGCACGCGGCAGGATCCGCATCGCGGCGTAAAACGAGCTGCCTACCGCGATGCCCTGGGCCTCGCATTTTTCCGGTTCGGTATTCATCTGGTTCATGCGCCGGGCGTCGAGCGGGACAGTGGCGCGCTGCCGGTGGCACGGCGCCAGATGCCGGCGGCAAGACCGCTCAGGCCGTAGCCGACCAGTTCAAGTTTCGACAGATGCACGCGCTGGCTCAGGGGATCGCGGACCTTCAGCAGCGCGAGTATCTGATAGGCGTAGGTCTGGATCACCGAAATCTCGCAACCGAGGCGGGTATCGGCGACATGCACCGCCAGCACGTCGCTTTCACGCAACAGCGCTTCGGTCTTGTCGGCTAGGTCCTGGATACAGGACAGCAGCGCCGGCGATGCCTGCTTCTGCTTGAGGTCGGCATGCGTCGCGCCGTAGCGCGCCAGCGTATCGTCGGGAATGTAGACGCGGTCGAGGTCGCGGTAGTCGGCGCCACAATCCTGCAGGTGGTTGTTGACCTGCAGGGCCGCGCAGAGCGCGTCCGAGGCGGCCCAGGTGGCTTTGCTCTCGCCGTGCACGTCGAGCATGAAGCGCCCGACCGGCATGGCGGAATACGAACAATAGTGGATCAATTCATCCCAATTGGCATAGCGCCGCCGGTTGACGTCCATCCGGAATGCGGTGAGCACGTCCAGGGCGTGGCGCGGCGGCATCGCGCGCGTGGCGAAGGCGGCGCGCAGGGCGACGGCTTCCGGCTGGCCTTCGCCCTGCCCCAGCAGATCGGCCTCAAGTTCGTCCAGTAACGCCAGCTTCCTGGCGTCTTCGAGCGTGGCATGGTCGGCGATGTCGTCGGCCGTGCGGACGAAATTGTAGAAGGCGAGAATCAGCGCCCGGTGGCGCGGATGGATGATCCACGACGCGACCGGGAAATTCTCGTCGCGATGGGTTTTGCCAGATCGGAGGTCGCTCGCAGGGGTCATCAGGAACTGGCTACGTTGGATTGGAACATGACTGGCCCGTCCACCGCCATATCCCGGAATACCGGCGGCGGGTCGGTCGCGGACCCCCATATAGGGGAAATTCGCAGGCTAAACCAATGCCAATATACCGATTTTCGCCGGCCCGCGCCGGGCGGGATCACGTCGCGGCGGGCCCGCGGCATCGCCACGGGCCGCAGCCCCGTCACATCGACAGAGATTATTGGCCGTGGCTGACCAGCACTGCGTCGCAGGCCTTGGACAGCTTGGGGCGGTTTTCCTTGAGGCAGGACAGAATGACGAGGTCGCCCTGATCCATCAGCGGGCGACAAAAGCGCTGAACGTCGCGCGTGCAGGCCTTCTGCTCCTGTTCCGTACCACTGCGCTGCTGAGCCAGTGCGCCCGTCGAGGCGGATACGGAAAGCACGGACAGTACCAAGAAAAATTTACGCATTGTCTTCCTTCAGTATGGTGACGAGATTTCAGCCCGCATGGTGCATAGCATAAACAGAAACGTTCGCATCGCCGGTGCGGCCTTATCTTCAGGCACTTAGGCGGATTAGCGTCGATGGATGCAATGAAGCCACAGAATATCGAAGTGCGTCAAAAGCCACCGACAGTTGCGGCCAAATCGGTTCTGCCGCGCTGACCCGCAGCTTCCCGGTCACGGAACTTTCAGCGCCACCGCCGGTGACGGGGTACTTTCAGCTATGATAATCCAATTGAACCAAAAGTGGCGCAGCGACACTTAAACTTCGATGCAGCGCGACATATCTCCGTTGAACAGCGCCATTTGTGGGAAAAGCGACATGAAACCGTTAGCTGCGAAGTTGTTGGGACAGGCGATCAGGGCCGCCGGTGCAGGCGCCATTTTGATGCTGTCGGTGACCGCAAGTCAGGCCCAGTCAGGCCCCTTCGCCGGATTTGACGGGTCGTGGAACGGCAATGGCACGGTCTCGCTGTCGGACGGGACGACGGAGCGTATCCGCTGCCGGGCCACCTATAAGGTCGATGGCGGCGGCAGCGCCCTCGCACAAACCCTGCGTTGCGCCAGCGACAGCTACAAGTTCGACCTCAGCAGCAACGTCACCAGCCAGGGCAACAACGTCACCGGCAGCTGGAGCGAAGCCAGCCGCAATGTCTACGGCAATCTGCAGGGTCGCGCCGGAGGCGGCCAGATTGACGTGTTCGTTGAGGCCGCCGGCTTCGCCGCCAATATCACGCTGACGACCCGCGGCAACAAGCAGTCGGTGTCGATCAGTTCGAAGGGCGAAATCCGCGGTGTCTCGATCAATATGATCAAGAGCTGAGGCGGACCGCTCCGCTTCGAGGCGACGCCCGGCATCGCGTCCCGGACGCGGTGCAGCCCTACGATGCGAAGCATCGCCTGGCTTCACGCTGCTCCGCAGATCCGGGACCCATCCTCTTTATGCTTCAATATTGTGGACCCCGGATCAGCAACGCACCACGCCGCAACAGCGGCGCGTTGCGCTACATCCGGGGCACGAGGCTTTCGCCTCATTCCGCTGGCATCACGCGACAACCTCGTCGCAGAGATAGCGATTGATCTGGTAGGGACGCGCCGCCAATCCGGGGCAGAACGAAGACACGACAGGTTGAAGGCGGACAAAGAGATCGCGCCACTCGGCGTTGAGATTCTCGAGACGATCGCGCGCCGCCTCGGCTTCTCGCGCCAGCTTTGCCATATCCAAGGTTAGCAGACGCCCGTCGCGAACCACAAAGGTCCCACCGATCATCACGTGGCGCACCGACGTCGCATCCTCGACATGGACGAGCTGATTGACAGTCCAGTTGTGCGGTATCCAGTTGATCGCCCCGAGATCCACAAAAACGATGTCGGCCTTGTAACCGGGGGCCAGCAAACCAGCGTTGGAAAGGCCGAGCGCCCGCGCTGAACCGACCGTCGCGGCATGGTAGATCTCCTCGACCGCCGCCCAGCCGCGCGGATCGGGGCCCTGCACCTTCGAGACCATCGACGCATAACGCATGGCCTCGTACATATTCTGGTTGTCGGAGCAATTCGCCCCGTCGGTGCCGATACCGACGTTGACGCCGAGGTCGAGCGCGCGGCGCAGTCGAAAGTGACCGTTGCCAAGCCGCATGTTGCTGCCGGCATTGTGCGCCAGCGATGCGCCGCGATCCGCCATCAAGCGGAAATCATCGTCGTCCAGCCACACCGCATGGGCCGCCGTAAAATTCTCGTCGATCAGGCCCAACCTGTCGAGATGCGAGATCAGCGACTTGCCGTAACGCTCCTTGCCGACCACGGCCTGCACTTTGCTTTCACCGACGTGACTGTGCATGGCGACGCCATGATCCCGCGCCAGTCGCGAGCAGCCGCACATGAAGCTGTCGCTGCAGTGAATAGGAATCGTGGGGGCAACTGCGGGCCGGATGTCCTGCGAGGACCATGTCCAGCGATCGAGGATCGATCCGATGGCGGCGATCGTCCGATCGCCGGGTCCAAGCCTCAGCGTATCGACCTTCTGCCTGAGATCGTCCGGCAGGGCGTCGCGAAGGCCCGGGATGGCTTCGTAGAAACTATGGTCCGCCACCATCGGCGCCAGCACGGCGCGCATCCCAATCTCCGCGTAGGCTTCGGCCACGGCGTCCATGCCATCGATGCTTGGCGCAGGGAATTCGTAGTAAAGGTCGTAAGCCGCGGTGCAGCCTTTCAGAATCATCTCCGCGGCCCCGATCTGGGTGGTCAGCTTCTTGTCCTGGAGCGATCGGCCGCCGGTGATCCAGGGGCCGGCTGCCAGAAGGAGCTCCAGCGTCCACTTGTCGCCTTGCCCGCGGGCGAGCCCGCCGTGGCCATGAGTGTGGGCGTTGATGAGGCCCGCATGAACCAGCAGACCGGACGCATCGACGATGTTCGCGCCTTCGGGAGCCGCGAGGTTTGCGCCGATCTCTTTGATAATCCCGTCCTTGATCAGAATGTCGCCCTTGACGCCGCGACGCGAGCCGGCGTCGGAAATGAGGGCGTCGCGGATCAGCACGTATCCCGGATAGTTCTTTGCCATTGGACCTGACCTAGTTTTCTTCGTTGGAGTTTTTTTCCAGATTGCTCGACCACGGCACGAGCAGGCGTTCGGTAACTTCGACCAGCTGGAACAGCGCGATGCCCATGATGGCGAGGATCACCACGGCGCCGAACGCCACCGGTGTCCGGAAGAAAGCCATCGAGGTCTGGATCAGGTAGCCAAGGCCCGTATCCGCACCGACGAATTCGGCGACCACCGCTCCCACCACGCACAGCGCAGCTGCGACTCGCAAGCCGCCGAACACGAACGGCAGGGCGTAAGGGAGACGGATGCGCAGCAACTCCTGGACGCGATTCGCCCGGCACGAGCGCCCAAGCTCGATCAGTTCGGGCGGCGTTGCCAGCAGACCGGCCACCGAACTCACCACGAGCGGAAAGAACGCGACTAGGAAGGTGATGATCACGCGCGAAAACTCGTTAGCGCCGAGCGCAACCAGCAGGATCGGCGCGAGCGCGACCTTCGGCACGGATTGCGTGAGAACGAGCAGCGGGTAAATCGCCGCTGAAACCGTTCGTGAACTCGCGATCAGCATGGCGAGCGGCAGGCTGACGACGATCGAGGCCAGCAGACCTAGCAACACGGTCCTCAATGTCGTTGCCGTGTGCATAGCAATGTTGGGCCAGATCGGCACGACAGCCATCCAGATTGCGCTCGGCGCAGGTAACAGGAACGGCCTGACACTGAACGCCCTGCAAATCACCTCCCAGCCGACCAGCACGGAAAGGGTGGAGAGCAGGACTGGAAGATTTCGCCGACCCCATGCTGCGGCACTAATGAGCACGTGAGACCCCGCCGTATATCCGGTCGCGGATCAGCTTCGAGCAGCGATGGAATTCTGCGCTTGCCTCCTGATCGAACGACCTGGGACGCGGTAGATCAACGTCCACGATCTCTGCGACGCGGCCTGGTCGGGGCGACATCACGACCACCCGGTCCGCGAGCAGCACAGCTTCCGAGATCGAGTGGGTCACGAACAACACCGCCATCGGGTTGGCGTGCCACAGCGCGAGCAGCGACAGGCTCATCTCCTCGCGCGTAAGGGCATCGAGCGCGCCGAACGGCTCATCCATGAGCAGAATGCGCGGTTTTTGGACGAGGCCGCGGCAGATCGCGACTCGTTGCTGCATCCCGCCGGAGAGTTCACGCGGCATCCGCTGTTCGAATCCCGCGAGTCCCGCCGAACGAAGCAGCCCGCGGCCACGTTCGCGGGCTTCGGAGACGTCGCGCCCCGAAAGACTGAGCGGAAAGGTGACATTGCGTTCCACGTTCATCCAGGGGAGCAGCGTCGGCGACTGGAAGACCATCGCCGTGCCTTCCGTCGCCTCGGTCACTGGCTTGCCATCGAGCGTGAGTTGCCCGGCGTCGGGCCTGATCAGACCGGCGACCATTCTCAGCAACGTGGATTTACCGCAGCCGGATGCGCCGACGATGGCGACAAACTCGCCGGATCGCACCGAGATGGTGACGTCGCTCAAGGCTTGCACATGGCCGCCGCGGCGGGTCTTGAAAGTCTTGCCGACGCTATCGAGCGTGATCACGGCACGAAACTGTCATCGACGGCCTGAGCAGGATTCCACGAGGGATCGAGCTTCAGACTCTCGGCGACGGCATGCCACGTGTCAGCCAAACGATCCGGCGCAAAATGGCCCTGGCCTGTCGCGCGTTGATGATCGTTGAAGACAAACCCCATCGTGGCCTTCTGCGATGCCTCGCATTCGTCCTGCAGGACTTCCGGATTCTTCTGCACATGAAGCTTGCAGGTCTCGACGGGATTGTCGCGTGCCCAGGCAAAGCTCCTCAAGGCCGCTCCAACAAAACGCCGGACAAGGTCCGGGTCGGTTTTAATCGTCTCGTCCGCGGTCACTAGAGACGAGGCGTAGATGGCGAAGCCTGCCGAAACGAACGGCAGCGCGACGATCTCCTCGCCGGCCTGCTGAGCCGCCTTGTTCTGATAATACTGGTGAATGGAATAGAACGGTGCGGCGTCTACGCGCTTGGCGATGAGCATCGCCGCCATCGCCGACGCGTCCGTGGTGATCCACGTCACGCTTTCAGGGTCGATTCCCACCCGGCGGGCGACTTCGGGGAAATAGATCCTGTGGCTATTGCCCGGGCTGACGGCGATGCGCTTGCCGGCCAGGTCCTTGAACCCCTTGATCCCGGATGAGCGCAGAACGAACAGAGAGTGGGGTGAGAACGTGTAGACCGCTGCGATCGACTTGACCGGCACCGATTGTTGAGCGCGGCCGGCGAGCACGGCTCCGAGATCGGCAACGCCGAACTTGGCCGCCCCAGCCGCAACCTTGTTTACCGTGTCGCCCGATCCGTAACCTCTCGTAATGCTGAGATCGATCCCGGCGTCGCGGAAAAACCCGCGCTGCTGGCCGGCGAAGTAGGCGGCATGCTCCCCCGTGGGAATCCAGTCGAGCTGAAGAACCGCTTTGTCCTCGGCGAGCGCGGCTTGCGACCAGCTACCGAGAGCGAATGCAAACGCCAGCAGTAAACGCTTCATACTCATGAATGCCCCCGTGAGAATATCTCGATCCGACTGGTGCCGTTTCTTGCCACAGGGCTAAGCAACACTGATGCCGACATCCCCTTTTGCATTGTCCAAAATTAAAAGTATTGTGTTCAATAATAGACAATGCAGGGCGTTCAGCGGATGGCGGAATTTACGTGGGACGACCTGCGATATGTGCTGGCTATCGAGGCAACCGGAACGGCCCTCGGGGCCGCCAAACGGATGGGCGTCAGTCACAGCACGGTTCTGCGGCGTCTGGCGTCGCTGGAATTGGCGCTGGACACCAAGCTATTCCAGCGCCGCGACGGCCGCCTTGTAGTCAGCCCTCCCGCGTCACTACTGGTGGCGAAGGCCCGATCAATCGCCGAAGCGTTCGATGCGCTTCCGCGATTGATTGATGGACCTGACTCGGAACTGGACGGGATCGTGAGACTTGCCGCCCCCCATGCCTTGATCTGTCACGTGCTCGCCGACGCCCTCGCCAATTTTCAGCAGACCCATCCTTTGATCCGGATCGTGTTGTGCGCCGACATGCCATTTGACGATTTCAGGCGCGGCCATGCGGATGTAGCACTGCGCATCAGTCTGGCTGTTCCCAATGAACTCGGCATACGAAGATTGTGCGATTATCGGTTCGGACTGTACGCCCGCGAAGATCTGGCACTCCGCCTCAGTGAAGGGACTCCGCTGGATCAGATGCCATTCGTCTTGCTGACGGACGCGAGCCGCGATCTGCCGGAGCGGAAGTGGATGGCCAGCCTGACGGAGGGGCGCTCTCCCGCGGTGGAGGCCAGTTCGACCCTAGCACTCAGAGCAGCGGTCGCGGCGGGCATGGGGGTCGGCGCACTGGCCTGCTATCTCGGCGACGGGATGCCCGGCGTCACCCGCATCGAGATCGGACCGGAAGGGCCGCGCGAGGGATTGTACCTGATCACCCATCCGACCCAACGCAAATTGGCTCGCTGCCGCGCGGTCTCGGACTTCCTGATCAAGCGCATAACGCTTGATCGCGACTTGTTCTCCGGCACCAAGCGTTGTTGAGCCGCCGGCACGAGGAAGCGCTATCTGCGCTGAGCCCAAGCTACTCCCCCGACTTCGTCAGTACCGAGGTCCCGGTAATTCGCTGCTGCAGATTGATCAGCCACATTGCAGTCGGCCGCAGGATGAAGAGATCCGCAATCAGCGCCGCAACCATCGCGAAGGCGCTGAGCCAGCCGAACAGCCGCAGCGACGGCAGGTCCGAAAACACCGTCACGACGAGGCCGCAGGCCAGCACCACCGTGGTCAGGATCAGCGCCGGTCCGACCAGCACCGTCGCGCGCTCCACCGCGATGGCGGGATTAGTGCCCGGCGTATCCTCGAGCCGCAGGCGGTTGAGGAAGTGGATGGTGGCACTGAGGCCGAGGCCGAACGACACCGTCAGCGCCACCACGCTGGCGAATTGCAGCCCCTCCCCGAGCAGCCACAGCACCGTGCCGGAGAGCACCACCGGGAAGATGCCGGGCAGGATGCAGGCGAACATCACCACCCAGGAGCGGAAGGCGAGACCGATGAAGATCGCCACCAGCGCGAATTCGATGGTCAGGCCGCGGTTCAGCTTTTCGATCATGCTGGCGCTGTTGCGCGCCGCGATCGCGGACAGGCCAGTCACCGCGACCTCGTAACCGGGATGCTTCTTGCGAACTTCGTTGAGAAGGTCGTCGAGCTTTTCGACCACCGGCAGGATCGCGCTTGAATCGAGATCGGGCACCCGGCCCGAAACGACCACCGCAGTCTGATCCGCAGAAATGAAGCGCCGCACCAGATGTTCGGGAATCACGCCGACATATTCCTTCAGCGTCGCGACATCGTTACTCCCGGCCTTCTCGGCAAGCCAGCGCCGCAATGTCTCCAGCGACCAGACATTGCCGACGCCGGCCTGCTTCTCGACCAGCGCATGCACGTCGGCGATGGTCTGCAATGTTTCCGGCGAATACAGCGTCTGCCCCTTGGGGAATTCGACCAGCACGTCGATCGGATTGGCGCCGGTCAGCTTGGCGTCGAGACGGCCGCTGGCGGCCACCGCCTGCTCCTTGTCCGGCACCTGATCGGCCAGGCGATAGCGCGGCTCCAGATTGGCGTAGACGACGGCGAGACCGCCGACCAGCACCACGGAAATCAGGCTGAACAGGCCGGGACGGCCGACCATGCGCACCGCGATCCAGTAGCAGAACGCGCGCAGCGCGGTGACGCCGGCATCGGCCTTCTGGAATTTGGCGGCAAAAATCTTTTCGTTACGGACCAGCAGCACGCCGAACACCGGCACCAGCGACAGCACCGCAAGCAGCGCGATCACCGTGGCGGCAAGCCCGGCCTCGCCGAAGGCACGAATCAGATCCGAATCCGAGAATTGCAGCGCCAGGAACGAGATGCCGGCGGTGGCATGGGTCAGCACGCAGGCCGGCCCCACCACCAGCACGGCATTCTTGAACGCCGAATATTTGTCCTCGCCGGCGATCAGCCGGTCGCGCGCGGCAAATGTAAGCTGCATCGAATCCGAGAAGCTGATCACCATGATCAGCGGTGTCATCACGTTGAGGAACATGTTGAGGCTGAAGCCGGCCCAGCCCAGCGCGCCCAGCGCCAGCAGGATCGCCAGCAACGGCGGAAACGCCGCGACGATCATGAACGAGACTTTTCGGAAGAAGATGATCGCGATCAGACAGCCGGCCAAAATGCCGGCGACGTTGTAGATCAGGCCGTCGCGCTCAACCGCGTTGCGGATTTCAAGCTGCATCACCGGCACGCCCGACAGCTGCTTGGTCAGCCCGCTGTCCGCCAGATCGTCATTCATGATTTTGCGAATGTCGCCGACGACCTTTGTCAGCTTGTTGTTGCTGACCACCGCGGGATCGAGCGACAGCACCACCAGCGCCAGGGTGCCGTCATCCGACAGCAGCTTGCCGCGGATGATCTCGTTCCCCTTCACGGTCTCGATGAATTTGTCGTAATCGGCGCCCTGCGGCAGTTCTGACGGAAACAGCGCCGCTGGCAATTTGCCGGGCGCCGGCGCCTGACGTGCCGAGAACAGCGAGATCAGCCCGCGGACGCCATCGACGAGTTGCAGGTCGGTGACGAGGTCGCGGACCTTTTCGAGATTGTCGCGCGCCAGCAGAGTCTTGCCCTCGACCACCACGAGCACGTCGAACTCGCTGGAGGGAAAGCGTTTTGTGACTTCCTCGTACTGCCGGTATTCCTTGGAGTTGGAGCGGAACAGCTGGCTCAGCGAATCGTCGATCTTGATGCGCTGGATCCCGAAAATCGCGCCAATCACCAGCGCCAGCAAAATCAGGCAGGACACCACGGGCGCGCGAACCGCGATCAGGCCGATGCGCTCCAGACCGAACGCGATGCTGATGGGACGCCGTCCCATTCCCTTGAGGTCGGCATCGTGGGAACTCTTGTCGTGCATGCGGTATCCAGTCCTGTCGTCGGCGTCGTCTGCCTAGCAAGCGTCGTGGGCACCAATGAGGCTGTAATCGGGCGGTCCGAACAGCGCTAGCCCTTGAAAACATGCAGTAAATTTGCCGCGCGGAGATGTAGCAGGTCTGTACGACATCTCGCAAGGCGGCGGAACCGGCACCGATGCGTTTCAGGCCACAAATGCGGCGAAAATTCGCGGTGTCTCAAGCCGGTTGCACGGGTTTGACCAACGGCAACGCCGACCGCAGGCCACTCTCATCTTTCAGCGCGACGCCGGTTGCGCCGCGTGCCAGTCCCTCGCGCGCCAGCCAGGCGATCTTGACGGCCGCCTCGTCGTAGCTGAGGCCCGCGGCCTGGATATTGGACACGCAATTGCGCTCGGCGTCGGTCAGGCCAGGCTTCGGGGCGAAGGTCAGGTAGGCGCCAAGGCTGTGCGGTGCCGACAGGCCGGGCCGCTCGCCGATCAGCATGATGGTCATTCGCGCCTTCAGCAGCGCGCCGATCTCGTCGCCCAGCGCGACGCGCGCGCCGCTGGCGATCACGACGGGGCCGATGGCGAGCCCGGAGAGCCTGGGCAGCAGGATTTGAACGAGGTCAACGGCGTGCGCGTTGACGGCAGCGGGCGACAGACCGTCGCCGACCAGGATCGCCATGTCACAGGGGGCGCCGTCACGGTGCGCGAGCAACCGCTGCGATTCGGCATCGAGTTTTCGGCCGAGGTCGGGGCGCTTCAGATAATCGCTGCGATCCGGCACCTGGCTCGACACCCCCAGCGTTTCCAGGCCGAGCCCGGAAAGCGCAGAGACAATTGCCTGGACATCGAACGGCGAATGCACCGCGTCGCGCGCCCGGGCATGATCCAGCGTGAAATCCAGCAGCGCCCGGGTCGGCAGGCTGGCGCCGGCCCGGCCGAGCCCGACCCGCGCCGGGGTCAGCGCCCGTAATTCGGCGACCGATCGCCATGGCGTCATATTGTTTTGATCGTTCATGACGACGCCTTCTGCCACCGGCCTATTCGGCCGGAACAGCATCCTGCAGCTTCAGCGAATAATACGACGCGTTGGTGTGGCCACCGGAGGCATCGCGCGCGAACATGATCAGGTGATGCGCGACCATGATCGACGAGATCAGATATTCAAGCTCGCCGCGCGCCAGCCGCCGCAGCGCGAATTTCCAGAACGCGCGCTTGTAGTCGCCGAGGATGCCGACCTTCCAGAGGATATTGCGTAGCATGATCAGGCCGAGCCGGATGTTCTTCCAGGACAGCCGGGCGCGCGACGGCGGCGGCTGCACCCGGTGCGGATAGGTGTTGCGGATCTGGAATTCGTAGCGCTCCAGCAGCTTGTCGGGCTGATAGGCGCTGCCCATGGCGCGGCGCCAGCTTTTCACCACATCGTCGTAAGGCAACCGGAAATCCACATTGGAATCGCGGCCCTCGTCCTCGATCAGACGCCCTTCCTTCTTCAGCCGATCCCATAGCGGCGTCTGCGGCAGCGCCTGCAGCAGGTTGATGGTGAGCAGCGGAATCTGCGAGGCATCGACGAACTCCAGCAGATGCTGGCCGGTCTCCGGCTTGTCGGTGTCGAGGCCCAGAATAATTCCGGACACCACTTCCATGCCAAAGCTGTTCAGCGTCTGGATCGCTTCCATGATGGGGACCATCATGTTGTGATCCTTCTTCATCGCATGCAGCGCTTCAGGATCTGGCGTTTCGATGCCGCAGAAGATGGTGCCGAAAAACGAGTCGCGCATAAGCGCCAGGATTTCCGGCCGCTTGGCGATGTTCAGCGTGGCCTCGCAGGAGAAGCGCAGCACGAAGCCGGTCTTGTGCTGCCATTCGACCAGGTGCGGCAACAGGTCGAGCGCGGCCTTGCGGTTGCCGATGAAATTGTCATCGACGAAATAGACCGAGCCCATGATGCCGCATTCGAGCAGCTTGTCGAGTTCGGCGGTGATCTGCTGCGGCGTCTTCAGCCGTGGGTTGCGGCCGTAGAGTCCGGGGATATCACAAAATTCGCACTGATACGGGCAGCCGCTGGAATACTGGATCGAGCCGAGGAAGTAGCGCGGGATTTCCGCCAGCTCATAGGCCGGAATCGGAAATTTGGTCATATCGAGGCGGTCGGCGGTCTTCAGCACGATCTGCCGGTCGGGACGCGACGGATCCGCGGCGAGGATATCGATCAATTGGTCCGTGGCGTCGCCGAGTTCGCCAACATGGAGATAGTCGAAGCTCGGATAGTATTCCGGGCAGGCGCTGACCGATGGCCCGCCGATCGCCACCGCCAGATCGTAGCCGTGGGCGCGATGGCAGATGTCGTTCATCTGCGTGCGCTGGATGTGCATTCCGCTGACGAAGACGGCTTCGGCCCACAGAAAATCTTCCGCGGTGGCCTGCCGGATGTTCTCGTCGATAAAGCGGACTTCCCAGTCAGCAGGCATGTAAGCTGCGATCAGCAGCAGCCCCTGAGGAGGCATGAAAGCCTGGACGCCGTCGGTGAGAGGATAAGCGTATTCGAACGTGCCAAATGAAGACGTGTATCGCGGAAAGACGCACAATATGCGTCGCACCGTTTGCCTGCCCTCAGCTCTCATTCATTTTCCTCTGCGAATGCGCCAACCAACCTGCATATGTCCGCTCGACATTCGGTATAACCTCTTAAAGATAAAGCCGTTCCACTCCTGTTAAAGTGCCGCGACCAATCTAATCACGGCTCCCAAAGCTGGGCTACAAATTCTTCAAGATTGTGGCGGTGGTGACGAGCAAGTGACCGGACAGGGGCGCACTGCGCGTGGGTCGTCATTGCTGTATGACAATTTGCTGACGTCAGGCGATCAGGCGCGACGCCAGCTCTGGCAGCAAGCCGTCATGGCCTTTGAGCCGGAAATCCGGGCCGGCGAGACCGACGCGACATAGCCAGTCATCGAATTCCGGTGCCCGCTTCAGGCCAAACAGGTCGCGAATGTAGAGCGCGTCGTGGAACGAGGTGGATTGGTAATTCAGCATCACGTCGTCGGCGCCCGGCACGCCCATGATGAAGCTGACGCCTGCCGCTGCCAGCAGCGTCAGCAGATTGTCCATATCGTCCTGATCGGCTTCGGCGTGGTTGGTGTAACAGACGTCCACGCCCAGCGGCAGGCCGAGCAGCTTGCCGCAAAAGTGATCCTCCAGGCCGGCACGGATGATTTCCTTGCCGTCGTAGAGATATTCCGGGCCAATGAAGCCGACCACGCTGTTGACCAGCAACGGCGCAAAGTCCCGCGCCACCGCATAGGCCCGCGCCTCGCAGGTCTGCTGATCGACACCGTGATGGGCGTTGGCCGAGAGCGCCGAGCCCTGCCCGGTCTCGAAATACATCACGTTATTGCCAAGCGTGCCGCGCTTGAGCGACAGCCCGGCCTCGTAAGCTTCCTGCAAAATCGCGAGATCGATCCCGAAACTGAGGTTGGCGGCCTCGGTGCCGGCGATCGACTGAAACACCAGATCCACCGGACAGCCCTGGTTCATCAGATCAAGCGTGGTGGTGACATGGGCCAGCACGCAGCTCTGGGTCGGAATCTGCAACCGCGTGATGACGTCGTCGAGCAGCCGCACCAGCCCGCCGAGCACGGCGGGATCGTCGCTGGCGGGATTGATGCCGATGCAGGCGTCGCCCGAGCCCAGCATCAGACCATCGAGGGTCGACGCAGTGATGCCCCGGGGGTCATCAAACGGATGATTCGGCTGCAGCCGCACGCTCATGCGGCCGCGCAGGCCGATGGTGTTGCGGAAGCGCGTGATGACCTCGCATTTCTTCGCGACCAGGATCAGATCCTGGTTGCGCATCAGTTTTGAAACAGCCGCGGCCATTTCCGGCGTGATTCCGCGCGCGAGGTTGTGCAGAACCTCCGGCGTGGCGACGTCCGACAGCAACCAGTCGCGGAAACCGCCGACGGTGAGAGATGAAATGGCAGCGAAAGCCGCCGCGTCATGGCTGTCGATGATCAGCCGGGTGACCTCATCGTCCTCGTAAGGCACCACCGTCTCTTGCAAGAACTGCTTCAGTGACACGTCGGCCAGTGCCATCCGCGCCGCGATCATCTGCTCGGCGGTTTCGGCGGCGACGCCGGCCAGCCGGTCGCCGGACCGCGGCGGGGTCGCCTTGGCCATGAGATCGCGCAAGTCCGCGAAGACGTACGACTGCGCTCCAATGACGTGGCGATAGATCATGGCGCTCCCGCTGTTCGATCTATCTCTAGCATAGCTAGACGTGCCGGCCCGCGGCAACGCCGGACGACCACGCCCACTGGAAATTGAACCCGCCGAGATGGCCGGTGACATCAACCACTTCGCCGATGAAATACAGCCCCGGCACGGATTTTGACTCGAAGGTCTTTGACGACAGTTCCGTGGTGTCGACGCCGCCCAGCGTCACTTCGGCGGTGCGATAGCCCTCGGTGCCGTTCGGCCGCACCCGCCATTCCTTCACCGCGGCGACGACCGTCATCAACAACTTGTCGGAAAAATCCGCCAGCCTTGGCGGCCCGGCGATCTTGTCCGCGATCATCTGCGCCAGTCGCTTCGGCAGCCATTCGCCGAGCGCCGTCGCCAGTTCCTGCCTGGGACGATCGCGGCGCGCCTGTTTCAGCACCGCCAGCGCATCAGTTGTCGGCGCCATGTCGATGACGACGTCGAGGCCGTCGCGCCAGTAGGATGAAATCTGCAGCACCGCCGGCCCGCTCAACCCGCGATGGGTAAACAGCAGCGCCTCGTCGAACTTCGTCTTGCCGACGCTGACAACGGCATCGACGGCAATGCCGGCGAGGTCCTTGAACTGCGCGAGCATGCCGACGTCGAAGGTCAGCGGCACCAGGGCCGCGCGCGGCGGGATCATCTTGTGGCCGAACTGCTGCGCGGTTTTGTAGCCGAAAGCGCTGGCGCCCATTTTCGGGATCGACGGACCGCCAGTGGCGACCACCAGCGACTGGCCGCGATACTCGCCCTGGTCGGTGGCGACGACGAAGCCGGACTCGCTTTTTGAGACTCCCGAGATGCTGACTCCGAGCCGCATCTGCGCGTCACCTCGACGGTTTTCCGCCAGCAGCATGTCGATAATCTCAAGCGACGAGCCATCGCAGAACAATTGCCCGCGGGTTTTCTCATGATAGGCGATGCGATATTTGTCGACCAGCGCAATGAAATCCTGCTGCGTGAAACTCTTCAGCGCCGATTTGCAGAACTGCGGATTTTCCGACAGGAAATTCGCCGGCGTGGTGTGCAGGTTGGTGAAGTTGCAGCGGCCGCCACCGGAAATCCGGATCTTTTCGCCAGGCGCCCTCGCCTGCTCCAGCAGCAATACCGAGCGACCGCGCTGGCCGGCGACGCCGGCGCACATCAGGCCGGCCGCACCGGCGCCGAGAATGATGACGTCGTAGCTGTTGAATGGACGGGCGGCGCTCATTCGACCAGCAGCACGTCGACGGCGACGGCCAGCTTCTGCTTGCGCGAGCCGACGATCACGCCATCGACCGGCGAGACGTCGGAGAAATCGCGCCCGACCGCGAGGATGATGTGGTCGTTCTCGACCAGGATATCATTGGTGGGATCGAAGCCGACCCAGCCGAGCGTCTTGCCGCACCACACCGACGCCCAGGCGTGGGTCGCGTCGGCGCCCTGCAGCCGCGCCTTGCCGGGCGGCGGAATGGTGCGGAGATAACCGCTGACATAGGCGGCTGGCAGGCCAAGCCCGCGCATCCCGGCAATCATGATGTGGGCAAAGTCCTGGCAGACGCCGTGGCGCTTTTCCAGCGCCTCCTGCAGCGGCGTGGAAATCACCGTCGCCTTGGAATCGTATTTGAACTCGGTGCGGATGCGATGCATCAAATCGACGGCGCCGGCGAGGATGCCGCGCCCTTTCGAAAAGCTTGCCGAAGCATAGGCCGTCACCGGCTCCAGCATCGGCACCAGCGGACTCGCGAATACATAGCCGATCGGCGACGCCGCGCTGAGATCGCTGGAGTCGAACGATGCCTCGCGCACGCTCTCCCAGGCCGGACTGTCATCGCCACGGCCGGGCGCAGTACGCGAAACATCGACCCGGGAGCGGCTGTCGATGCGCAGCATGCGATGCGGGTTCTCGATCAGCACGCTTTCGGTCGGCGTACCGAAGAAATCGGTCCGCATCGTGCGGGTGGCGGGATGCGGCTTGATCTCGACGCTGTGCGAGACGAGCTGCTGGCCATCGCTGCTGGTCGGCTCCAGCCGCAGCGAGCAGCGCGCGAAGCTCACCGGGCTTTCGTAACTATAGGTGGTGACATGGCGGATGTCGTAGATCACGCCAGCCCCGTCAGCTTCTCCGGCCGCGTCGCGCTGCTGCCGTGCGGGAAATAATGCGAGCCAATGGAATCGGCAAGCGTCAGCAGATCCTGCTCCAGCGCGAACAGCGATTTGGTGTGCAGCTCCGACGCTTCGCCCGTGATCAGCGACGATTGCAGCGCGATCGCGAGCCGCTGCGGCCGCTCCATCAGACCGCTTTCCTTCAGCGCCGGCAGGTTGGCGATGTGGTCGTTCAGCGCCGAGACCTGGAATGCCACCGAGCGCGGATTATAGGGATCCAGCACCACGAGATCGCGCACCGGCGCCAGCAGCGGCCCGACCAGATAGCGCGAACGATAGGTGATCTGGCAATCCACCAGCGTCAGCAGGATATCGAGATCGTCGCTGCTGGCTTCGTCACAGGCAAATTGCCGCGCAAAGCGCGTGGTGTTGATGGCGCGTTCGGCGCGGCGACCCATTTCCAGGAAGCGCCAGCCGGCGGCGCGGTTCATGTTTTCCTGCGCGAGTCCGGCGAAGCTCGCCAGTTCCTGCAACGTCAGTTCGGCGGCGCTGACGACGCCATCATCGTCCTCGACTTCGTACGCCAGCCGCTCAGCCATCTCCGTGATGACCTGCCAGGCGTCCGGCGACAGCCGCTCGCGCAACGACGTCGCGGTGCGCTGCGCGGCGCGGACCAGCGACAATGCCGAGCCGAATTTATCTTCGCCCTGCAGCGCCTGTGCGGCAATCTTCGCCGGCTGCGACCGAGCCGTCAGCGACGTCGCGCCCCAGGTCACGAGCAAGCGCTGGATGCGCTCAACCGACTGCTGCGCCGTCGCGCCACCCTTGCCGGGGTCGCGCTGCGGCACACTGAGCGCACGCACCAGCCGCAGCGTGGATTCCGCGCGTTCGAGATAGCGCCCGAGCCAGAACAGATTATCGGCGGCGCGGCTCGGCACCCAGCCGGCAATGCGCCGGATGCGAACGGTTTCCACGGCCGGCAGCAGCGTCGATGCGACCACTGCCTTGTCGGAGACAACCCAGACATCCGCGGCGCGGGCGCCGGCGCCCATCGACACCGCACGGGCGTCGGGCTGATCGGCAATGCGGCAGAAGCCGCCGGGCATGATGCTCCAGCCATCGGGCGTCGCAGCAGCGAACACCCGCAGCACGTAGGGACGCGGCGCAAGGCGGCCATTGTCCCATACCGGCGTGGTCGAGAGCTTGACCTGCTCCTGGCCGACGTAATCGATGCCGCGGTTGCTGATTGCAGTCTTCAATCGCTCACGCTCGCTCGGCGACAAATCGGCGGCCAGCACCGGACCATGGCCCGGAAAACCCGGCACCGATTGGCCATAGGCACCTTCGATGACGAAATCGTCGAGTCGCGACAGCACTTCCTCGCGCGCTGCCTTCTGGCCGCACCACCAGGTCGCGATGTGCGGCATCTTGAGTTTTTCGCCGAGCAGCTTTTCGCTGAGGCTCGGCAGGAAACCGAGCAGCGCGCGCGCTTCCATCACGCCGGAGCCCGGCATGTTGGCGACCACCACGCCGTTCTTGCGGATCACGTCGATCAGACCGGGCACGCCGAGCTGCGAGGATGCATCGAGCTCGAGCGGATCGAGCGAGTTGGAATCGACGCGGCGCAGTAGCACGTCGAGCCGCTTCAGGCCCGCGACGGTGCGGATATGGACGCGATCGCCGGACACCGCGAGGTCATCGCCCTCGACCAGCAGGAAGCCGAGATAGCGCGCCAGCGTGGCGTGTTCGAAATAGGTTTCGCTGAACGGTCCCGGCGTCAACAACCCGATGCGCGGCTCGTCGCGATCGGCCGAGGCGCGTAGGCTGTCGCGAAACGCTTCGAAGAACGGCGCGACGCGCTCGACATTCATCGACTTGTAGAGATCGGTGAAGGCGCGCGACAGCACCAGGCGGTTTTCCAGCGCATAGCCCATGCCGGACGGCGCCTGGGTGCGATCGCCAAGCACCCACCAGCGCCCATCGGGTCCGCGGCCAAGATCGGCCGCATAGAAGCTGAGATACTTGCCGCCAGGCGGCCTGACGCCGCACACCGAGCGCAGATATTCCGGGCTGCCGGCGATCGCTGCGGCGGGTACGGCGCCTGACGCGACGAGCTTGCCGTCGCCATAGAGGTCGGTCAGCACCCGTTCGAGCAGCTCTGCGCGCTGGGTGATCGCCGCGGAAATCTGCTGCCATTCGGAGTCGTCGATCAGCAGCGGCACATGGCTGAGCGGCCAGATCCGATCGGCGATCTCGCCGGGGGCGCGATAAGTGACGCCGGCCTCGCGCAGATGCCGGTCGGCTGAGCCAAAGCGCCGCTCGATATCGGCCGGCGCCAGCCCGCCAAAGGCATCGAAAAACCGGGTCCAGACCTCGCGGGGCGTGCCGTCCTGCGCAATAAATTCGTCGGGGATTCCGGGCAGCCGTTGGTAATCGCGGGTCCACTGAGCGACCTTGCGATTCCCCGGACGGGGCTTTTTCCCCTGACCGGCCTGTCCCGTCATACCGACTCTCCTGCCGAAACCATTGGCATTCTCAATGCAGGAGCGGCGTCCTCAAGTCGAGGGTCAAAGGAAATTCAAGTGTGCGTTCTTCTCGCGGCGGGTCAATTTCGCCCGGCGTGTGGCCGATCTCCTCGAATCGCGCCAGCCGGCGAGCTTCCGCCTCATAGGAATTGACCGGCTTGGTCTCGTAGCTGCGGCCGCCGGGATGGGCGACATGATAGACGCAGCCGCCGAGCGACCGGCGATTCCAGGTATCGACGATGTCGAACACCAAGGGGGCGTGGACGGGGATAGTGGGATGCAGACCGGAGGCCGGCTGCCAGGCCTTGAAGCGGACAGCGGCCACGACCTCGCCGGAGCGGCCGGTGTCGGTCATCGGCAGTGCCCGGCCGTTGCAGGTGATCATATGACGCCCGGCGACAAAGCCGTTGGCCTTGAGCTGCAGCCGTTCCACCGAGGAATCGACGTAGCGCACGGTGCCGCCAGCCGAGTTCTCCTCGCCCAACACATGCCATGGCTCCAGCGCCTGCCGCACTTCCAGCGTCACGCCGCCATAGGTGACGTGGCCGAACACGGGGAAGCGGAATTCCAGCTGCGCCTCGAACCATTCCTTGGAAAATTCGTAGCCGGACTGGCCGAGTTCGGCGAGCACGCCCTGAAAATCTTCCCAGAGATAGTGCGGCAGCATGAAACGATCATGCAGCGTGGTGCCCCAGCGCACGAAATTGCCCTGCTGCGGCTCGCGCCACATTTTTGCGATCAGCGCGCGAATGAGAAGCTGCTGCGCCAGCGACATGCGCGGATCCGGCGGCATCTCCAGTGCGCGGAATTCGACCAAGCCAAGCCGGCCGGTGGTGCCATCAGGCGAATAGAGCTTGTCGATGCAGATTTCGGCACGATGGGTATTGCCGGTGATATCCACCAGGATGTGCCGAAACAGGCGGTCCACCAGCCACAGCGGCGCCTTGGTGCCCGGAGGCGGCACCTGCGCCAATGCGATCTCCAGTTCGTAGAGCCCATCGTGGCGCGCTTCATCCATGCGCGGCGCCTGACTGGTCGGGCCGATGAACATGCCGGAAAACAGATAGGACAGCGACGGATGCCGCTGCCAGTACAGCACCAGACTCTTCAGCAGATCCGGGCGGCGCAGGAACGGCGAATCCGCCGGCGTGCTGCCGCCGACCACCACGTGGTTGCCGCCGCCGGTACCGGTGTGGCGGCCATCGACGAGGAAGCGATTGGCGCCGAGGCGAACTTTTGCGGCCTCTTCATACAGATGCGTCGTCGTATCCACCGCCTCGCGCCAGGTCGCTGCCGGATGAATGTTGATCTCGATCACGCCGGGGTCTGGTGTCACCTTGATGACTTCGACGCGCGGATCGAACGGCGGCGGATAGCCCTCGACATGGACCTGCAACTGCATCTCCTCGGCGGTCGCCTCGAGCGCGCTGATCAGTTCGAGATAGTCCTCGAGCTTTTCCACCGGCGGCATGAAGGCGCAAAGGATGCCGTCACGAACCTCGATCGACATCGCCGTACGCACGCCACCGGATCTCAGTTGCTGCTCCTGCACGATCTGACTGGAAACGGCTTCAGCCGGCGCAGTCCCGTCGAACACCGGCAAGGCATCGCGCGGCTCCAGCGGATCCTGCTCGACAATGTAGGGAAAATCATCCTCCGGAATATGCGGCAAGGAGGCGATCGGCAGCCGCAGGCCGAGCGGTGAATCACCGGGCGTCAGGAACAGGTTGCCGCGGCGCAGCTTCCAGCGCTCAGAGCGCCAGCGCGTATCGGACTTGCCCGCTTCCGCGTTCCAGCGCTGGATCGGCAGCACGAAGCCCTTCGGCGTATTCAACCCCTGATCGAACACGCGTGCCATCCGCGAGCGTTCTTCCGGATCGGCGAGCTTGGAGTCGCTGGGATCGACATTGGGCGGCAGGCCGGCTTCCTTCTGCAGCCAGTGCGAAGGATCTTCAAAGGCCGGCATGATGTATTCGGAGGGCACGCCGAGTCGTTTTGCGGTGCCTTCGGCAAAACGCTCCGCCTCGTTGACGCCAGCGTTGCGCGGCCCTTCGACCCTCGCGATCAGCGCGTCATTCTTCCAGATCGGCACGCCGTCCTTGCGCCAGTACAGGCCAAACGCCCAGCGCGGCAGGCTTTCGCCGGGATACCATTTGCCCTGGCCGAAATGCAGCAACCCGCCCGGCGCGAACCGCGTCCGCAAGCGGCGGATCAGGTCGTCGGCGAGGCCGCGCTTGGTCGGACCGACCGCGGCGATATTCCACTCGGCCGATTCCAGATCATCGACGGAGACGAAGGTCGGCTCGCCGCCCATCGTCAGCCGGACGTCGTCGGCCGCAAGATCCGCATCGACCTTTTCGCCGAGCTGATCGAGCCTGGTCCACGCCGCGTCCGAGAATGGCTTGGTGATGCGCGGCGCCTCGCGGACGCGCTTGACCTCCATCTCGAAACCGAACTGGACTTCGGCAAAGCCGACCGCGCCTGAGATCGGCGCTGCCGAACGATAATGTGGTGTGGCGGCAACGGGGATGTGGCCCTCGCCGGTCAGCATGCCCGACGTGGCGTCGAAGCCGATCCAGCCGGCGCCGGGGATGTAGACTTCGGCCCAGGCGTGCAGGTCCGTAAAATCGTTCTCGACCTCGCGCGGCCCCTCGATCGGATCGATGTCGGGCCGCAGCTGGATCAGATAGCCCGAGACGAAACGCGCGGCGAGCCCGAGATGGCGCAGCGTCTCGATCAGCAGCCACGCCGAGTCGCGGCAGGAGCCGGCGCCGGACAGCAGCGTCTCTTCCGGCGTCTGGATGCCGGGCTCCATGCGGATGATGTAGTTGACCTTCTCGCGCAGGCTTGCATTGAGATCGACGAGGAAGTTGACGGTGCTCGGCGCCTCCCTGGCGATCTCGGCCATATAGGCGCTGAAACGCGGACCGGGTTCGGTGGTCGCCATGTAGGGCGCGAGTTCGATCTTGAGATCGTCGGGATAAACGAACGGAAATTTTTCGGCGTAGGGCTCGACGAAGAAGTCGAACGGATTGATCACCGTCATCTCGGCCGTGAAGTCGACCTCGATCTTCAGCTCGGTGGCCTTCTCCGGAAACACGAAACGGGCCAGCCAGTTGCCCTGCGGATCCTGCTGCCAGTTCACGAAATGGTTGGAGGGCGTAACCTTGAGCGAATAGCTCAGAATTGGCGTGCGGGTGTGCGGCGCCGGGCGCAGCCGCACGGTTTGCGGGCCCAGATCGATCGGACGATCATATTTGTAATGGGTGACATGGTGTAGTGCGACGAAGATCGACACAGTCGGGCAACTCCAGCAGCTTTTTTAAGCAGAACACTGGAGCTGGCGAGGATCAAGCTTTAACAACGGGCAGCGGCTGCCTATGCACGCAGCGGCTGCCGCGCGGTATATCCGAAACGCCAATAAAACCTACGCGGCCGTACGGTGCCGCCCAGCCTACATCGTAGCCCCGAGCACCCAGGGCGCGAATTCGGCGCCGCCGAAATCGAAACTTTCGCTCTTGGTCGGTTCGCCCGAGGCGGTCTTCAGCATCAACTCGAAGATCCGCTGGCCACACTGCTGCACCGTCTCGTCGCCGTCGAGGATGGTGCCGCAATTGATGTCCATGTCCTCTTCCATCCGCTTGAACATCGGCGAATTGGTCGCGAGCTTGATGGACGGCGCCGGCTTGCAGCCGAACACGCTGCCGCGGCCGGTGGTGAAGCACACCAGATTGGCGCCCCCGGCGACCTGCCCGGTCGCCGCGACGGGGTCGTAGCCGGGCGTATCCATGAACACAAAACCCTTCTTGGTGACAGCCTCCGCGTAATTCAGCACATCCACCAGATTGGTCGATCCGGCCTTGGCCATCGCGCCCAGTGACTTCTCCAGAATGGTGGTCAGGCCGCCGGCCTTGTTGCCGGGGCTCGGATTGGCGTTCATCTCGGCGCCCTCGCGTTCGCAATAGGCGTCCCACCAGCGCATCAGCCCGACCAGCTTCTCGCCGACCTCGCGGCTGACCGCGCGGCGCGTCAAGAGATGCTCGGCGCCATAGGTCTCCGGCGTCTCTGACAGGATCACGGTGCCGCCGTGCCGCACCAGCAGGTCGCTCGCCGCGCCCAGTGCCGGATTGGCCGAAATGCCGGAATAACCGTCGGAGCCGCCGCATTGCAGGGCGACGATCAGCTCGCTGGCGGAGACTTCCTCGCGCTGCACCTTGTTGGCGTCGGTCAGGGCTTCGCGCACGAAGGCAACGCCGGCTTCCGTGGTCTTGCGGGTGCCGCCGATTTCCTGGATCTGCATTTCGCGCAGCCGTCCGGCGAGCTTCTGCTCCTGCATCAGACCGCCGATCTGGTTGATCTCGCAGCCGAGCCCGAGCACGACCACCGCGGAAAAATTCACATGCCGCGCATAGCCGCCGAGCGTCCGGCGCAGCAGCGTCAGCGGCTCATCCTGGGTCATGCCGCAGCCGGTCTTGTGGGTGAGCGCCACCACGCCATCGACATTGGGGAAATCCGCCAGCGGATTGTGGCCGGTGAAGGGATTCTTCTTGAACACGTCGGCGACCATGCTGGCGACATGGGCGCTGCAATTCACCGAGGTGAGGATACCGATATAGTTGCGGGTGGCGACGCGACCATCGTCGCGGCGGATGCCCATGAAGGTCGCCGGCAGATCGAAATTCGGCGTCGGCTTGACGTCGACGCCATAGGCGTAGTCGCGGGCAAACTCGCCCATGCCCATGTTCTGCGTATGCACGTGCTGACCGGGGGCGATCGGCTGGGTCGCGAAGCCGATGATCTGGCCGTAGCGCCGGATCTCCTCACCCACGGCGATGGGCCGGATCGCGACCTTGTGTCCGGCCGGAATCCGCTCCGACGTCACGACGCCTTCGGTGACCTCGACGCCGGGCATCAGGCTGGTGCGCGCAATCAGCACGGCGTCGTCGGCATGCAGGCGAATGACGGGGGATGGGGCCATGAACTATTTCCTCGTGATATTTTTTGTTGGCTTTACCGCGATTTGGAATGAGTCTAGCTGAAATCCCAAGGCGGCGTCACCCCTGCTCTGGCGTGCAAACATCACGGCAGACATGCGGGATCGCCCCTGTTGTTTGCGGCGCGGGGACGCCGTCGATCGCTGCATTCCCTGCCCTCCCGAGAGGGCGCGCGGAACGCCGGGTGCCCGATGCACCCCTTTGCCTGCGCGCGATGCCGTAGTCGGCAAAACAAATGCGCCCAGGACTTCCGGAGCAACCGGTTTCACCCGGCGTTCCGCACGCGGTGTGCTTCCGGCTTGCTTCGTGCTCTTTCCGGCGGGAGGTCGACACCCGGAGCTGAGGATGCGGTTCGCAGGCCGGTTGGCGGTGCGAACTCTCCGCTCCGCGATGCCCCGTTTGGCATCGAGAAACCACACGACTTGGGCCGGCGCGCCAGCGTGGTCGTCAGCCTCGGCTCCCGCCGCTCACGCTCATCCGGCCTTGAACGCACCCTTTGTACAAGGCGCACGTTCGCATCCGGGCTCGCGCCCTGCGACCTTCGCTCCGGCCTGACGCTGCCGCGTCACCGCATCCCGCCCCGCGAACACGGACGTCGCGAACGCCCCTCTCAGTGGGGCGGGACGAGATGGATAATAGTCCTATTAGGTATATTGTCAACATGGATTGGCAAAAATTTATGCCTTCAGTTTCCATCAGCGTCATGGCGGCCAGCGCTGTTCGGCCTGAGATGAATCGGGGCATTTGCAGACGTCGTTGCGAGGAGCCCTTGCGACGAAGCAATCCAGTTCTTTCTTCGCTTGTGACCTTCTGGATTGCTTCGCTGCGCTCGCAACGACGGAGCTCGTGGATCGGTTCAATCCAAAAACGCTTTAATCGTCGAAACCAACGAACACCGTCGCTTCCTCGACCGACTTTCGTTCGGACACCACCGCATTTGCGGGGAAGCTGTCATCCGGCCAGCCCAGCGCGATGCTCTTCATGATGACCTGATCGTCGGCGATGCCAGCGTGCTCGCGCACCACCGGCGACTGCATGATGCCTTGGCTGTTGATCACGGCGCCCAGTCCACGCGACCAGGCGGCATTGACCAGGGCGGTCGCCACCGCGCCGCAATCGAACGGCGTATCGTCGCTGCCATCCAGCACGCGGTCATAGGTCACGATCACGCAGACCGGCGCGTCGAATTGACGGAAGCCGCGCAGCACCCAATCCTGGCGCAATTCCTTGTCATCGCGTGCAATCCCCATGGCGGAGAATAATTGCTTGGCGACGCCCACCTGCCTGTCGCGGTGCGGGCCCGCAAAGGCCTGACCGGTGCGAAACTCGCGCGACTGCGGTACGCCTGCCACCATCCGCTCGGTATTGCCGGCGCGGATCCGATTGAGCGGTTCGCCGGTGAGGACGTAGAAATTCCACGGCTGGGTGTTCATGGACGACGGCGCGCGCATCGCCAATGCGATGATTTCCTCGATCAGTGCCCTGGGTACGGGATCGGGTTTGTAACCGCGGATGCTCCGGCGACCGAGAATAACGTCATCGAACTGCATTGGTCTGGATTCCCCGGATGGCACATGAACTTGGCGGCCCCACATCTCGCTTCGCTGATGCGGCTACGCTGGCTGCTCGCGACAACGATGGCACAATCTACTGCTGCGGTCCCAGACTCGCTGCAAGCTCTGCCCAGATCGGTGCCTCCTCCCTGTAGAGCGCCTGACTGGCGTCCAGCGTCATCGGGCCTTCATCGACGCCCTGACTCTTGAGCAATTCGCGAACGCGATCGCTCTTGCCGGCCGCGACGAACAGTGCGGACAGCTTCGCAATGATCTCCGGCGGCGTCCTTGCTGGCGCCACGCATCCCTGGAAGGTCAGCAGCGTGTGCGCGCGGGAGGTCGCGCCCTGCTCGCGGAACGTTGCGACGTCAGGAAGCGCCTCGATCCGACGTCGGGACACCGCGACAGCACGGGCCTTGCCGGTCTGCAGCACCGACAGCGCTGCGGCGTAGCTGCCGATGCCGGCATCGATGGATCCGCCGGCGAGATCGCTCCACATCGGCGCCTCGCCGCGGTAGTGCACCGCTTCCATCTTCAGGCCGTACTGCTTGTTGAGCTCGAGGATGACCATGTGCGCGAAGGAACCGGCGGCATAGGTGCCGACATTCACCTTCTCGGTCTTGCGCGCATAGTCGATGAAGTCCTGCAGCGTTTTGGCACCGACCTTCTCGCTCACCATGAGCGGCAGACTTCCGCCCGGCATCACCGTGATCCACGCGAAATCCTGCGGGACATTGTACTTGATGTCCTTGATGAGCACCGGATTGAGCATGTAGGCGGTGGTGTTGCAGATCATCAATGTGTGGCCGTCGGGATCGGAGCGCTTCAACTCCATCGCCGCAACGGCGCCGCCGGCACCAGCCTTGTTCTCGACCACCACTGTCTGCCCAAGCTCACGCGACAGATAATCGCCATAGACGCGCGCGAATTGATCGGTCTGGCCGCCGGCCGCGGAGCCGGCCAGCATCCTGATCGGCTTGGTGGGCCATGTGCTGGCTCTGACCAGCGAAGGCGCGCTGAGCAATACGGCTGCGCCCGCACCCGCTGTGACGAATTGGCGTCGGTTGAGAAACAGCGATCTGTTTCGCACGGTCGTCCTCCCGGTCTTGGCCTTGTCTCTTCGGACAAGTGCCTCCTCGTCATTCCGGGGCGCGAACGCCGTAAGGCGGTCGCGAACCTCAACCACTCCAATTGGAGTGCGGGGAATCTCGAGATGTTCATCACTTCTGGGTTCCGGATTCGCTCGCGGCTGACGCCGCTCCCGCCCCGGAACGACAGAGTAGTTACGCCTTGCCGCCCGAGTTCTTGCGGGTATCGGCAACCCACGACTTTGCGCCCGTCGCGAGAATGCCGCTGTCGTTGAGCAACGTCACCAGCTTGAAGCCCATGCCGATATTCTTCGCAGCACCCACGGGACCCGAGCAATGGATGCCGGGATAGATGCCGCGCTTGTCGCATTCCTTGATCAGCTTGTCGTAGATCTTCAGGATTTCCGGCTCTTCGCGGTCGAGCTTCGGCACCAGGCCATAGGAGAAGCCGAGATCGCTCGGGCCGACATAAACGCCGGCGATGCCTTCGACGTCGAGGATCGCTTCCATGTTGTCGACGGCGGTGCGGGTCTCCAGCATCGGGATGCACAGGATCTCGTCATTCGCCGTCTTCTGATAGTCGCCGGCGCCGCCATACATGCCCGAGCGGATCGGGCCGTTGCTGCGGGTGCCGTGCGGCGGATACTTGCAATACTGCACGAAGTTCTCGGCTTCTTCCTTGGTGTTGATCATCGGGCAGATCACGCCATAGGCGCCGCCGTCGAGCACCTTGCCGATGATGCCAGGCTCGTTCCATGGCACGCGGACCATCGGCGTCACCGGATGGGCACCCATGGCCTGGAAACACTCCACCATCGACATGTAATCCTGCACGCCGTGCTGAATGTCGACGGTGACGCTGTCGAAGCCGCACTGCGCCATCACCTCGGCGGAGAAGCCCGACGGGATCGCCAGCCATCCGTTGACGGCGACTTTGCCCGACGCCCAGATTTCTTTCACTTTATTTGCCATCGTTGATGGTCCTTCTTTTGGTTGTTGGTGATGACTACGGTTCGAAAGATTATTTGGTCGCGTTGGCGACGGCCTGTTCGCTGACGCCGACCTCGCGCGCGGTCTGCACGATGGCACTCCAGGTCTCGTCCGGCAGCGGCACGCCGTTCCTGGTCCGGTCAGCGCGGGTACGCGCCTCGGGATCTCCGGGGATCAGCACGGAGTCGGTGCCAACAGCCGGCTTGGTGTTCTTGAAGTAGTCGATGTAGCGCGTGACTTCGCCATCGAAGAAATTGCTCGGATCGACGCGCTTGGGGTCGACATAGATCGCGAACATGCCGTTGGCGAAGGGGCGGTCCGGCTTGGTGGCGCCGTTGCCGGTGAGCGCGCCGCCGAGCAATTCGCAAATCAGAGCCAGGCCCGAGCCCTTGTGTTCGCCGAAAGCGCGGATCGCGCCAGAGCCCTTGGAATGATCGCGCGGCCCGTCGGCGGCATGCGGCCCGTAGAGCACCGCGGGGTCTTCGCTCAGCGTGCCGTCGAGATCAATCAACGCGCCCTTCGGCAGCTTCTTGCCGCCGCGGCTGGCGACCAGCACCTTGCCCTCGGCGACGATCGAGGTCGCGAAATCCAGCACCACGGGCGCATGGCCCGGGCGGGGAATGCCGACGCAATACGGCGCGGTGGATAGCCGCCGCTCGACGCCGCCGAATGGCGCGACGAGAATGGAGCCGGCAGCGTTGACGAAATGGATAGACACCAGCCCTTCCGCCGCGGCCATCTCGGCCCAGTCGCCGATCCGGCCTATATGACCCGAATTACGCGTCGCCACTGCCGCAAGGCCCGTGGCCTTGCACTTCTCGATGCCGATCCTGACGGCCTGCGGGCCGACGGTCTGGCCATAGCCGAACCGGCCATCGACCACCGCCAGCGATGGCGTATCGACCGGCACTTCGATGGTCTGATTGGGAATGATGGCGCCGGAATTGCGCCAGCGGATGTAGACCGGCACGCGGATCACGCCGTGGCTGTCATGGCCGGTGAGGTTCGCTGTGGTGAGGTAGGTCGCGATGCGCTTGGCCTCTTCTGCGGAGGATCCGGCATGGGCGAAGACGTCAGCGACAAAGTCGATCAGTTTGTTGACTTGAAGAGTAACCATGGTTGGACATTCGCCCTTATATGTTAGCTGCGAGTGGCTTGGCGTGACCGCCAAGATAGGCGGCGGCAATGGCTTCGTTGCCCCAAAGTTCATCCGGCTTGCCGCCCAGCACGATGCGTCCGGTTTCCAGGACGTAGCCATGATCGGCGACGGACAGTCCCATGCGCGCGTTTTGCTCGACAAGCAAGACCGTGGTGTGGCGCCGGATCTCGGAAATGATCCGGAACACCGCCTGAACGATCACCGGCGCCAGCCCCAGCGACGGCTCGTCCAGCAGCAACAGCCGCGGTTTGGCCATCAGCCCGCGCGCCACCGCCACCATCTGCAATTGTCCGCCGGACAGCGTCCAGCCGAGCGAGTCGGAAAACTTCCGGATGTCGGGAAACAGATCGAACATCGCATCGGCTTCTTTGGACAGCTCGGATTTCGCCGCGCGGCGGTTAGAGCCGCCGAGCATGATGTTTTCCTTCACCGTCAGGCCCGGAAAGACGCGGCGGCCCTCCGGCACATGGGAGATGCCCATCCGCACGATCGCTTCCGGTCCGAGCCCCGCGATCGAATGTCCGTCGAACAGGATTTCACCGGCGGCGGGTTTGGCCAGACCGGAAATCGCACGCAGCGTAGTTGACTTGCCAGCGCCGTTGGCTCCGAGCAGCGTGACCACCTGCCCTTCCTCGACACTGAACGATACGCCGCGCAAGGCGACGATCTCACCATAGTGCACATTGAGATCGTTGATCTGAAGCAGCGCCATCATTCAGTTCCGAGATAGGCGGAGACGACGTCGGGATGCCGCAGCACCGCCATGGATTCGCCGTCCGCGATGCGGCGTCCGAAGTTGAGCACGGTGATGTGCTGGGCGGCCTCAGAGACCAGCGTCATGTCGTGATCGATGATCAGGATGGTCAGCCCCTGCGCCGCGATGCGCTTCAGCAGCTCATGCAGTTCGAGCTTTTCGCTGGAGTTCAATCCCGCCGCGGGCTCGTCTAGCAGCAACAGCGTCGGATTGGCGGCCAGCGCGCGGGCGATCTCGATCAGCCGCTGATGACCGTAGGAGAAGCTGGAGATCAACTCGTTGGCGCGCGGACCGAGACCCACAAAGGTCAGCGCCGACATCGCGCGCTGCGTCAGCGCGGCGTCGTCGCCCTTGCCGATTAGCGTGTTGCCCGGCCGCTCGGCGCCGATGACGACATTTTCCAGCGCCGACATCGAGCGGAACAGCCGGATGTTCTGGAAGGTGCGGCCAAGGCCAGCCGCGGCACGCGAATGCGGCGGCATATCGGTGACATCGGTGCCGTCGAGCAGCACCTTGCCGGCAGTCGCCTTGTAAAGGCCGGACAGCACATTCAGTGTCGTGGTCTTGCCGGAGCCGTTCGGCCCGATCAGCGCATGAACGCCGCCGCGCTTCACGGCGATATCGACATTGTCCACGGCCTTGAGACCGCCGAAGTGCTTGGCGAGGCCCGTGACCTGCAGCACCATGTCGCCACCGATTGTCGCCGGCGTCAGTTTTAGCGGCAGCCCAGCATCCGGCAATCGGACCTTGCGGCGAAAGCGATCGAGGCCGGCGCTGACAAAGCCCCAGATGCCATCGGGCATGAAACGGATGATCAGGATCACCGACAGGCCGTAGATCGCCAGGTAGAGCCCGGGCACGCTTTTCAGGAAGCGCAGCCATTCCGGGATCAGGATCAGCAGACCGGTACCGATCGCAGAACCGATCGGCGACGCTACGCCACCGAGCAGCGACATGGTGAGAAACACGATCGACTCGGCGAAAGAGAATTGATCCGGGCTGATGTAAGCAAAGCCGCCGGCGAATAGTCCGCCACCAAGCCCGCCGAGCACGGCGCAGAGCGCGAAGGCATAGACCTTGGTGCGGAACACGTCGATGCCGTTCACGCCCGCAGCCAGTTCGTTGTCGCGCACCGCGCGCATGGCGCGGCCGAGCCGCGTCTGCGGCAAGTGCCAGACGAAATAGCCGACCAGCGCCAGCATCGCCACGCAGAAGGCAAGATAGGATTGCGACGACTGGAACAGAGCGGGACGGCCGATCCGCGACACGCCATCCGGACCATGGGTGAGCCAGATCGCGTTGATCATTACCAGCGTCACGATCTGCTGGAACGAGATCGTGACCATCGCGAGGTAATGGCCGCCGAGCCGCAGCGTGGACATGCCAAGCACGGCGCCGGCGAGCAGCGCCATGATGCAGCCCGCGGCGAGACAGAGCCAGTAGCTGAGCTGGTAGTCTGTCGTGCCGATGCCGACCGCATAGGCGCCGAAGCCAAAGAACGCCGCCTGCGCCAGGTTGATCTGGCCGCAGAGGCCGAGCACGACGGAGAGGCCGAATACCGCAATGGCAAACGTCGTGGCCTGCATCAGGATGTTGAGGATGTAGCCGTCAAAGCTCGCCGAGGCTGCGAGGGCCACGACAATCGCCGCGCCTATAAAATATGGCGCATGGCGGATCAGCAGCGGAGTGGAACGCGGCACGGCGACCACCGACTGGATGTTCTCGCTGGGCACGCTCATGCTTTTTCCGCCACGCGTTCGCCGAAGATGCCCTGCGGCCGAAACACCAGGAACAGCACCAGCACGAGGAAAGCGAAGGCATCCTTGTACGGCACCGAAATATACGCCGCGCCAAACGTCTCGATGATGCCGAGCGACAGCCCGCCGATGATGGCGCCGGTGACGTCGCCGAAGCCTCCGATGATGGTGGCGGCAAAGGCCTTCAGCGCGATGGTCGAGCCCATCTGGATCGAGACGAACAGCACCGGCGCGACCAGAATGCCGGCAAGGCCGCCGAGCACCGCGGAGTAGATGAAGGTGATCATGATCATGGTGGACACGGAAATGCCGAGCAGCGAGGCCATCTCCTTGTCCTGCGACGTGGCCTGCAGCTTCTTGCCGATCATGGTGTGTTCGAAGAACCAGTAATTGAACGCCACCAGCAGGATCGTCACCGCGATGATCAGGAGATACTGGCTGTCGAGATAGACCGGGCCGAGCTGGATGCCGGGCGTTTCGAACCAGCCTTCCAGCACCTGCGGCTGCGGGCCGTAGATCGCCAGCACCGAATTCGCCAGCAGGATCGAGGCACCGATGGTGGCGATGATCACTGGCAGGAACGTGCGATGCCGCAGCGGGTAATAGACGCCGAGATTGAAGATCGCGCCGAGCAGCGCCATGCCGGCGAGCGACAGCAGGAACGACAGCCAGTACGGCCAGCCGAGATCGACGGCGAACACCACCATCAGGTAGGCCGCGACCATGGAGAATTCGCCCTGCGCGAAGTTGACGACGTTGGTAGCGCGGAAAATCAGCACGAAGCCGAGCGCGACCAGCGCATAGACGGCGCCGATACCGATCCCGGTAAACAAAAGCTGTAGTGCAAGATCCATCAGAGGTGCTCGGTGGGAGGGGCTTGATCGTCATTCCGGGGCGCAGGACAGCGGCGAAGCCGTCTGGCATGCGAACCCGGAATCTCGACGTGTTCTTCGCCTCATATCGAGGTTCCGGGTTCGCATGCGCTGGCGCGCCTGCGCCCCGGAACGACAGAGATTCAGTCGTTGAACTCGATGTGCTTGTCGAAGACGATGTTGCCCTTGTCGTTCCTCACGATGTTGTAACCGTGCAGACCGTCGCCCTTGTCGTCGAAATTGTACTCGCCTTCGGCGCCGGGGAACTTCTTGGTCGCGATGATGGCTTCGCGGATCTTCTGCGGATCGGTCGAACCGGCCTTGTTGATCGCGGCCGCCAGCACCGTGACGGCGTCGTAGGGCCACGAACTCTGGTTGTCGGGTGCCACCTTGAAGGCATCGCGATAGGCCTTGCCGAACGCCTTGGAACCTTCGCTGGAATCTTCGGCGTAGTCGGCGACGCCGTAGGTGCCGTACAGCGCCGGACCGGCGAGCTTCAGCGCGGTGACGTTGACGATCGAGGGCGAGCCTACCCACGGAATATTGACGCCGAGCTGGCGCAGCTGGCGGGCGAAAATGCCGAGATCGTTTTCGAAGGTGAAGTACGACCCGAGAATATCGGCGCCGGACTGCTTGATCGCCAGCACCACCGGCGTGAAATCCTGGCTCTGGTTGGCGTAGCCCTGATCGAGCACCGGCGGCGCCTCGAGCTTGCCAAGCGCTTCGGTCAGCGCCTTGCCGCCCGCGGTACCGAAGGCGTCGGTCGAGTGCAGCACCGCCCATTTCTTCTTGCCCAGCGTCTTGACACCGTAATCGGCGATGACGCGGCCGGAATAACTGTCATTGGGGCGAAAACGGAACAGCCAGGGATTGCCGAGCTTGGTGAGATTCGGATCGGTGCCGCCGAACATCACCGGCTTGCCGAGCTTCATGACGTCGGGCGCCATCGCGTGCACCTGGGTCGAGCGGATCGAGCCGAGGAAACCGACGATGTCCGGCTGCGCGGCGAGCTTCGAGAATGCCAGCACGATGCCGGGGTTGGTGGTCTGATCGTCCTCGATAATCAGTTCGATCTGCTTGCCGAGCACACCACCTGCCTTGTTGATGGCCTCGACCGCGAGCTTGGCACCGCCAGTTGCGTATTTGCCGGCCTCGGCGGCCGGGCCTGTGACGGGCGCGCACATGCCGATCTTGATGGTCGCGCCCTGGGCGCGCGCGCTGCCGATCAGATAGGGTGCCGTCATACCGGCGGCCAGGCCAGCCGTGAAGTCACGTCTCGTAAGCTTCATTGAATCCTCCCTAAGAGGCCAAACTTGAGCGTTGGCCTTCTTGTGATTTCGCGAGTTGAGCGAAAAATGCTCCGCGTGTCTACAGTGTCGCGCGCGAGTGGCGGCCTCACCCAAATCAAATTCTGTTTTTCATCAACACGTTCTGCATAGACCCCGCGTTGCGCGCGTTTATTCCGCCTCGCGAATTGGCCGCGACGTCTGCCGAAAAATTATGCAGCCAGTTCGCTAGTCCTGTGAATCTTCGGAGGCGTCGCCGGCCATCGGCATCGTCAGCAGCGACTCTTCGAGCAGATGCAACATTGCCTGCAGATCCGCGAGTTTGCGCACGCCGAAACGCTTCGTGATTTCGGCATAGATCGCTTCGGACGACGGCGCGACCTCCTCGATCAGCTTCAGTCCCCTCGCCGTGATCGACACAATGCTGCGGCGCAAATCGGCCTTCAGCAAACGGCGCTCGATGAGATGCCGCGTTTCGAGATCGCGCAGGATTCGCGACAGGCTGGGACCCAGGAGATAGGCGACGCGCGCAAGCTCGGTGACTTCGATCTCGCCGCTGGCCGCCAGCGCGCGCAAGATTCGCCATTGCTGCTCGGTCAGTTCATGCGCCCGCAGCGATGGGCGAAAATGTCGCATCACGGATTCCCGCGCGCGCAGCAGCGACATCGGCAAGGAGCGCGAGAAGTCGCGCATCGGAACATTTTTCGTGCCGGGCCTGGCTTTGGGCTTTTGCAAATATGTCATCGACGTCTCTATAGCTGCCTTCGATATGTGTGTGCACCGCACAAACGATTTTCTATCGCCGGGTTTGATCGCCACCATTTAACATGTTAATCAGTTTTCCGCGCCGCCTTTCTGCGCGCTCATATGGCAACCGACATGGCACTGACAATCTCGGAGATTCGCAGCGCGGCGGAGCGGCTGCATCAGGCGGAAAAGAGCCGGACGCAGATCCGTCAGCTGTCGCTGGATCATCCCGGCATCACCATCGACGATTCTTATGCAATCCAGAAAGCGTGGATCGCGATCAAGGTGGCCGAGGGACGCGTTATCAGAGGCCACAAGATCGGCCTGACCTCGAAAGCGATGCAGAGCGCGCTGAACATCGACGAACCCGATTCCGGCGTCCTGCTTGACGACATGTTCTTCACCGATGGCGGACTGGTGCCGACCGGTCGCTTCATCGCCACGCGGGTCGAGGCCGAACTGGCCTTCGTCATGAAGCACCGGCTCAAAGGCCCGGACTGCACCATGTTCGACGTGCTCAACGCCACCGACTTCGTGGTGCCGGCGCTGGAAATCCTCGATACGCGCGTCGAGCGCGTCGATGCACAGACCAGATCGACACGAAAGATCTTCGATACCATCGCCGACAACGCCGCCAATGCCGGCATCGTGCTCGGCGGCCGTCCGATGCGGCCTCTGGAGACCGACCTGCGCTGGGTCGGCGCCATGTGCCATCGCAACGGCCAACTTGAAGAAACCGGACTTGCCGCCGGCGTGCTGAACCATCCCGCCACCAGCGTGGCCTGGCTCGCCAACAAGATCGCACCACATGACCTCGCGCTGGAACCCGGACAGGTGGTACTCGCTGGGTCCTTCATCCGACCGATCGAGACGCGCAAGGGTGACACGATTCAGGCCGACTATGGGCCGTGGGGCACGGTGAGTTGCTATTTCGCCTGACATGACAAGAATAAAGCGAGCCGCAGGATGCCGCATTTCACGATTGAATATTCCGCCAATCTCGATGCATCCGTCGATATCGGCGCCGCCTGTGAAGTCGTTCGCAAGGCCGCGGTCGAGACCGGCGTGTTTCCACTCGGCGGCATTCGCGTCCGCGCTATCCGCTGCGAACAGTTTGCCATCGCCGACGGCCGGCCGGAGCTGAGCTTTCTCGACATGGTGCTGCGGATCGGCGAAGGCCGCGACCTCGCGACCCGGCAGAAGGCGGGAGAACATGTCTTCAAGGCGCTGTCTGCCTTCCTCGATCCGGTGTTTGCGCATCAGAAGTTCGCGCTGTCGTTCGACATGCAGATCAACGACAAGGACACCAGCTGGAAGCGCAACAACATTCACGACCTGCTGAAGACCGAGGCTGCCAATGGCTAAATCTCCTGTCGACCCTGCAGCCGTCTTCAAAGTCAATAACGAGCGCGCCGCGCCGCTACTGAAAAAGCTCAAAGCTGACGGCATCGGCCACATCATCGATGGCCAGATCGTGCCGTCGATATCCGGCAAGGCGTTCGAGACCACGTCGCCGATCGATGGCGCGGTGCTGGCGCCGGTGGCGCGCGGCACAGCCGAGGACATCGACCTTGCCGCCAAGGCGGCGCAGCGCGCCTTCCGGGAATGGCGCGAGATGCCGGCGACCATGCGCAAGAAGCTGCTGCATCGCATTGCCGACGCCATCGAGGACCGCGCCGAGGATATCGCGGTGCTGGAATGCATCGACACCGGACAAGCCCATCGCTTCATGGCCAAGGCAGCGGTGCGCGGCGCCGAGAATTTTCGCTTCTTCGCCGACAAATGCACCGACGCCCGCGACGGGCTGAACATGCCGAGCGACGAGCACTGGAACGTCTCCACGCGGGTGCCGATCGGCCCGGTCGGCGTCATCACGCCGTGGAACACGCCGTTCATGCTCTCGACCTGGAAGATCGCGCCGGCACTCGCGGCGGGCTGCACCGTCGTCCACAAGCCGGCGGAGTGGTCGCCGGTGACGGCCGATCTGCTGTCGCAACTGGCGAAGCAGGCAGGCCTGCCCGATGGCGTGCTCAACACCGTGCATGGCTTTGGCGAGGAAGCCGGCAAGGCATTGACCGAGCATCCCGCCATCAAGGCGATCGCCTTTGTCGGCGAAACATCCACCGGCGCCGCTATCATGGCGCAGGGCGCACCGACCTTGAAGCGCGTGCATTTCGAACTCGGCGGCAAGAATCCGGTGATCGTGTTCGACGATGCCGATCTCGACCGCGCGCTCGATGCTGTCGTCTTCATGATCTACTCGCTGAACGGTGAGCGCTGCACGTCATCGAGCCGGCTGCTGATCCAGGACAGCATCGCGGAGAAATTCATCGACAGGCTGACCGCGCGCGTGAAGGCGCTGAAGGTCGGCCATCCGCTCGACCCCAGCACCGAGATCGGCCCGCTGATCCACGAGCGCCACCACGCAAAAGTCTGCTCCTATTTCGATATCGCGCGACAGGACGGCGCCACCATCGCGGTCGGCGGCAAGCCGCATGACGGACCCGGCGGCGGACACTATGTGCAGCCGACGCTGGTCACCGGCGCCCACAAGCACATGCGCGTGGCGCAGGAAGAGGTGTTCGGCCCGTTCCTCACCGTGATCCAGTTCCGCGGCGAGGAGGAAGCCATCGAGATCGCCAATGCCGTGCAATACGGCCTCACCGGCTATGTCTGGACCGCGGACATGGGCCGCGCACTCCGCGTCGCCGATGCGCTGGAGGCCGGCATGATCTGGCTGAATTCGGAAAACGTCCGTCATCTGCCGACGCCGTTCGGCGGCATGAAATCGTCCGGCATCGGCCGCGACGGCGGCGACTACTCGTTCGACTTCTACATGGAAACCAAGCACGTCTCGCTTGCCAAGGGCACGCACAAGATCCAGCGCCTTGGCATCGAGCCGGGGATTTGAACGTCATTCCGGGGCGCGTGCGCAGTTAGCGCACGCGAACCCGGAATCCAGAAGTGATGAACACATCGAGATTCCGGGTCTGCCTTTCGTCCCGCTTCGCCGGCCGAAAGCCATCCCGGAATGACGAGTGAATAAAACAGGAAACGCCATGCCGGTCCCGCAGCACATCTTCGATCCGCCGTTCAACATCCTGCGCTCCAGCCACGCGGTGCTCGACGTCGTCGATCTCGCCGCCAGCCGCGCCTTCTATGAGAACACCATCGGGCTGCATGTCGAGGACGCCGACAGCGAGGCGGTCTATCTGCGCGGCAGCGAGGAGCACCAGCATCACTCGCTGGTGCTGCGCAAGGCTGCGACGGCCGCCTGCCACCGGCTCGGCTTTCGCGTCGGCAATGAAAGCGATCTCGACAAGGCGGCGGCGTTCTTTGCCGCGAATGGCATCGTCTACGCTTTCGTCGAAAGGCCGTACCAGGGGCGCACGCTACATTTTACTGATCCGTTCGGCTTCCAGATCGAGCTTTACGCCAGCATGGAGAAGCGGCCACATCTGCTGCGCCGCTACGATCTCTACAAGGGCTGCCACCCGCAACGGCTCGACCATTTCAACGTCTTCGCCGCCGAGGTGCAGGACACCATCGACTTCTACGCGCGGCTCGGCTTCCGCCTCACCGAATATGCCGAGGAAGACGGCGAGAACGGCCGCATTGCCGCGGCGTGGATGCACCGCAAGGGCAACGTGCACGACTTCGCCATCACCAACGGCAAAGGCCCGCGGCTGCACCACTTCGCCTATTGGGTGCCGACAGCGATGAACATCCTGCACCTCTGCGACGTGATGGCGACCTCGGGTTATCTCCCCAACCTGGAGCGCGGCCCCGGCCGCCACGGCATTTCCAACGCGTTCTTTCTCTATGTGCGCGATCCCGACGGCCATCGTCTCGAACTCTACACCAGCGACTACCAGACCATGGACAGCGACCATGAGCCGCTGCGCTGGTCGCTGCGCGATCCCCGCCGCCAGACGCTGTGGGGCGCCCCGGCGCCGCGCTCCTGGTTCGAGCAGGGTTCGCCGTTTGCCGGGCAGAAGGTGCGCGAGCCGTTGTTCACGGCCGATGTGACCATTGCAGATTAGAATGTCATGCGTCATTGCGAGGAGCTCTTGCGACGAAGCAATCCAGTCTTCGCTTGTTGCTTTCTGGATTGCTTCGCTTCGCTCGCAATGACGACAACAATCGCATCGGAAACCTGATGACCCCTCACCGTCTTGCCACCTTCACCGTCAACGGCGCGCTCAAATACGGCGCCGTCACCGATCGCGGCATCGTCGATCTCTCGGCGCGGTATGCGAAGCATTATCCGACGCTGCGCGAGGCCATCGCGGCCGGTGCACTGCTGCGCCTGACGGACGAAGCCGCAAAGCTGTCGCCCGATTTCGCGCTCGATGCCATCACCTGGCAGCCGCCGATCCCGGCACCGGAAAAGATCATCTGCATTGGCGTCAACTATCCGGACCGCAACGCCGAATACAAGGACGGCCAGGACGCGCCAAAGTTTCCCAGCATGTTCATGCGCACGCCGCGCTCTTTCGTCGGCCACGGCACGCCGCTGGTGCGGCCGCGCGCCTCCAAGCAACTGGATTATGAGGGTGAAGTGGTGCTGGTGATCGGCAAGGCCGGCCGTCACATTGCGGAGCGCGACGCGCTGGATCACATCGCGGCGATCACGCTATGCAACGAAGGCACCATTCGCGACTGGGTGCGCCACGCCAAATTCAACGTCACCCAAGGCAAGAATTTCGATAGCACCGGCAGCCTCGGGCCCTGGATCGTGCCCTATACAAATGAATCGCAGATCGCCGATATCCGCCTCACCACCCACGTCAACGGCGAATTACGGCAGGACGACCGCACTTCCCGGCTGATGTTCGGCTTCCGCTATCTGCTCAGCTACATCTCGACCTTCACCACGCTGATGCCCGGCGACGTCATCGTCACGGGGACACCGACCGGCGCCGGTGCGCGGTTCGACCCGCCGCGTTATCTCGTCCCCGGCGACGTCATCGAGGTCGCCGCCGAAGGCATCGGCACATTGCGCAACGGCGTCATCGACGAAGCCGCATGAATTTTCCTTGTAACGATTGGACAAGACGATGACGGCACTCACCGGCGGCGAAGCCATCGTGCAGGGCCTGGTCGCCCACGGCGTCGATACCGTGTTCGGGTTGCCGGGCGCGCAGATCTACGGGCTGTTCGACGCCTTCCATCAGGCGCAACTGAAGGTGATCGGCGCGCGGCACGAACAGGCCTGCGGCTACATGGCCTACGGCTATGCCCGCGCCTCCGGCAAGCCCGGCGTGTTCAGCGTGGTGCCCGGCCCCGGCGTGCTCAATGCCGGCGCCGCGATGCTCACCGCCTTCGGCTCCAACGAGCCGGTGCTGTGCCTGACAGGTCAGGTGCCGACCGCGTTTCTCGGCAAGGGCCGCGGCCATCTGCACGAAATGCCGGACCAGCTTGCAACGCTGCGCAGCTTCGTGAAATGGGCCGACCGGATCGAATATCCCGATACGGCGCCGAGCGCGGTTTCGCGCGGGTTTCAGGAGATGATGTCCGGCCGCCGCGGGCCGGTGGCGCTGGAAATGCCGTGGGACGTGTTTACGCAGCGCGCCGACGTCGGCGCCTCGACGCCGTTCGCCCGCCTGCCCGCGCCGCAGCCCGACAGCGAGCGCATCAAGGCCGCCGCGGCGCTGATTGGCGGCAGCAAAGCGCCGATGATCTTCGTCGGATCTGGCGCGTTCGACGCCGCCGATGAAATCCTCGAACTTGCCGAACTGATCGATGCGCCCGTGGTCGCGTTTCGCTCAGGCCGCGGCATCGTCAGCAATGCCCACGAACTCGGGCTCACCATGGCCGCCGCCTATCACCTGTGGCCGCAGACCGATCTCATCATTGGCATCGGCACGCGGCTGGAATTGCCCGCGTGGCGCTGGCCGTATCGGCCGGAGGGCCAGAAGTCGGTCCGCATCGATATCGATCCCGTCGAGATGCGCCGCTTCGCCGCCGATGTCGCTGTCGTCGCCGATGCACAGGCCGGCACGCGCGACCTGCTCGCCGCGGTGCGCAAGGTCGGCTACAAAAAATCGGCCGGCCGCCGCCAGACGATCCGCGAGGCCTCGGCGCTGGCGCTCAAGAAGATTCAGGCGGTGCAGCCGCAGATGGCCTATCTCAACATTCTGCGCGAGGTGCTGCCGGCCAATGCCATCGTCACCGATGAACTGTCGCAGGTTGGCTTCACTTCATGGTACGGCTTCCCGATCTACGAGCCGCGCACTTTCATCACCTCCGGCTATCAGGGCACGCTCGGCTCCGGCTTCCCCACCGCGCTCGGTGCAAAAGTCGCGCATCCGGATCGGCCGGTAGTGGCCATCACCGGCGACGGCGGTTTCATGTTCGCGGTGCAGGAACTGGCCACCGCCGTACAGTTCAAGATCGGCGTGGTGACGCTGGTGTTCAACAACAACGCCTATGGCAATGTCAGGCGCGACCAGTTGCAGGTGTTCGATGGCCGCGTGACGGCCGCCGATCTGGTCAATCCGGATTTCGTCAAGCTGGCGGAATCCTTTGGCGTCGGCGCGGCGCGTGTCACCTCACCGGAGACATTCCGACCAGCGCTCGAAAAAGCGCTGGCCGACGGCGGCCCCTATCTGATCGCCATCGACGTAGTCAGGGATTCCGAAACCAGCCCGTGGGCCTTCATCCATCCGGCGAAGCCGTAGAGCTCTGTCATTCCGGGGCGCGCTCTTGCGCGAACCCGGAATCCCGAGGTGTTCATCGCCTCTGAATCCCGGGCAGCGGAGAAGTGGCCGTCATCTCGGGATTCCGGGTTCGCGTGCGGCTCGCGCCGCCCGCGCCCCGGAATGACGAGTATGTGTTGACCCTTACTGCTTCACCGGCGGATCGAGCTGCGTACAGCCACCATCTGCGACCGGCCGCATGATGTCCTCGGCCTTGATCTTGCTCTTGATCTTGAGCAAGTCCCATTCGCCCTTGACCTCGGATGGCTTCTTTACTTCGGCAAGCAGCATGTCGTTCATCAGGCGGCCGTCTTCGCGGACGCGGGCGCCGGGCGCGAAGAAATCATCCACCGGCATCGCCTTCATCTTGCGCATCACAGTGAGGCCATCATTGTCATTGGCGGCCTCGGCCGCGCGCAGATAATGCCGCACAGCGCTGTAGACGCCAGCCTGGGCATGAGTCGGCATCTTGCCGCCGTGCTTCGCCGCGAAGCGCTTACCAAAGGTGCGGCTGGGCTCATCATTGTCCCAGTAATAGCCGGTGAGATACTGCACACCCTGGGTCGCCTCGGCGCCGAGCGCATGGACCGATGTGAGATAGAAGATCAGCACTGCCAGCTTCTGCTTGCCCTCGCCGATCTGGAATTCGCGCGCCTGCTTGATGTTGGTCACGGTATCGCCGGACGCGTTGGCCAGCGCGATCACCTTGGCGCCGGACGATTGCGCTTGCAGCAGGAACGAGGAGAAATCCATCGTGCCGACGGGGTGACGCACCGCGCCGAGCACCTTGCCGCCGGCCGCGGTGACGACCTTGGAGACTTCGGTCTGCATCGCGATGCCGAACGCATAGTCGGCAGTGATGAAGAACCAGCTGTCGCCGCCCTGCTGCACCACGGCCTTGGCGATGCCCTGCGCCAGCGAATAGGTGTCGTACAGCCACATCGCGCCGGTCGGCGAACAGGCCTTGCCGAAAATGTCGGCGGTGGCGGACCCGACGTGGACCAGCACCTTGCCGCGCTCGCGCGCCATGTTCTGCACCGCCAGCGAGATCGCCGAATTGCCGATATCGAAGATCGCATCGACGCCCTGCTGGTCATACAGGTCGCGCGCCAGCGAGACGCCGACATCGGTCTTGTTCTGGTGGTCAGGGCCGAGCAGCACGACCGGCTGTCCCCGCACCTTGCCGCCGGCGTCATCGACCGCGAGTTGTGCGGCGACCACGCTGCCGACCCCGCCGGCGTCGGAGAACACCGAGCTCTTGTCATTCAGGACGGCGATCTTGAGGGGTTTGGTGATCGGTTCGGCGAGCGCAGACGTTGCCAGGGACGCCATGAAAACAGCCGTCAGGCCCATGCGAAAGGTCATCGTTTCCTCGTTTTGATTTTGGTTGGCGCCAAACCTATGGGCCGGAAACCCGATTGACCAGCATTTTTTAATTGAACGATTAAACAAATCTCATGGGGAAACCGGTGCGCCGCCTCGCCATGGGCCCGCTCAGACCGCCTGCACGGCCCGGCTGCGCCGCTGCACCCGCGATGCCGCCAGCACCAGCAGTCCCGCGCCAGCGACCGACCAGCACGCCACCGGTGCCCAGTGCAGCAATGGCGCGTAGTCCGGCAGTTTCTGCAAGCCACCGGCAACCGCGGCCAGCCGCGCAAAGGTCGCCAGCGCCAGCGCGGAAAACACCAGGCCGACCACCTTGCCTTCGGCACCGGTCTCGCCGATCGCCAGCGCCGCCGACACCGCGCTCATCAGCATGCAGCCCCACGCCGCGCCGGCGATGAACTGCGTCACGATCAGCATGTTGAGGCTGCCGGCCATCTCCGCGCCGATCACGGCGACGGCGCCAAGCAGACCCGCGACACCCATCACGACCAATCCGCCACGGCGCCGGGTGACGACGCTGGCCGGAAACATCGCGATGTTGAAGCCTATCCAGAACACCGGCATCAGCCATTCCAGATCCGCCGGTTTGGCGAAACGCAGGAAGAACGGTGCGCTGTTGATGCTGAAATGCAATTGATAGCCGAGTGCGAGGATGACCATGGAGGCGATGAACATCACCGGCACGCGGCCGAGCGGTCTTGTCGGCGGCGCCGTGCGGCCCGGGCGCGCCGCCGCCTGCACCAGACCGCGCTCGACCCGTGACAACGCCAGCGCCACCAATAGCAACACCACGCTGGAGATGATGAAGGGCAACCGTGCATCGGTATCGCGCAGCACCACGCCGAGATAGGGCGACAGCGCACCGGCGACGCCATAGCCGAGCATCACCAGCGCTGCCAGAAACGGCCGCGACGGCCGCGCGCTGTATTTGCCGAGCAGCGTCAGCGGCGGCGCACGCAGCGCCGACGAGGTGATGGCCCAGACCGCGATCAGCGCAATCAATGCGGCCTGCGCGTTCGGACCACCACCGGCGACGAACGGCAGCGCGATGAACACTGCGCAGGAGATTGCGGTGAGCACACCGACGACCATGCCTAGCCGGCCGACGACGCGCGAGATCCTGTCGGCGACGATGCCCATCGCGGTGTCGGTGACAGTGAAGATCAGTTGGTCCATCATCAGGATGAAAATGACGGCCGACGGAGCGATGCCGACATTGGCGGCGAGTTTTGGCAAATAGATCACGTAGACGGTCCACAGCAGCGTGAACACCAGTTGCAGCACGGCGAGATAGACGCCGGCGCTGGTGCCGCTTGAGCTGATCGTATCGTCGGATCGTTCGAGATCGCTCATGATGCCCTCAAGCCGCAACATAGGACGGACGCAACCCTGATGGAAAGCGGTCGCCCGACTGCGCGGCTTAATTGAGGCGGCACAATTGCCTAAACCACCTTGTGCCTAAACCACCTTGCGAAAAGTGAGATTGATGCGCTGGCGGCCCATCACGGGGTGCTCCCCGTCGGCAAGCGGCGCAACGCCGTGAAAAGCCAGCCGCGCGGGGCCGCCCCACACTGCGATGTCGCCATGTGCGAGCCGAAAGCGCTTCGGCTTGTCGCTGCGCAAGAGTCCACCGAACATGAACGTCGCCGGCAGGCCAAGCGAGACCGAGACGATCGGCGCGCCGAGATCGAGTTCGTCCTTGTCCTGATGCAGCGACATCTTTGCGCCGGGTACATAGCGATTGACCAAGCATGCATCTGGCGCGAAGCCGTTGAAGCCGCCCTGCTCGGCCGCGCGTTCAGCGAGGTCGCGGAATGAGGACGGCATTGCGGGCCACTTCTGTCCGCTTTCCGGATCGATGCCATCATAGCGATAGCCCCGGCGATCGGTGACCCAGCCCTTGCTGCCGCAATTGGTCATCGCCACCGACATGGTGTGGCCGCCCGGCGTCACCATGTGGCGGAACGGCGCCTGCGCCACGATGGCGCGCAGGTCCGCGATCACATCCGCTTCGCTCGCGGCGAAGAAGCCGCGCAGCAATACCGCGCCTTCCGCCATCGTCTCCTGCGCGGGCTGGGGATCAGCGAGTCCCGCAAACAGATCTGGCATTCCTACCGTTCACTTCGCGTCGTGAAAAATCACACCAACAGTATGGCGGTGGCCGGATCGGAGCCGGCTGACGCCATGGCGCAGATTAACACGATAGAAGCCGCGGGTGCCCTGCACAGGCCTGTGATGCACAGCAAAAACCACCGCATCGCCACGGCGCAGCGGCACCACTTCGGGTCGCGACTGCATCCGCGGCCGCTGCTCGGTCAGAACGAATTCACCGCCGGTGAAATCCTCGCCGGGCTCCGAGAGCAGGATCGCCACCTGCAGCGGAAAGACGTGCTCGCCATAGAGGTCCTGATGCAGGCAGTTGTAGTCGTCCTTGCCATATTGCAGCAGCAGCGGCGTCGGCCGAGTTTGCCCGGCATCGTGACAGCGCTTCAGGAACGCGGCGTGATCCGCGGGATAGCGGATATCGATGCCCATCGCTTCGTTCCAGCGATTGGCGACCTGCCTCAACGGCGCATACAGCGCCGGGCGCAGCTCCGCGATCAGGTCCGGCAGCGGATAGGAAAAATACTTGTACTCGCCGCGGCCGAAGCCATGGCGGCCCATCACGACGCGACTACGGAAGCGGGTATCGTCGGGATAGAGCGACGCCAGCGCGTAGCATTCGTCGGAGGAGAGCAGTCCTTCGATGACAGCACAGCCCCGCGCATCGAGGTCGCGGCCGAGTTGCGTCCAGTCGATGGCATCGATGCGTGACAGCGTCGATCGCGCGGGCGCGATATTCGCGCGTCGTGCCTTGCCTGCGAGAGAAACCATCCAACCGCCTCCGTCATCCGGCCGCGATCATGATGTCATGGCCTGTCGGGCCAAGTTGAGAAATTCGGATGGTTTGGGCCACCCGATTTCCGAGAGGGCGGTGGCCCCAAGGTGTCATTCCGGGATGCGCCTTCGTCGGCGATAGCCGGCGGAAGGCGCAGACCCGGAATCCCGACCTGCTCGGGCTCCTCGGGATTCCGGGTTCGCTCGCAGCTGACGCTGCTCGCGCCCTCAGGCGCGCCAATTGGCGCGCCGGGGAATGACAAGAAGAGGTCGTGTCAGCCCAGCACCGGCAGCGTCACGACGTCGTAGCCGGACTTGATGCTGCGCTTCAGGACGGGGTCTTCGATCTCGTAGTCGAAGCGCGTCGCCGGGCGGATGCCGCCCTTGGCGGCAAAGGTGCCGCCGAACATCGCGGTGCCTTCGGGCAGTATCACGCCACCAAAGCCCTTCTTGATCAGATCGGCGACCGGCAGCATGCCGCTGAGCGTGCCTTCCTGATAGAGCACGCGAGTGCCGTCGATCGTGGCCCAGGAGCGCAGGATGATCTGGTCCCAGTGGCCTTCGACCTCGGCGAGATCCCAGACCACCGGCGCGACCGGCTTGTCGCACATCTGCTTGGAGACGGTGATGTTGTAGGTCTCGACCTTGCGGTCGGTATGGTCGGAGCCGACGCCGACATAGGTCTTGCCCTTCGCAGCGAGCAGGAAGAATTCGACCTCACCCGACGAATCCATACCTGTGCATTCGATGCTGCCGTCGGTAGTAAAGCGGCGCGCCGAGCAGCGATAGTAGATCGGCGTCGAGGCCGGCGGGGCAATACCGAGTTCCTCGAGCTCCTTGATGTGCTTGTCGCGGGCGACGGGATCGCGGCCGGTCCAGCCGGCAATCACGCCTTGCGTGATCGAGAGGGTCAGCGGCGTCTTCGTGCCCTTGGCGTCCAGCGTGAACGCGATGTCGATGCTCATGTCGTATTCCCTTGAAGATCAGCGAGAGAGGTGGAGAGAACGATTAGCCGCGGACGGCCGTTTCCATGCCGGCGGCGAGTTCGAAGATGCGGCGGTCGGAGCCGGCGGCGCCGGCCAGCATCAGGCCGACCGGAGCGTCGCCATCGCGATGGATCGGCAGCGAGATGGCGCAGCCGTCGATCATGTTGATCAGCGTGCAGTTGCGCAGCGACATGATGTTGGCTTTCGCGAACACCTTGTCGTCCTTCATGTCGGCAATGGCCGGCGGCGTGATGGCGGCGGTCGGCAGCACCAGCGCATCATAGGGCGCGAGGCGCTTTTCAATGCGGGCGATCATGGAGCGCCGGGCGCCAAACAGGTCGATGTAGTCGGCGGCGCTCATGCTTTCGCCGCGCAGGATGCGCACGGAAACGCGGGGATCGTAGACGTCACCCTTGCTGGCGATCAGATAGCGATGCCAGGCATAGCTCTCGGCCGCGGTAAAGCCACCCTTGGCGCTCATCGGCCCGATGTCGAGGAATTCCGGCACTTCAATGCGTTCGATCAACGCGCCTTTGTCCGCGAGCTTCTTCAGCGCGCGTTCGAAGGTCTCGGCAACGACCGGATCGAGATCGTCCATCGCAATGGTGGTTGGCACCGCCAGCCGCATGCCCTTGATCGGACGCGGCGCGAGCGGCACCCATGTTTCATTGGCCAGCACCGAATCGAGCACGGCGCAGCACGCAACGCTGCGCGCCAGCGGTCCGATGCTGTCGAGCGTGGAGGACAACGGCACCGCGCCGTCGAGCGGCACGCGGCGCTGGGTAGGCTTGTAGCCGACGATGCCGTTGAAGGCCGCGGGAATCCGGCAGGAGCCGCCGGTGTCGGTGCCGAGCGCGCCATGGGCCATACCGTCGAGCACGGAGACGGCGGCGCCCGAGGACGAGCCGCCCGGTACATGGCCGACGTCGCGCTTGTACTGCCCCTTCGGCGTGCCGTAATGCGGATTGGTGCCGATGCCGGAATAGGCGAATTCGACCATGTTGGTGCGGCCGATCACCACGAAGCCGGCGGCGCGCAACCGCGCCACCGCGGGGGCATCGACAACTGCCGGCGCGGAATCCTCCAGCGCGCGCGAGCCCGCGCGGGTGACCTGGCCCCTGATGTCGAACAGATCCTTGATCGAGATCGGAATGCCCGCAAACGGCGACGGCGCGGCATTAGCCGCGCGCAATTTGTCCATCGCCTCGGCTGCGGCGATCACAGCGTCCTTGTCGACGTGAATGAAGGTACGCTCGCCCTCGCCTTTCGGATCGGCGATTTTGGCCAGGCAGGCCTCGACCAGCTTGCGGGACGTGGTGCGGCCGGCGGCGAGATCGTCGGCCAGGCTGGCGAGGGTGGGCTGCGTTGTCATATCGCGGTGTCCTGTTTCAGGCCGGACCGACCTTGTCGATCACGGCGCCGGGTCGGTATCGCCGAAACCGTCGTCGATTTCCAGATCGAGCAGCGCGGAGCTCAGCGATTTGCCATGCGCATCGAGCGCCAGCGACCGCGTCACGCCGCCGCCAAGCGCCTGATCCATCACGAAATTCAGTGCGGCGATATTCGGCAGTTCGTAGCGAACCACCGTACCCGCCACCACGCCGGCAAACAACGCCTTCACGCGCTCGCTGGTCACCTGCGACAATAGCAACGGATAAAGCTTTTCGTCAAAGGCAATTACGGAGATGTTGGAGATATTGCCCTTGTCGCCGGTGCGGGAATGGGCGATGTCGCGCAGCTTCATGGTCAGGCCTCCACGAATTTGATGGAGGGCTTTGCGAGATCGCGCGGCAGCAGCACGGATGCCACTGCAACCACGTCGCGTGCGGATTTGGTGACACCACCACCCGCGGCAGGGCCGTTGGTGTAGAGCGTCTCCACCTCGTTGCCGATCCGCACCGCCTCGCGCAGGTTTTCGGTGCGGCCGGTGACGCGGACGCGGACCTCATAAGGCTCGCCGGCGCGGGCGGCGAGGTCGGCGCCGTGCAGAGAATCGATGCCGATCAGTTCGAACCGGGTTTCGCTGGTCGCCACGCCGGTGAGCTGCATTCGCTCGCGGACGATGTCCAGCGCCAGCCGCCCGCGCGCGACCGCACCGGGACCGGCATAGGAGATCTGCCCCTCACCGATATAGCTGTCGACATAGCCAACCGAGACTTTCAGCGTGTCGGTGCGCTGCGTGCCGCGGCCGCCGCTGACGCGAACGCGGTCCGGCGCGATCTCTTCAATTTTGACTTGCGAAAAGTCTGCCACCACATCGGGCTGGATGTAGCGTTTGGGATCGTGCACCTCGTAGAGCAACTGCTCCTTGCAGGTCGCCGAGGTTACCGCACCACCGGAGCCGACGACCTTGGTGATGACCAGCGATCCGTCCTCGCTGACCTCGCCGATCGGGAAACCGAGCCGCGCGAGGCCATGTACATCCTTGAAGCCGGGATCGGCGAAATAGCCGCCGGTGATCTGTCCCGCGCATTCCAAGAGATGGCCGGCGACGGTGCCCTGCCCCAGCAAATTCCAGTCGTCCATCGCCCAGCCGAACGCATGGATCATCGGCGCCAGAAACAGCGCGGGATCCGACGCGCGGCCGGTGATGACAATATCGGCGCCGGCGTTCAATGCCTCCGCCATCGGCGCGACGCCGAGATAGGCATTGGCCGACAGCACGCGATTGCCGAGCTGGCGCATGGTTCCGTCGATCTCCAGCATCGGAAGGTCGCTGTCCTTGCAGGCGTCGAGCACGTCGTCGCCGACGACCGCCGCGATCTTCAGCGACGACAGCCCGAGCGATCTGGCGATTTCGGCGATCTTGCGCGCCGCCGCCACCGGATTGGCCGCGCCCATATTGGTGACGAGTTTGATGCCCTTGGCGGCGCAGATCGGCAGCACCGCGCGCATCCGCTCTTCGAGCAGCGGATCATATCCGCCGTCGGGATTTTTCATCCGCGCCTGCTGCGCCAGCGCCACGGTGCGCTCACCCAGGCACTCGAAGACCAGGTACTGGATGTCGCCCTTTTCGGCGAGTTCGACCGCAGGCTCGATGCGATCGCCGGAATAGCCGGCACCGGAGCCGATCCTTATACTGCGCAAAATAGTCTCGGCATGTTCGCTCCGCGGAATTTTGAACTAGCCTACCCCGTCTGGTTGCAGCTGTACAAGCATCACGCTTTTTCCGCTGCGCGGTGAGCAGATACGGCCATGCAGCGGCGGCGCTGGACCGTTGACGCCGGAACGTGGAATGTCCATCAAGACCACAACGAGCGGGGCCGATGTCCCCGCCTTAGGGAGAGAACGACGACATGGCCGAACCTGCGCGCGCGCGCCCGAAACCGACACCGGAAACCCAGCATTTCTGGGATGGCACGCAATCCGGCGAACTGCGCCTGCAGCGCTGCGACGACTGCGCCAACGTTTATTTTCCGCCGCGCCCGTTTTGTCCCTCCTGCGCCTCACGTAAGGTCAGCATCTTCAAGGCCTCCGGCAAGGCGACGCTGTACAGCTACGTCATCAACCATCGGCCCGCCGCCCCCGGTTTCACGCCGCCCTATGCGATTGCCGTGGTCGAACTCGAGGAAGGCCCGCGGATGATGAGCAACATCATCGATTGTCCGCAGACCCCGGAGGCGCTCGAACTCGACATGAAGCTCGAAGTCGCGTTCGAGAAGCTCGACGACAAGATCACCCTTCCCCAGTTCCGTCCGGCGAAAGGCTGATACCATGCGCAGAAACGCAGTCGCCGTCGTCGGCGCAGCCGAAACCACCGAACTCGGCGTCATTCCCAACATGTCGCAGTTGCAGTTGCATGCAGACGCGGCGCTCAATGCGATCGCCGATGCCGGACTGAAGCTGTCCGATATCGATGGTATCGCCACCGCGGTGGAGACACCGCAGCAGATCGCACATTACCTCGGCATCACCCCGACCTGGGTCGATGGCACCTCGGTGGGCGGCTGTTCGTTCATGCTGCATGTTCGCCACGCGGCCGCTGCGATCGAGGCCGGGCTGTGCAAGACCGTGCTGATTACGCATGCCGAAAGCGGCAAGTCGATGATCGGCAAGCTGCCGCGCTCGATCCCCGCCGACAGCCTGCAGGGCCAGTTCGAGGCACCGTTCGGTGTCTACGGTCCGCCGAGCATGTTTCCGATTCCGGTGCTGCGCTACATGAAGACCCACGGCATCACCCACGAGCAGATCGCCTCGGTGGCGGTGGTACAGCGCGAATGGGCGGCGAAGAATCCGCGCGCCACCATGAAGGCGCCGATATTAGTCGAGGACGTGCTGAACTCGAAGATGATCGCCTACCCGTTCCGCATCCTGCAATGCTGCCTCGTCACCGATGGCGGCGGCGCGCTGATCCTCACCTCGGCCGATCGCGCCAAGGATTTCCCGAACAAGCCGGTCTATATCCTCGGCACCGGCGAGAGCGTGGAAACGCCGATGGTCAGCCAGATGAAGACGTTCGACTCCTCGCGCGCGTTCACGGTCGCAGGACCGACGGCGTTTCGCGAGGCCGGCATCGCGCACAAGGACGTCGATCATCTGATGATCTACGATGCCTTCGCGCATCTGCCGCTGTACGGCCTCGGCGATCTCGGCTTCATGCCGCATGAAGAAACCGGCAAGTTCATCGCCGACGGCAACACCCGCGCCGGCGGCAAGCTGCCGATGAACACCAATGGCGGCGGCCTCAGCTACATGCATTCCGGCATGTACGGCATGTATGCGCTGCAGGAAAGCGTGCGGCAGATGCGCGGCATCGCGCCGGCGCAGGTGCCGGGCGCCAAGATTTCCGTCTGCCACGGCGTCGGCGGCATGTTCGCCGCGTCGGGGACGGTGATTTTTACCAACGAGAATTAGCTGTCGTTCCGGGATGCACTGCGGTCGGCGAAGCCGGCCGGAGTGCAGACCCGGAACCCCGATATGTTCATCTCATCTCGGGATTCCGGGTTCACTCGCTGCTGACGCCGCTCCTGCCCCGGAATGACAATTTGAAACAATCGAACCAAACTCACCACCACAGGAAACCAACATGGCTGAAGTCAAATCACTGCAGGATAAAGTCGTCGTCGTCACCGGCGCGGGCCGCGGCATCGGCCGCGAAATCGCGCTGCTCTGCGCCGCGGAAGGCGCCAAGGTCGTGGTCAACGATCCCGGCGTCGCCGCCGACGGATCGGGCGACAACGCAGCTCCGGCGGAAGAAGTGGTCGAAGAGATCAAGAAGCGCGGTGGCACGGCAATCGCCAATTTCGAGACGGTCGCGGAAGCCATCCCCGCCAGCAAGATCATCAAGATGGCGGTCGACACCTATGGCAAGCTCGACGGCGTCGTGAACAATGCCGGCATTCTGCGCGACGCGATCTTCCACAAGATGAGCATCGACGCCTTCGAGTCGGTGATCAAGGTGCATCTGATGGGCTCGTTCTACACCTCGCATGCCGCGGCGCGGCTGTTTCGCGAGCAGGAGAGCGGCGCCTTCGTGCACTTCACCTCGACCTCCGGCCTGATCGGCAATTTCGGCCAGGCCAATTACGCCGCGGCCAAGCTCGGCATCGTCGGCCTGTCGAAGTCGATCGCGCTGGACATGAACCGCTACAATGTCCGCTCCAACTGCGTCTCGCCGTTCGCCTGGAGCCGTCTGATTGGTACCATTCCGGCGGAAACCGAAGCCGAGAAAATCCGCGTCGCGCGGATGCAGCAGATGGGCCCGGAAAAGATCGCGCCACTGTCGGCATTCCTGCTCTCCGACGCCGCCAAGGACGTCACCGGGCAGATTTTTGCCGTGCGCATGAACGAGATCTTCCTGATGGGCCAGTCGCGCCCGCTGCGTTCGATCCACCGCGACGGCGGCTGGACCCCGCAGACCATCGCCGAACACGGCATGCCGGCGCTGAAGTCATCGTTCTACAAGCTGGACCGTTCGGCTGACATCTTTAGCTGGGACGCAATTTAAGAAGCCAGCACGCGTAGCCCGGGTTGAAGCGCGAAACCTGGGCTGCGCGTCCTCAACGCGCAGCGCAGCAATTTTCGCTTGCCAGAATTTTCGCACCGCCAAATTTCTTCCGTCGTCTGAAACTCCGAACCTCGGCCACAGTTTGGGCCGAATGCCCTCTGCACAATCAGAGGTCGTATAAAAATTCGGAGGAAACCTGATGACGACGCATCTCGCCAACTCGCAAGACGATTCCGGACCGCACCACGAGACCCTCGATCGCCGCGGCCTGCTGCGCGGCGCGGCGGCACTGGCCGCGACCGCGATGGTCGCAACCGACGCATCGGCGCGTAACTTCAATCGCGGCACCGAGCCGCAACGTTATCCCGATCCCGACATTGTCGTCATCGACGACAAGCGCTTCAAGGCCAAGGTCGGCAACACCACCATCAAGCGCCTCTACACCGGATGCCTGTGGGCAGAGGGACCGGCCTGGAATGCGCAGGGCCGCTTTCTGATCTGGAGCGATATCCCTAACGACCGCCAGCTGCGCTATCTCGACGATGACGGCCACATCTCGGAACGGTTTCGCGCGCCCTCCAATGAAAGCAATGGCAATACTTTCGATACCGAGGGTCGGCAACTGACGGCCGAGCGCACGAGGCTGGTTCGCTTCGAGCACAATGGCGGCACCACGGTGCTTGCTGAACAGGCTGGCGGCAAGCAGCTTAACGGGCCGAACGATATGGTGGTCCATCCCAACGACAAGTCGATCTGGTTCACCGACCCCGGCTATGGCGCGATCAACCTTTATGAGGGTCAGCGCACCAATACCGGCTCGAACCAGCCGTACCAGAAGGAAGCGGTGTACCGGATCGATAGTCAGTCCGGTCAGATCAGCAAGGTCGCCGACGAGCCGTTCAAACCGAACGGCATCGCCTTCAGCGCGGACTACAAGAAGCTCTATGTCTGCGACACCGGCATCACGCATTATCCAAACGCCAAAAATATCGTCTGGCAGTATGACATCGACGGCGCCAAACTTTCCAATGCCCGCGCCTTGATCGACATGACGCTGGACGGCAAGTCCGGCTTTCCGGATGGGCTGCGGGTCGATACCGAGGGCAACATCTGGGTCGGCGCCGGCTGGGTCGGCGATGGTTATGACGGCGTCCAGATCTTCGCGCCAGACGGCCAGCGCATCGGCCAGATCCGCCTGCCGGAAACCTGCGCCAACGTCTGCTTCGGCGGCAAGAAGCGCAACCGCCTGTTCATGACCGCGAGCCAGTCGCTCTATGCGGTGTATGTGGAGACGCAGGGCGCGCATTTCTGTTGAGGGGACCGCCTGCGGCCCCATTCGCCGTCATGGCCGGGCTTGCCCCGGCCACCCACGCCTTCCGCGAACGAGGCCAAGGCGTGGATACCCGGCATACGCCGGGCATGACGTGGCGAGAGAGTGCGCAACACTCTCAGCCGTCATTGCGAGGAGCCCTTGCGACGAAGCAATCCAGTCTTCGCTTGCGGCTTTCTGGATTGCTTCGTCGCTTCGCTCCTCGCAATGACGACTACCCGCTGTTCCTTAACCCCGCCGAAATCCCGTTGATCGTGAGCTGAATCCCGCGCAGCACCTGCTCGTCGGGATTTTGCGCGCGGTGTTCTTTCAGCAGTTCGACCTGCACGTGGTTGAGCGGGTCGAGATAGGGGAAGCGGTTGCGGATCGAGCGGTCGAGCAGCGGATTGCCCTGCAGCAGCCGGTCCTGGCCCATGATGTCCAGGAGCGTCTCGATCGACAGATGCCATTCGCGGCGGATGCGGCCGAAGATGGTTTCGCGCAACGCCACGTCCGGCACCAGCTCGGCATAGCGCGAGGCGATGGCGATGGAGCTTTTCGCGAGCACCATGTCCATGTTCGACAGCAGCGTGCGGAAGAACGGCCATTCGCGGTGCATCTCCTGCAGGAACGGCATGCCCTTGTCGGGATGTTCGACGAGCCAGGCTTCCACTGCGCTGCCAAAGCCGTACCATCCCGGCAGCATCAGACGGCACTGCGCCCAGCTGAACACCCAGGGAATTGCGCGCAGATCTTCGATGGCGCGGGTCTTCTTGCGCGACGCCGGACGGCTACCGATGTTGAGCGTCGAGATTTCGGTGATGACGGTGGATTCCCAGAAGTAGTCGACAAAGCCGTCGGTCTCGTAGACCAGGTTGCGATAGGCCTTGAAGGCCAGCGCGGAGAGTTGCTCCATGGTCTCCAGATATTCGCCCGATGGCGCGCTATGCTTGGGCGACAACAAGCTGGCTTCCAGCGTCGCGGCGGCAAGAATCTCCAGATTGTTGCGGCCGACTTCGGCATTGGAATATTTGCTGGAGATGATCTCGCCCTGCTCGGTGATGCGGATCTGGCCGTCCACCGCGCCGCCGGGCTGCGCCAGGATGGCGTCATAGCTCGGGCCGCCGCCGCGGCCGACCGAGCCGCCGCGACCATGAAACAGGCGAAGCCGGACGCCATGGCGCTCGAACACTTTTACCAGACCGATCTCGGCCTTGTACAATTCCCAGCCGGAGGTGACGAAGCCGCCATCCTTGTTGCTGTCGGAATAGCCGAGCATCACTTCCTGCACGGCGCCGCGGCTGTCCACCAGCTTGCGATAGTCATGCAGCGACAGCAGCCGGTCCATGATCGCGGCGGAAGCCTGCAGATCCTCGATGGTCTCGAACAGCGGCACGATGTTGATGGCGCTGCGGCCGGCGGAATCGACGAGGCCGACCTCCTTCAGCAGCAGAGCCACTTCCAGCATGTCGGACACGCCCTTGCACATCGAGATGATGCACTGGGGAATCGCGTTGACGCCGAATTTGTGGTGGACTTCCGCCGCCGCGCGGAACAGTGCGAGTTCGTTAAGCGTTTCCTCGCTGTATTTCACGAACAGCGACGCCAGCGGCCGGGTGGTGCGCAATTCGCTCGAAAGCAATGCGATCCGCGCCTCCTCGTTCAATGCCAGATAGGACGTGCCGGGGGTGGCGGCATCCATCAACTCGGCAATGGTACGTTCATGCACGGCGGAATTCTGCCGGATGTCGAGGCTGGCGAGATAAAAGCCGAAGCAATCCGCGGCGCGGCGCAGCAGCCGTAGCCGGCCGCGCGCGATCACGCGGGAATTGTTGGAGATCAGCGAGCGATCGAGAATATCGAGATCGGCCTTGAACTCCTGCGCGCTGGCGTAAGGCGCGGCATGGCCAACTGGCGGCCGGCTGGTGTGCACGTCGAGTACCAATGCCGTGGCGGCGAGCCGCGCATAGATGCCCGACACCGCCAGCCGATACGGTTCGCCCACCCGGTGCGGCGACGGATCCGGCGAACGCTCGGCCAGCGCGCGTAGTTCTTCGGAGACATCGGCGAGATGGGCGGCAAGCGACAGTTCGGAGCCCAGTACGTGCAACTCGTCGAGATAGAAGCTCATCACCCGGGTGCTCTGCAGCGCCAAGGTACCGCGCATCACATCGGCGGTGACGAAAGGATTGCCGTCGCGGTCGCCGCCGATCCAGCTGCCCATCCGCAGGAACGACGCCATGTCGCCGCTGCCGTCGGACAGGTCTTCGGCCTGCAACTTATCTTCCAGCGCGCAATGCAGCCGCGGCACCTCGCGCAAGAACGTGTAGTCGTAGAACGAAAGCCCGTTGGCGACCTCGTCGAGCACGGTGAGCTTGGTCCGGCGCAGCAGATTGGTCTGCCACAGCGTCAGCACTTCCCGACGCAATTGCTCCCCGGACGCCTCGATCTCCTCGGCCGTCAACTGCATGCGCTCGCGCTCGTCCAGCAGCGCGGCGATTTCCATTTCGCGGTCGATGGTGCTCTTGCGGCGGACCTCGGTCGGATGCGCGGTCAGGACCGGACTGACCAGCGCCTGCCCAAAAAAGCGGCGGAGCGCTGGAGCGTCGATGCCGGCCGCGTGCGCCCGCGCGATCGCGCCGGCCAGCGTCCCCTCGGTCGCCGCCGCGGCGCCGGAGCGCTGTGTCCGCATGCGGCGGATGTTGTTCTGGTCCTCGGCGATATTGGCGAGGTGAGAGAAATAGCTGAAGGCGCGGACGATGCGCACGGTCTCGGCGGTCGACATGCCGTCAAGGATGCCCTCGAGTTCGCGCCGCGCCGGCTTATCGTCGTCACGATGGAAGCGGATCGAGGTAGTGCGAATGCGCTCGACGAGGTCGAACACCGCCTCGCCTTCCTGGTCGCGCACGGTGTCGCCGAGGATGCGGCCGAGCAGCCTTATATCTTCGCGAAGCCGCGCGTCGGCCTCCAGAGCGGCGACATCCTCGCCGCGGTTGGTCGAGGTCTCTTGATCGGATGGCATGATCATGGATGACACGAGAATGCTCCAGGAAGTTGCCGGCTCCCTTGAGTCGCAAGTTTTTGCGCTGCACGCAAGGCCAAGATGCGGGCGCGGCGCAGTTAAGGCGCCTGCTTCATCATTGCGAGGAGCCTTGCGACAAAGCAATCCAGTCTTCACTCACAGCTTTCTGGATTGCTTCGCTTCGGTCGCAATGACGCCGGAACTCTAGATCCTCCGCCCCGCACGCTCCCAATAGGGATCGCGCAGGCGGCGCTTGAAGATCTTGCCTGAATCCTCGCGCGGCAGGTTACTCTGGATCTCGATCTGCTTCGGTACCTTGTAGTCGGCCAGCGCCACCTTCAGCTGCGCGCGCACCGAAGCCAGGTCCAACACCACGCCGGGCTGCGGCTCGATCACCGCCATCAACGACTCGCCAAACTCTTCATCGGGTATCCCGAACACCGCGCAGTCGTGCACGCCGGGCACAGCATGCAGTGCGGATTCGATTTCGGCGGGATAGATGTTGACGCCGCCGGAGATCACCATGTCGCGCTTGCGGTCGCAGATGAAGACGTAGCCGTCGGCGTCGATATAGCCGACATCGCCCGAGGTAATGAAACCGTCGCGGTCGATCTCGGCGCGCTTTTCCGGCTTGTTGTGATAGGTGAAATCCGGATTGGCCGCGATGCGCGAATAGATTTCGCCGATCTCGCCCTGTGGCAGGATTTCGCCGTTATCACCGAGAAAGCGCAGCTCGGCGCCGGGTGAGATCTTGCCGACAGTACCCGGCTTCTTCAGCGCGTCTTCGGAACTGGCGAAGGTAACCGCGCCGGATTCGGTCGAGCCATAGAACTCGTAGATCACCGGTCCCCACCACTCGATCATCGCGCGTTTCACATCCGCCGGGCATGGCGCTGCGGCATGGATGATATGGCGCAGCGACGACACGTCGTACTTGTTGCGCACTTCCGCAGGCAGCTTCATCAGCCGGATGAACATGGTCGGCACCATGAAGATGGTGTCGATCTTCTCGTCCTGGACGATCCGCAAGAATTCTTCCGGATCGAAGCGCGGCATGATGACCAGCACGCCGCCGAGGCGGCCGCCGCGCAGGCCGAACGCATTCGGCGCGGAATGATACATGGGCCCCGGCAGCAGCGCGCGGGCGCCGGGCTTGAGGCCATAGATCATCGCCCGCATCCGATCGGTGGCGGCAGCCTGCTCCGGCGTCGGAGCGAAACGCCGCACGCCCTTGGGGGAGCCGGTGGTGCCAGACGTGTAGATCATGTTGTGCGGCTGCGGCAGCACCGGACCGTCGTAAGGCGCCTGCTCTTTCAGCCAGGCTTCCAGGTCGATCACGCCTTCGGGCGTACCGAGATGCCCACGATCGATCTTGTAGTTCGCAAGGATTTCCGGCGGCGGCTTGACGCTGAGCGCAATGATCCCTTCAGGAATCGCATCGCGCAGCTGATGCAGCATGTCGGCGTGGCCGATCAGCACCTTGGTGCCGGAATCCCTGATGACGTAGGTGATCTCTTCTGGCTTGAAATGCCAGTTCACCGGCACTGCATAGGCGCCGAGCTGCATCACCGCATAGGCGGATTCGAGAAACGCGATGTCGTTGCGCATCAGAATGCAGACGCTGTCGCCCTGCCTGACGCCGAGCCGCGACAGGCCGCCGGCGATGCGGCCGGCGCGTTCGTTGATGTCGGCAAAGCTGCGCCGGCGCTCGCCGCTGATGACGCCGAGGAACAGCGGAGTGTTGGTGTCGGTCATTGCGTGCACGTCCTGGTCCACGATCACAGATCCGCGAAGCGTGGCGCGCGCTTCTCGATGTTGGCGCGGACGGCTTCGGTCTGGTTCGGTTCGCCCATCAGCTTCATCTGCTCGACAGATTCGGCGAGCAGCGCCGGGCCGGGATCGACCGAGAGATTGTTGAGCATGCGCTTCGCGGCGCGGATCGCGTCCGGGCTCTTCCCGGCGATTTCGAGCGCAAGCGCCAGCGCCTCAGCGCGCGGATCGTCGCAGATGCGCGTGGCGAGGCCATAGCTGAGAGCTTCCTGCGCAGAGAAGATGCGGCCGGTGTAGGTCAGCTCGCGCAGGATATCGTCGCGCACGAGGCTCGCCAGGATCGGCGTGCCCGCCATGTCGGGCACCAGGCCCCATTTGATTTCCATGATCGACATCCGCGCATCCGGCGCGAGCAAGCGGATATCGGCGCCGAGCGCGAGCTGGAAACCGCCGCCGAACGCGACGCCGTGAATCGCCGCGATGACCGGCACCGGTAATTGCCGCCAGCCCCACACTGCCTGCTGGGAATGATTGGCGAGACCATGGGTGCGCGCCGCAAGGTCGCGCTTCTGCCCACCGCCAAGACCTTCGCCGCCATGCTCTTTCATGGCGGCAAATCGCCCCATGTCGAGCCCGGCGCAAAACGCCCGGCCCTCGCCGGAAAGAACGACCGCGCGCAGGCCCTTTTCGCGGCTCAGCCGGTCCGATGTGGCGACCAGCGCCTCGAACATCGCGGCATCCAGCGCGTTCATCTTGTCCGCGCGTACCAGGCGAACATCGGCGACGCCGTCCGAAATGGACACCGAGACGCGATCTTCCATGGGGTGTTTCCTCCCTAGACTTGTTTTTGTTATCCGCTTTACAGAACGGCGTTGTCGGGATTTAGTCAATCAACTAATTAACATAGAGCTCCTCTGGGATCGGGAAACACCCATGTTCAATCAGCAGCTTCTCGCCGGCCGGAATATTCTCGTCACCGGCGGCGGCACCGGACTCGGCAAATCGATGGCCGCCAAGTTCCTCGAGCTCGGCGCCGAGGTCCACATCTGCGGCCGCCGCAAGGGCGTCTGCGACGAGACCGCCACCGAGCTGATGGACCTGTATGGCGGTAAGGTAACCAGCCACGGCGTGAACATCTCCGACGCCGCCGCGGTCGATGCGATGATCGAAGGCATCTTCGCCGACCGCCCCCTCACCGACCTGATCAACAACGCCGCCGGCAATTTCATCGCGCGAACTCAAGACCTGACGCCGCGCGGCTTCGACGCCGTCGCCAATATCGTCATGCACGGCACGTTCTATGTGACCCATGCAGTCGGCAAGCGCTGGATCGCCGGCAAGACGCCGGGCAATGTGGTCTCGATCACCGTGACCTGGGTGCGCAACGGCAGTCCGTATGTGGTGCCCTCCACCATGAGCAAGTCGGCGATCCACGCCATGACCATGTCGCTGGCCACCGAATGGGGCCGCTACGGCATCCGCCTCAATACCATTGCGCCCGGCGAAATTCCCACCGAAGGCATGAGCAAGCGCATCAAGCCCGGTGACGAGGCCGGCGCGCGCACCAAGGCGATGAATCCGATGGGCCGCGTCGGCAAGATGGAAGAGCTGCAGAACCTCGCAGTGTTCCTGATCTCCGGCGGCTGCGACTGGATCAACGGCGAGACCATCGCCATGGACGGCGCGCAGGCACTCGCCATGGGCGGCAACTTCTATCAGCTGCGCGACTGGTCCGACGCCGATTGGACCCAGGCCCGCGACAGCATCAAGGCGCAGAACGAGAAGGACAAGGCGTCGCGAGGCTGACCCGAGGTGTGGCCGGCCGCTCGGACTGCGTTAGTTAGCCACCTCTCGTAGCAATCCCCGAGCCATATCTACGGCATCTTGTCTGGAAGCGGCGACATCCGCCACCACTCCGAACGCCTTGGCAGTAAGAATCGACTGCGCTTTCACGACCACTCTCTTGAGAGCATCGGGTTCGATGGAGATGACACCGAGGCAAACACCCGCCAGCGCCTGCTTGTTGCGCTTCAGCCAAAGCCCACGCTGCTTCCGATCTTCGTGGGTCTCTTCGAGTTCGCCCGGCTCGAAAATCATGACAAAGCGCTGTGCCTTGACCAGCAGGTCGTCCATCTCCGCCTGCCATTGGACAGCAAAGCCTGGCTGCATGCCGTCGCTGCGACACCACACGATCGGAAAGGCCGCGACGTCGTGAACAACGAAACTGTTGATGTCGAGATTCATCCATTTATCTCCCAAAGAGGCTGGTTCGGTTCGACCAACGGAGAGGAAATAGACCATTCGGACCTATGGTGTTAACGATACTCGGCCGGTAAATAATGCGAAACGGCCACCTTGGAGAGACTCTACCAATGACCGATCGCAGCGAACGCCTCGACGGTCCTTCTGCCTTCGCCTTCTGGGGAACGGACGAGCCTGGAAATGAGTTTCGGCTCGGAACGCGTGAGCTCGACTGGCATCATCATGCGCGGGGCCAATTGTTCTGCATCGAAAGCGGCCTGATCCATGTTCACACCAAACAAGGATCATGGCTGTTGCCGCCGCAAAGGATTGGATGGCTTCCGCCTGGACTTGATCACAAGGCGACCATTAGCGGCGTGCTGAGTGGATGGGGCGTAATGCTGACGCCGTCCGCGAGCGAAGGTCTTCCCGATCGGCCGTGCGTCATGGGCGTCAGCGAGTTGCTAAGGGCCCTCGTCCGACGCGCCGCAGCCTGGAACAGCGCTGACCACCTTACGCCCGAACAAGAACGTCTTGTCGCCGTGCTGCTCGACGAAATTCGGAGAACGCCTCAAGAGCCGCTGCATTTGCCAATGCCTGCCGATACCAGGCTCTCGCGCATCGCCAACTTGCTCGTCAAACGCCCAGGTGACGCAAGGACACTGCATCAGCTCAGCAAATGGGCCGGCCTCTCTGAAAGAACAGCTCGTCGAATCTTTACTGCGGAGACCGGCATGAGCTTTACACAGTGGCGACAGCAGGCACGTTTAACCTTGGCCCTGGAGCGTCTGGCACGCAACGAGTCCGTCGCGGAGGTCGCGGAAGCCCTCGGCTATGCCACTCCTAGCAACTTTATTGCGATGTTCCGCCGAACTTTTGGCGCCCCGCCGGCGCGCTATTTCTCGAAGCAAAGTAAACCGGCGGTAACGGCCGCACCAGCCGCCGCTGCCGCATTGCAAAAACCTTTCCAACTTGTCATTGCCATCGGACGACATCACACTCGCCGCAACTATAAAAGTTTGCGGGGGGAAACGATGTCCATTTCAGGCGCGGCCACGCTGGCCGATGTGATCCGTGCGCAGGCGCGCTTGCGCGGTGAGTCCGTCGCGCTCGTCTTCGAAGGACGCAGCACGAGCTTCAAGACGCTCGACCAGAATACCAACCGCGTTGCCAACGGTCTCGTCGCGCTCGGTGTAAAGCAGAATGAGCGCATCGCCTATCTCGGCAAGAACAGCGACATATTCATCGAGCTGCTGCTCGGCGCCGTAAAAGCCCGTGTGGTGATGGCGCCGGTGAACTGGCGGCTGGCCGGGCCCGAAATGGCGTTCATCGTCGAGGACTGCAAGGCGGCGATCCTGTTCGTCGGACCGGAGTTCGTCGAACAGATACGCGGCCTTCGGGCGCAATTGCCGAGCGTGCGAATTGTCATGACCACCGAAGGCGGCGCGTCGGAGTGGCAGGATTACAAGAGTTGGCGCAATGCGCAGAACGACGCCGACCCTCTGCTGGCCTTGAGCAAGAACGACATCGCGATCCAGCTCTACACGTCCGGCACCACCGGAAAGCCCAAAGGCGCGATGCTGTCGCATGACAATTTCCTGTCGCTGCTGCGGATCGCCGAGGTCGACACGCCGGACTGGAACAGATGGACCGAGGACGATGTCTCGCTGGTGGCGATGCCAGTGTTTCACATCGGCGGCGTCGGCTGGGCGGTGTACGGCCTGTACCACGGCGCGAAAAGCGTGATCGTGCGGGAGTTCGATCCCAACAAGGTGCTGGATTTCTTCGAGCAGTTCGGCATCAGCAAGCTGTTCCTGGTGCCGGCCGCGATGCAGTTCATCGTCCGGCAGCCCCGCGCCCGCGAGATGGATTTCTCGAAATTGCGCTACATCCTCTACGGCGCGTCGCCGATCCCCGCCGCCCTGCTGAAGGAATGCATCGCGGTGTTCGGCTGTGGCTTCGTGCAGATGTACGGCATGACCGAAACCACCGGCACCATTGTGGTGCTGGGGCCGGAAGATCACGTCGAAGGCCGCGACTGCATGCGCTCCGCCGGCAAGGCGCTGCCCGGGGTCGAGATCGCGATCCTCGACGCCAATGGCAAGCCGTTGCCCGTCGGAGAAGTCGGCGAGATCGCGACGCGCTCGGGATCGAACATGGTCGGCTACTGGAACCTGCCGGAAGCAAGCGCGCACACGCTCGACGCCGACAACTGGCTGCGCACCGGCGATGCCGGCTATCTCGACCAAGACGGCTATCTCTACATCCACGACCGCATCAAGGACATGATCATCTCCGGCGGCGAGAACATCTATCCCGCCGAAGTCGAGAGCGCGATCTGCGATCATCCCGATGTAGCTGAAGTTGCCGTAGTCGGCGTGCCCGACGATATCTGGGGCGAAGCGGTGAAGGCGGTGGTGGTACTGAAGCCCGGCAAGAGCGTGAGCGCGGCCGACCTGATCAGCTTCACCCGCGAGCGGATCGCCAGCTTCAAGTCGCCGAAGTCGATCGACTTCATCGCCGCGCTACCACGCAATGCGTCCGGCAAGATCCTGCGACGGCATTTGCGCGATCCGTACTGGGTCGGCAGGGAACGGCAGGTGAATTGACCGCGCAGCTCCTTCAGCCGCACACGGTCATTCCGGGTTCACGCCGGCCCGCTTCGCTGGCCGACGCGCCCCGGAATGACGAGAAAAAACATCAAAGAAAAAGGCCCGCTTGCGCGAGCCTTTGAAACTCAGTTTGTCAGATCGCGATCAAGCGCTCTTGGCGTAGGACGCAGCCTTGGCGAAATTGTCCTGCGCGGACTTCGCACCGTCGGCGACGAGATTGCCGAGATATTCGGTGGAAGACTTCGCCCGTGACACCAGCACTTCGCCGTGCGTGCGCACGAGGTCGGACTGGATCTGCACGGCTTCGCTCAGCGATTTCGCCGACGCCAGCTTGTCGATGCCGGCGAAGAAGGTGGCGACATCCTGATAGAACGCGGTCTGGATGTTACGGCTGATCTTGGCGGCTTCGCTCACCGAGCTCGACACCGCGGTCTCGATCGCGGCGGTCACCTTCTCGGAGCCGGCTTGGATGTCGGCGGCCTTGTCCTTGGCGGTGCCGGCGGCGCGCTTGACGAAGTCGCGGGTGGCCTCAGGCACTTCCATGGTCTGCAGCTTGGCGAAGGCGTCGGTGACGGGCGCGAAAGCCTGCTTGACGCTGTTCAGCACGGAGTTGGTTTCGGTCTCGACAGTCATGGTGATCTCCATCCTCAGGGGTTGAGCTATGGGCTCGCCCCGTCCGTTTGGCCCGGGGTACAACTTCTATGACATGGTAAATGGTGCGCCGCAATGTCGATGGTGCAGTGCGATATCACAAATACGTGAACAGCATAATTTACAAGCGGTATCAGCTTATTGGATAGTCAATCTACGCGAACGATACGAAATGTAGCTTATTTTAAGGGAGTTTTTCGAAACAAGGTCGGCGACGTAATAGGCAAACCTGTCGAACAGGCGCTCAACAAACAAGCTTATGGCTTACCCGCGCTTGTGCGGGCCCGCATTTTGCCCCTTCGTCGAGGGCCTGGCACAACGTGCGGCTGCGTCCGACGGTGCACGTTGGTCCCGCCCCCTCGCTTTGCCCATTGCATATTCCGCTCCCGAAAAGGCACACTCAGCCCCAGAGCGCCGCAAAGACGCCGTTGAAGGTTTTCGGGGAGGGACTGTCATGGCGGAAGCCGGCAAGAAGCTGTCCTCAATGGACGCGTCGTTTCTGTATCTCGAGACGCCGGAGATGCCGATGCATGTCGGCAGCATGGCGATCTTCCGCCTGCCCGACGATTACGCCGGCGACTTCTTCGAAGACTTCAAGGCGATGATCGCCTCAAGGCTGCACGTGGCGCCGATCCTGAAGGCGCGGCTGGAAAAGGCGCCGCTCGACATCGACCACCCCTCCTGGGTCGAGGACGACCAGTTCGACATCGACCGCCACATCTTTCGCGGCAGCCTGCCGGCGCCGCACGACCGCGCCACCCTGGAGCGCATCGTCGGCTGGATGCATGCCAAACTGCTGAACCGCGCACGGCCGCTGTGGGAATTCTACGTCTTCGAGGGCATGAAGGACCGCGAGATCGGGCTGTACTCCAAGATGCACCACGCCTGCATCGACGGCGGCGCCGGCGCAGCGCTGACCAACATGATTTACGACGTGACGCCGGTGCCGCGCGAAATCGAAAAGCCGGCGACGCGCGAAAAGCTGCGGCAGGAGCCGCGTGATATCGCCGCCAGCTTCATCGACTCCTATCAGCAACTGTGGCGGCAGCCGCTGGAGAGCACGGGCAAAGGCATCGATCTGCCGCGCTCCGGCAAGAGCGACATCGGCTCGATCCTGTTCGACAACGCCATGTTCCAGATCGAATCGGCCGTGAAATTCGCCGGCAGCATTCCCACCATGCTGAAGAGCGTCTCCGACGTGATGGCGAAGATCGCCGATCCGAAATCGCGCGACAGCCTCAACAGCATGGTGTCGCCGCCCACATTGCTCAACAAGACGATCTCCTCGGAGCGCAGCTTTGCCGGCGTCTCGATCCCACTGTCATCGGCCAAGGCGGTGGCCAAGCAGGCCGGCGGCAAGCTCAACGACGTGGTGCTGGCGCTCTCAAGTGGTGTGGTCCGGCGCTACCTGCTGCAGCGCGGCGCGCTGCCGGCCAAGGCGATGACCGCGGCGGTGCCGATCTCGCTGCGCGAGGAAGGTAACACCGATGCCAACAACCAGGTGTTCGGCATGATCTGCTCGATCGCCAGCAACATCGAAGACCCCAAGGCGCGACTGGAAGCGATCATCGCGCAGTCGACAAAGTCCAAGGAGATGTCGCATCCGCTGCGGGCGCTGATGCCGCAGGTCTCGAACCTGTCGATGCTCGGCGCGCCGATCATGGTGCAGATCCTGGCGCTGCTTTACAGCCGCTCGAACCTCTCCGACGTGCTGCCGCCGGCGGCGAACATCACCGTGTCCAATGTGCCGGGGCCGCGGCAGACGCTGTATGCCGCGGGCGCCGAGCTGCTGCATATCTTCCCGGTGTCGATCGCCGCCCACGGGCTGGCGCTGAACATCACCGTGCAGAGCTACCGCGACCAGCTCGATTTCGGCTTCATCGCCGGCGCCAACATCATTCCGCATGTGCAGCTGCTGGCCGACATGCTGCCGGATGAATTCGCTTTGCTAGAGGCGGCATTCGTGCCGCCGGATCAACTCAAAAGCGCAGCCAGCTGAAAGACAAATGATGATTGAAATGCCGCCGTTGCAGTTCGCCGAGGTCAACGGCATTCACATGGGATACTACGAGGCCGGGCCGAAAAGCGATGCGCCGCCGATGGTGCTGTGCCACGGCTGGCCGGAGATGGCATTTTCCTGGCGACATCAGATCAAGGCGCTCAGCGACGCCGGGATCCGCGTCATCGCGCCGGACCAGCGCGGCTACGGCGCCACCGACCGGCCCGCAGCGGTGGAGGATTACGACATTGAGCACCTCACCGGCGATCTCATCGGCCTGCTCGACCATCTCAAGATCGACAAGGCGGTCTTCGTCGGCCACGACTGGGGCGGCTTCATCGTCTGGCAGATGCCGCTGCGGCATATCAACCGCGTCGCCGGCGTGGTCGGGGTCAATACCCCGCATACCGACCGCGCGCCGGTCGATCCGATCCTGATCTACAAGAAGCGTTTCGGCGACCAGATGTACATCGTGCAGTTCCAGGACCCGGCGCGGGAGCCGGACAGGATTTTCGGCAGCAATGTCGAGCGCGCGTTCGATTTCTTCATGCGCAAGCCGATGCCACGCAAGGCGCCCGACGCAACAGAGGCTCCGGCGGCCGGGATCGGCGCATCGCCAAAAACCAACCTCGCCTTTCCGCAGATGGTCGCCGGCTACGATCCGGCGCGGGATCCGCGGCCCAAGATCCTGTCGGATGAGGAGAAGCAGGTGTTCGTCGATGCGTTCAAGACGTCCGGCTTCACCGGCGGCATCAACTGGTATCGCAACATGAGCCGCAACTGGGAACGCTCCGCCGGCCTTGATCATACCGTGCGGGTGCCGGCGCTGATGATCATGGCAGAGAACGACGCAGTGCTGCCGCCTTCCGCCACCGACGGCATGGAAAAGATCATCCCGGATCTTGAAAAATATCTGGTCCGCGACAGCGGCCACTGGACGCAGCAGGAAAAGCCCGACGAGGTCAGCGCCAAGCTGATCGAGTGGCGGAAGAAACGGTTTGGGTGAGACTGGGACCTTTCCACATCATTGCGAGCGCAGCGAAGCAATCCAGAAGCAAAAAGCCAAGACTGGATTGCTTCGTCGCAAGGGCTCCTCGCAATGACAACAGAGACAAGCGATAGCGGGGAGACGACGACCACATGCCATCCACCAACAAGCTCAGCCCGATCCCGCATCCTCCGAAGAAGCCGGTGGTC